>NZ_JAESLK010000018.1:0-352985 GCF_017892585.1 Staphylococcus sp. GDY8P57P | reverse complement strand
AAAATTCTACAAGCAAAGCAAGGTGGGAGTCGGGGCCCCAGCAAAGAGAATTTCACTAAGAAATTCTACAAGCAAAGCAAGCTGGGAGTGGACGACGAATTTAAAAGCATTCTGTCTCACTCCCATATTTTATAAATCTCGGGCTTTATAGCCAATCATATTAATCAAATCTTTAGGATGACTATAGGGTGGCGCATAGGCTACTTCAAATTCAGTTAATTCATCAACAGTAATGCCACTCATCATTGCCATTGAAATGACATCAATGCGTTTATCTACGCCTTCTTTTCCAATTGCGGCAGCACGCAATAGTTGACGACGCTCAGCGTCAAAATAAACACGCAAGTGGATATCTGTATTTCCAGGGTAATAACCAGCGTGTGTCCCAGAAGTAATTTCAACCATTTGAGTATCAAACTGAGATAATTCTTCAACTTTAACGCCCACACTTGCTAATGTGTAGTCGAAAAATTTAACAATATTAGTACCTAGAAATCCTTTGAAAGTAATATGATCGTTACCAGCAAGTTGTTCAGCAATGATACTGGCGCCACGATGTGCACCCCATGCTAAAGGAACTTGTGCAGGTAGATTGACATGGCGATAGAAAGAAGTGATGACGTCGCCCAATGCATAAATATTAGGGATATTCGTCTCAAATTTCTCATTAACTGGAATAAACCCTTTGTCATTTAATGCTATGTTTGATGACTCGATGAAGCTTGAATTTGGGTGTGTACCGACACCTTCAATAATTAAATCATAGTCTTCTTTGACACCTGATTTAAACGTTACTTGATGGTCATGAATGCTGATGATTTCTTCATTTAAACGATAAGGTATATGACGTGAATCAAGCTCGTCGAAGATAACTTGATTCATATCTTGGTCCATTAACTTGTTTACTTTTTCAGAACGGTGAATTAATGTAACCTCTAAACCTCTAGTATATAAGTTCTCTAAGACTTCTAATGAAATATAGCCTGCACCAACGACCAATGCTTTCTTAACTTGATGTTGCTCAATAAATTGATCAATTGCATCCGTATCTTCTATATTGCGTAAAGTGAAAATAAAATCATTATCAAAGCCTAATGAATTAGCACCTGCACCTGGACTTAAAATGAGTTTGTCATAACTAGTTTCAAATGTTTCTTTAGTTTCACGATTTAACACTGTGACGGTTTGAGATTTATCATTAATAGCAATCACTTCGTGATACGTTTTTACTGTAATATTTTTCTTCTCTTTAAACATATCTGGCGTAATCGGTAATACATCTTTTCGCTCATTTACAACATTGCCGAGATAGTAAGGCAGGCCACAATTAGCGAAACTCATGTCGCGGTCTTTTTCGAAAATGGTAATTTGACTGTCTTTATCTAAACGACGGATTTGGCTAGCGCAAGTTGCACCACCGGCAACAGCTCCGACTACAATAATCTTTCGCATCGTATATTCCTCCATAAACATATAGTAAAAAAGTGAGACATTAGAAAAATATACATTTGTCTCACTTTATAAATTGATTGTTAACCTTTGTAAGGTATATTTAATTTAAAGAAATCATTTAAATAACGACCGATACCGTCATCATTGTTTGAATAAGTAATATGGTTGGCAATATGTTTTAATTCATCAAGGCCATTGTCCATTGCAATGCCATATTTAGCATATTTGATCATTTCGATATCATTATCCTCGTCTCCGAAAGCGATAATGTGAGAAGATTCGATTCCTAGATAATCTTTGACTTGATCAATCCCACGTGCCTTGCTTATACCACGTTTAACAATTTCAATGACTGGGAACGGTGCACCCCAACGTCTGTGTTCAATATTCTCCGCATAGAAACGCGTAAGCATTTGCTTGATTCTAGGAATGTAAATTTCTTCGGCTTCTACAAGTAAAGATGTGGGCGCTTCGTCTAATTCTTCTAATAAATTACCTGTTTCTATTTTAGGGTTACCCATTGAGAAACCTTCAAATAATCTAGGATCGTGATTATTAATAAAGACATGATCGCGTACCTCAGCAATAATATTTGTAATTTTTGCTTTTTGAAGTGATTCAATCATATTTCTAGCTAAGTCTACATCTAAAACTTCATGGGTCGTTTTAAAATCATCTGATTTAGGATGATGCACATAAGCACCATTGAAGTTTACAATAGGTGTGTCCATATTTAACTCATGGTAATATATTTGGCTTGCACGATAAGGTCGACCAGTTGCAATCATAATTTGATGACCTTGTTTTTTTAAGGTTGTAAGTACTTTTTTAGTATACTCACCAATTTCTTTATTATCATTTAATAATGTTCCATCTAAATCTAAACAAATTAAATAAGGTTTCATATATTTCTCCTTAAGCTACATATCAATAGAATAAAGTTCACTATCATTTTATATCAAATGTCTGTGAAGGTGATACATTAAATCAACGCTATAGTGTCATTATAACGTCTTTAATGGTTTAGTGGTATCATAGCATTTTATTGGCGTTTTGTCGGATATTTGATATATTAGTGTAAAGATAAATAATGAGAGGTGATACTAATGGAAGAGGCATTAAAAGACAGTATCCTAGGTGCACTTGAAATGGTTATTGACCCTGAATTAGGTATTGATATCGTTAATTTAGGTTTAGTATATAAAGTGAATGTTGATGATGATGGTTTGTGTACAGTTGAAATGACACTAACTTCAATGGGTTGCCCACTTGGACCACAAATTATCGAACAAATTAAAACAGTATTAGCTGAAATTCCAGAAATACAAGATACAGAAGTTAATATTGTTTGGAATCCACCTTGGAATAAAGATATGATGTCAAGATACGCTAAAATTGCATTAGGCGTTGGCTAATTAATCGCTTAGAAACAATAGTACACGATGATGATGTACTATTGTTTTTTTATTTTAAATGATCTTAACTTTTTAACGAAATCGTTTCAAAGTCATACCTTCAGTGCGTATAGTGACAAAATGATGTTAATAAATGACATAATTGTAATATAAATTGAATTTGTTTAAGCGTTATACTACAATACATAAGAATTACAATATAAAATGATTTAAATTGTACTTGCATTTATGAAAATTTATAATAAATGCGCCAAATTATATAAAATAATATTATAGTTCAAGCTCAGACATCTAAGTATAAAACTCGATTTAATCATACACATTAAAATATTAAAGAATATTAAGCTAAATCATATTCACTCATGTTGTTGATCATCGGCTTTCGTTTTATCCTGATTTTCAGTGCTTTAGTAATTAATGAATTTATCAAAATTTATTATTTAATAGGGAAAGAATGTGAACAATGAAACAAGATTTTGAAAAAGGGAATCAACGTAAGACTAAAATGCGTTACATGCCTGGTTTAGATGGACTAAGAGCAATTGCTGTCTTAGGTATTATTATCTACCATTTAAACAGGAAATGGCTTACAGGGGGATTCATAGGTGTAGATACCTTCTTCGTTATTTCTGGATATTTAATTACAAGCTTGCTTTTAAAGGAATACGAAGAAAAGGGCATAATAAACCTGAAACAATTCTGGTTACGACGCGTAAAACGGTTACTTCCAGCAGTTGTTGCGTTATTAATTGTCGTTGGAATTGCTACATTAATATTTGAACCACAGGAAATTGTACGAGTTAAACATGACATTATAGCCGCATTATTCTATGTGTCGAACTGGTGGTATATTGCCAAAGATGTTAACTACTTCGAGCAATTTTCATTTATGCCATTAAAACACTTATGGTCACTTGCAATAGAAGAACAGTTCTATTTGTTCTTCCCGTTCGTGTTAGTTATTTTACTCTTAACGATTAAAAAATATCGCAACGTCACTTTGATATTATGGATTATTTCTCTAGCATCTTTATTAGCGATGGTCGTTATTTCTCAACCCAACGTTGGATATTCTAGAGTTTATTTTGGGACAGATACACGCTTACAAACATTATTATTAGGTGTAATATTAGCATTTTTATGGCCACCGTTTAAATTGAAAGCACATCCGCCAAAGGTGTTGCAACGTTCAATTGATGGAATCGGTATAATAGGACTTCTCCTACTGATATACTTATTCTTCACAGTAAAAGATACGAGTTCATGGATTTATAATGGTGGATTTTATCTTATATCAGGTATGACGTTATTCGTTATTGCTAGTGTAGTTCATCCATCTAGCATTTTAGCTAAAGCATTAGGTAATCGCGTATTCGTTTATATTGGTAAACGCTCATACAGTTTATACCTATGGCATTTTCCTGTTATAAGCTTTATACACATCCACTTTGTTGATGGACAGCTTCCAATCTATGTGTATGCTATCGATATCGTACTTACAGTATTATTTGCTGAATTATCATATCGATATGTAGAGACACCGTTTAGACGTGAAGGTTTCAAGGCATTTTCATTCAATCATCTAAAAAGACCTAAATTCATCAGAACGATCATATCAATAATAGCGTTAATACCAATAGTATTAATGTTTATTGGGGTCTTTGACCGTTTTGGAAAAGATGACATTGAAAATAAAGCAAATTCATTTAATACGAATGAGCAAGATAAATATTTAATCAGAATGATGCCTGGTGAAAATATAAAAATCGATGGTTCAAATAGCAATAGTAAAAGTAAAAAACAGGTGTATACCGATATAAGTCCATTACTCATTGGAGACTCAGTAATGGTAGATATTGGTGAGACATTTAAATCTCAAGTGCCTAAAGCAACGATTGATGGTAAAGTAGGTCGCCATTTACAAGAGGCGCTCTCAATTGCAGGCAATTATTCTAACTATAATAAACCTTCAGATAAAGTTGTTTTAGAACTAGGTACTAACGGTGATTTTACAGAGGAAGAATTAAATCAATTAATCAGTAAGTTTGGTAAAGCACAAATTTATTTAGTAAATACACGTGTACCTCGTGATTGGCAAGATAACGTTAATAAACAGCTTGCTAATGCTGCTAAAAAGCATAAAAATGTAACCTTAGTAGATTGGTACCAACGCTCTGCAGGACATCCTGAATACTTCGCACCAGATGGCGTTCACCTTGAAAATAGTGGTGTAAAAGCATTATCTGATGAAATAATTAAAGCGATGAAGAAAAATTCGAACAATAAATAAGATATGCTAAGCGTTTGAAACAAAAATAAACAGTTGAGCTATGTAGCTCATGCGTTGTAGCTGACTGAATTGAGAATGCACTTCTTTAATTAACTCAATACTAGTCATTCACGTGAGGCTGAGACGATGAATTCGATAAGAATTCCGTTTCAGTCTCTTATTTAATTTGACGATTATTTGATGTTTATACTTGAAGGAACTGTGATAAAACATAGCATAAAAGCGCTTTATTAAGCGCGTCAAACATGCATGTACAAGCTATTTTAGAAAAATAAAAAAGTTGAGTATAACTGTTGATTAATCATTTAAGAGGGTCTATAATGTAATTAAGGTCAAAGAAAGTCAAAGTCAAAAAAGAAGAAGTACTTGGCCTTGCTCTTATCAAATCAATAGGGGTGAAAAATTTGGATATTAATCAAATGACATATGCAATTCAAGGTGCATTACAAAAAGCCATTGAATTGAGTAAAGAAAACGAATTACAAAACATTGAAATCGAAGCAATTTTAAAAGGAACTTTAGAAGAAACTGATAGTTTATTTAAAAGTATATTAGAACGCGCAAATATTGATACAGATAAATTAAATCAAGCATATAACGAAAAATTAAAAAAATATCCCTCAGTACAAGGAGATAATATTCAATACGGACAATATATTGGTTCAAAAGCGAATGAATTATTAAATAAAGCTGAATCATACATGAAAGAATACGAAGATGACTATATCTCAATGGAACACGTCCTACGTGCTGCGATGGATATCGATGACACAACAAAACAGATTGTTGGAAATAAAGAAGAAGTTGTAAAAGAAATTATAACTAAAGTTAGAGGGGGAAATCATGTGACTTCACAAAATCCAGAAGTAAATTATGAAGCTTTAGAGAAATATGGTCGTGACTTAGTTGAAGAGGTACGCCAAGGTAAAATGGACCCTGTTATTGGTAGAGATGAAGAAATTCGTAATACCATTCGAATTTTAAGTCGTAAAACGAAAAATAACCCAGTCTTAATTGGTGAACCAGGTGTAGGTAAAACAGCGATTGTTGAAGGCTTGGCACAACGTATTGTACGTAAAGACGTACCTGAATCATTATTAGATAAAACAATTTTCGAATTAGACTTAAGTGCCTTAGTTGCGGGTGCGAAATTTAGAGGTGAATTCGAAGAACGTCTTAAAGCAGTGCTTAAAGAAGTGAAAGAGTCTGATGGACGAATCATCTTATTCATCGACGAAATTCACATGTTAGTTGGCGCAGGTAAAACAGACGGCGCAATGGATGCCGGCAATATGTTGAAACCGATGTTAGCACGTGGTGAGTTACATTGTATCGGTGCTACTACTTTAAATGAATACAGAGAATATATTGAAAAAGACTCTGCATTAGAACGTCGTTTCCAAAAAGTAGGCGTAAGTGAACCAGACGTAGAAGACACAATTTCAATCTTACGTGGTTTGAAAGAACGTTACGAAGTATATCACGGTGTACGCATTCAAGACCGTGCTTTAGTAGCAGCAGCTGAATTATCAGATCGCTACATTACTGATAGATTCTTACCTGACAAAGCCATCGACTTAGTCGACCAAGCTTGTGCCACAATTCGTACTGAAATGGGTTCAAACCCAACTGAATTAGATCAAGTGAACCGTCGTGTCATGCAATTAGAAATTGAAGAAAGTGCATTAAAAAATGAATCTGATAATGCTAGTAAACATCGTTTAGAAGAACTACAAGAAGAACTTTCAAATGAAAAAGAAAAACAAGCATCATTACAATCTCGTGTTGAACAAGAAAAAGAAAAAATCGCAAAAGTACAAGAAAAACGTGCTGAATTAGACCGTAGTCGTCAAGCTTTAGAAGATGCACAAACTAAAGGCGATCTTGAAAAAGCAGCTGAATTACAATATGGTACCATTCCTCAATTAGAAAAAGAGTTAAAAGCATTTGAAGAAGCATACCAAGATGAACAAGGTGATAGTGAACGCATGATTCGTGAAGTCGTTTCTGACGAAGAAATTGGCGACATTGTGAGTCAATGGACTGGTATTCCAGTTTCTAAATTAGTTGAAACAGAAAGAGAAAAATTATTAAGTTTAAGTGATATTTTACACGAACGTGTGGTAGGTCAAGATAAAGCGGTAGACTTGGTATCTGATGCTGTTGTAAGAGCACGTGCAGGTATTAAAGACCCTAATAGACCAATTGGTAGTTTCTTATTCTTAGGACCAACTGGTGTAGGTAAAACTGAATTGGCTAAATCATTAGCTGCATCATTATTCGATTCTGAAAAACATATGATTCGAATTGATATGAGTGAGTATATGGAGAAACACTCTGTTTCTAGATTAATTGGTGCTCCTCCAGGCTATGTTGGTCATGATGAAGGTGGTCAATTAACTGAAGCGGTTAGACGTAACCCATACTCAGTAATCTTGCTTGATGAAGTTGAAAAAGCACATAGTGATGTATTCAACGTGTTACTTCAAATCTTAGATGAAGGTCGTTTAACTGATTCTAAGGGACGTAGTGTTGACTTTAAAAACACAATTATCATTATGACTAGTAACATCGGTTCTCAAGTATTACTTGAGAATGTCAAAGATACAGGTGAAATTACTGAAGACACTGAAAAAGCTGTAATGGATAGCTTACATGCTTTCTTTAAACCTGAAATCTTAAACCGTATGGATGATATTGTATTATTCAAACCATTATCTGTTAACGATATGAGTATGATTGTTGATAAAATTTTAACTCAATTAAATATTCGTTTAATGGATCAACGACTTTCTATTGAAGTTTCTGATGACGCGAAAAAATGGTTGGGTGAAGAAGCTTATGAACCACAATTTGGTGCAAGACCATTGAAACGTTTTGTACAACGTCAAATTGAAACACCATTAGCACGTATGATGATTAAAGAAAGTATGCCAGAGGGTACTTTAATTAAAGTAGATTTAGATGGCAACGATGCGTTAACTTTCGATGTGCAAAAGCCTAAAAATGAATAATGAATGATTATGGGAAACCTAGAGAGTGTGATGCGCACTTTCTAGGTTTTTTTGTGAAGTTTAGTGTGTTTCTAGATAGTGTTGGGTTCGCTTGCCCTAGGCATGGCTTAAGCCAATGGTTAGTAAGGATAAGCAATTCATCACTTTAGAAGCCTTTTTCAAAGTCTTGTAGATTGTGATGAATTGCTTTTTAATTGTAGTTTTGTCTTAAGCTGATGCTATTCCTAGAGGCGTCTCACCCACACTATTTGAGAAACAATATGTAAGATAACAAAACATATGCTTAAGTAAGTACATTTTATATATAATATTAAGCAAAAAGAAAAGGGCAATCTAAAATGAATTCCGCAAAAGTGTTTAAAAATGGTAATAGTCAAGCAATTACTTTAAATAAACATATTTTAAAGCAAGCTGATTTGGAGATTGGTGATGATTTAGATGTATATGTCACTAATGATGGAAAGGTTGTATTTTCTAAAAAGGAACTATCAATAAAAGAACAAATTCATAATTATTATAAAAATGGAGGTATATATATTGAAGATGAAATAGATTATGGACAAGATGTAGGTAAAGAAAAGTGGTAAGTCAGTTTGAATAATAAAGATTGATTTTAACCCTGTAAATGGAATTGGAAAAGGTAAGGTATAGGACCTGTTTAAGTATAAGTAATATTTAAATTAATCATTATACTGGGATAATTTGGGTAATGACTATTACAAGTAGAAAGCAACGTTACTTTTCGGACATAGTGGTGAAAACCAGATTAGCATTATTGATGGGGGCTGAAGGGCATCCAGAAGTAGTTTAGGTGCTTTATTATCAAATTAAAAAAGCGATAAATGAAACAGTGTACTTGTTTCACTTATCGCATTTGTTTCTTTAATAAACATGCTATGTTATTAAATATGTCTGTTACCTTGGCGGGTAAAGTCATCTGGTTTTATCATTGCACCTAAAATAGCAATAACAATTGTAAAGACAACTGCTAGAATTAATGGCGTAATAAAGTTTAATGATCCACCGCCATTTAAACTATTCAATACAAAGTTAACCATTTGTAATAGGATGACTGCCCAAATAAAAGTTACGAGGTATTTCATACCGATGACCTCCATAATTTATATACTTCCATTTTAATGTAAAGTAGTCGTTTTGTATAGAGATAGTAAATAACTGATTATACTTTGTACTTTTTTATTTATTAGAAAATCATCATCTTGAAAGGGTAACTACTTGAGTAGAGATAAAAAAGTGTGTTAAATTAATACCTGGTATTAAAAATTGAAGTAAGAAGGTGTACGTTCATGAACGTAGGTATAAAAGGATTTGGTGCATATGCACCAGAGAGAGTCGTTGATAACGCTTATTTCGAAAGTTTTTTAGAAACTTCAGATGAATGGATTTCTAAAATGACTGGTATTAAAGAAAGACGTTGGGCAAGTGAAGAGCAAGATACATCTGATTTAGCATTTGAAGCTAGTAAAAAAGCGATTGAAGATGCAGGACTCACACCAGCTGATATAGATATGATTATTGTGGCAAGTGCTACTGGAGATATGCCATTTCCATCAGTTGCCAATATGTTACAAGAAAAATTAGGTACGCGTAAAGTACCTACTATGGATCAATTAGCAGCTTGTTCTGGATTCATGTATTCAATGATAACGGCAAAACAATATGTTCAATCAGGCGACTATAAAAATATACTTGTAGTCGGTGCAGATAAATTATCTAAGATAACAGATTTAACAGACCGTTCAACAGCCGTTTTATTCGGTGATGGTGCTGGTGCAGTAGTTATTGGTGAGGTTTCAGAAGGCCGAGGTATCATTAGCTATGAAATGGGGTCTGACGGTACCGGTGGAAAATACTTATACTTAAATAAAGATACTGGTAAACTAGTTATGAACGGACGAGAAGTCTTTAAGTTTGCTGTAAGAATTATGGGTGAAGCGTCAACGCGTGTTGTTGACAAGGCAGGACTAAAATCTGATGATATTGATATGTTTATTCCTCACCAAGCAAACATTAGAATTATGGAATCAGCACGAGAAAGACTTGGTATAGAGAGAGAAAAGATGAGTGTATCTGTTAATCGCTTTGGTAACACATCTGCTGCCTCAATACCATTAAGTATTTCACAAGAATTAGAGAATGGAAGAATTAAAGATGATGACACACTCGTGTTAGTAGGTTTTGGTGGTGGCCTAACATGGGGCGCTATGGTTATCAAATGGGGTAAATAGGAGGATTTAATGTATGACTGAGAATAAACGAGTTGTAATTACTGGTATGGGTGCATTATCACCTATTGGCAATGACGCCCAAACAAGTTGGGAAAATGCCTTAAAAGGTGTTAATGGTATCGATACAATTACTAGAGTAGATACAGAAGATTATAATGTTCATTTAGCAGGTGAACTTAAAGATTTTAATATTGAAGATCATATCGAAAAGAAAGACGCACGCCGTATGGACCGTTTCACTCAATATGCGGTAGTTGCAGCACGTCAAGCAGTTGAAGATGCTAAGCTAGATATCAATGAAGAAACTGCTAATCGCATTGGTGTATGGATTGGTTCAGGCATTGGTGGTATGGAAACGTTTGAAACAGCGCATACGACGCTTCAAAAGAAAGGGCCTAGACGTGTAAGTCCATTCTTCGTACCAATGTTAATTCCTGATATGGCAACTGGTCAGGTATCGATTGATTTAGGTGCAAAAGGACCAAATGGTTCTACAGTTACAGCATGTGCAACAGGCACTAACTCTATTGGTGAAGCTTTTAAAATCATTCAACGTGGCGATGCAGATGCGATGATTACAGGTGGTACAGAAGCGCCGATTACGCATATGGCACTTGCAGGATTCAGTGCTAGTAGAGCATTATCTACGAATGATGATAAAGAAACAGCTTGTCGTCCATTCCAAGAAGGCCGCGATGGTTTCGTAATGGGTGAAGGTGCCGGAATTTTAGTGCTTGAATCATTAGAATCTGCACAAGCGCGTGGTGCTCAAATCTATGCTGAAATTGTTGGTTATGGTTCAACAGGTGATGCTTATCACATTACAGCTCCAGCACCTGAAGGCGAAGGTGGCTCACGCGCAATGCAAGCAGCACTTGATGATGCGGGTATTGAAGCAAAAGATGTTCAGTATCTAAATGCACATGGTACGAGTACGCCTGTTGGTGATATGTATGAAATTAGAGCAATCAAGAATACATTTGGTGAAGCCGCTAATCATTTAAAAGTTAGCTCAACTAAATCAATGACTGGTCACTTATTAGGTGCTACAGGTGGTTTAGAGGCTATCTTCTCAGCATTATCAATTCGTGATTCTAAAGTTGCACCAACGATTCATGCTAATACACCAGATCCTGAATGTGATCTTGATATTGTTCCAAATGAAGCGCAAGATTTAGAAATTACTTATGCAATGAGTAATAGCCTTGGCTTTGGTGGTCACAACGCAGTATTAGTATTTAAAAAATTTGAAGATTAATAACATAAAATAGCGAGACTGGGACGACGAATTTTAAAAGAATTCTGTCCCACCCTCGCTATTTTTTTGCCTTTTTATCAATAAAAAATGGAAATGATGATTGTTAATACAAAGTATAAGCTATTGATGATTAGCGCAGGAAAAATCCATGATGATATAAAATAAACCTCTTTTTTGACTTGTGAAGGATTAAAAAACGCATCATGTTCCATTGTCTTTTTCTTTGCACGTGGAGACATTTGATAACGAATACGTCGAAAACCATAACTTGTAGCATCGAAAATGCCTTCTTGAACTAATAAAATAATGAAAACGAGTATAAAGACTATAAGTGATAGATAAAATAATGTATTTATGTATGAAATAAAGGAATGGTTAGAAAAGATTAACCAAATTATCAATGTAATCATAGGAGTACTTAACAACCAGAGCCCCCAACTTTTTTTATGTTTCATTTGTATACCCCCTGATGAAGTTAATACTAGTTTAACGTATTCGTATAAAGAATAATATCTTAAATCTAAAACATAAGATTATAATATCAAAACAGTAAAAAGAACATTTATTTTACAATTCAATTTTTAAATATTGTGAAAATTATATTGCAATTGTATGAAAATTGTATATATAATATTACTAAATATTTCTGAAAATTTTGAAGGGAATGTTAATTTTGAAAATTTAAAAGGGGGCGGAGTAATGACGCGATATGTTTTAAAACGATTGGGGTACATGTTTTTGTCGCTGTTTATTATTATTACGATTACATTTTTCTTAATGAAAATGATGCCAGGTTCACCGTTTAATGATGCAAAATTAAGTGCTGAACAAAAGGCTATTCTTAATGAAAAATATGGATTAAATGATCCGGTTGCCGTTCAATATCTTCATTATTTAAAGAACGTTGTAACAGGGGACTTTGGTTATTCATTCCAGTATCATAATCAACCGGTATGGGAGTTAATTAGACCGAGATTGATTCCATCAATGGAAATGGGTATTATCGCTATGATTATAGGTATAATTTTAGGTCTAATCCTTGGTATTGCAGCTGCAACTAAGCAAAATACATGGGTAGACTATACAACTACTGTGATTTCAGTTATCGCTGTATCCGTACCATCGTTCGTTTTAGCCGTACTTCTTCAATATGTTTTTGCAGTGAGATTAAGATGGTTCCCTGTTGCTGGTTGGGAAGGAATTGCTACAGCTGTATTACCTTCACTTGCACTATCTGCAGGGGTTATGGCAACAGTAGCAAGATACATACGAGCTGAAATGATAGAAGTTTTAAGTTCGGATTACATATTATTAGCAAGAGCAAAAGGGAATTCTTCTTTGCGTGTGCTATTTGGGCATGCATTAAGAAATGCACTCATACCAATTATTACCATCATAGTACCGATGTTAGCAGGAATTCTAACAGGTACGTTAACCATTGAAAATATATTTGGTGTTCCGGGATTAGGGGACCAATTCGTAAGATCGATTACGACAAATGACTTCTCAGTTATTATGGCTACAACGATTTTATTCAGTACTTTATTTATTGTTTCAATCTTTATCGTAGATATTTTATACGGAATCATTGACCCAAGAATTCGTGTACAAGGAGGTAAAAAGTAATGGCAAATGATAAATTTGAAAAGCCATTTGATGATCATTCAAATGCGGCTATGACACATACCTCTGAAGGCATTGCAGCTTCTGATTTCGTAATGAGAGAGCTTGATTTAAATAGAGAACCAGAAATGCAAAGAGAAAGTAAAAACTTCTGGCAAGATGCCTGGACCCAATTAAAAAGAAATAAATTGGCTATTGTAGGATTAATCGGATTGGTTTTAATTGTTATTATGGCTTTTATTGGTCCTTTATTAAGTGATCATGATTATGCCGAACAAGATGTCTCAAGACGAAATTTACCTGCTAAGATTCCAGTATTAGATAAGGTACCTTTCCTTCCATTTGACGGAACAGGCGCAGATGGAACAAACGCATATAAAGATGCAGACGTTAAAGAAAATTTCTGGTTTGGTACTGATCAATTAGGTAGAGATTTATGGACACGTACATGGACAGGTGCTCAAATTTCATTATTTATCGGTGTAGTAGCTGCAGTACTGGACATTTTTATTGGTGTTGTATATGGTGCAATATCCGGTTTCTTCGGAGGACGGGTAGATAATATCATGCAACGTATTCTAGAAATTATTGCATCTATTCCTAACTTAATTGTCGTAATTTTATTTGTACTCATATTTGAACCGTCTATATGGACAATTATCTTAGCCATGTCGATTACCGGATGGTTAGGAATGAGTAGGGTAGTTCGTGGGGAATTCTTAAAGTTAAAAAATCAAGAATTTGTGATGGCATCAAGAACATTAGGTGCATCAAAATTCAACTTAATTTTTAAACATATTTTACCAAATACGTTAGGCGCAATTGTTGTAACTTCAATGTTCACAGTGCCAAGTGCCATATTCTTTGAAGCATTCTTAAGCTTCATTGGGATCGGTGTACCAGCACCACAAACATCACTTGGTTCATTAGTTAATGATGGACGTGCTATGTTATTAATTCATCCACATGAATTATTTATTCCTGCAACAGTATTAAGTTTGCTCATCTTATTCTTTTACTTATTTAGCGATGGTTTACGCGATGCATTTGACCCTAAGATGCGTAAATAAAAAAGGAGGCAAAGGTTATGTCAGAAAGAGTTTTAGAAGTAAACGACTTGCATGTTTCCTTTGACATTACGGCAGGGGAAGTGCAGGCAGTTAGAGGCGTAGATTTTTATTTGAACAAAGGAGAAACGTTAGCAATAGTAGGCGAGTCTGGTTCGGGTAAATCCGTAACGACAAAAGCAATCACTAAATTATTCCAAGGGGATGTTGGAAGAATAAAAAAAGGGAAAATTGATTTCTTGGGCGAAGATTTGGCCGTCAAATCTGAAAATGAGCTTATTAAATTACGTGGTAAAGACATTTCAATGATATTCCAAGATCCAATGACATCGCTTAATCCAACGATGCAAATTGGTAAGCAAGTTATGGAACCACTTATCAAGCATAAAAATTATAATAAGGCGGACGCTAAAAAACGTGCGCTAGAAATATTGAATTTAGTAGGATTACCTAATGCAGAAAAACGTTTCAAAGCGTATCCACATCAATTCTCTGGTGGGCAAAGACAAAGGATTGTTATCGCAACAGCTTTGGCTTGTGAACCGAAAATATTAATCGCTGATGAACCAACAACTGCCTTAGACGTTACTATGCAAGCACAGATATTAGACTTAATGAAAGAATTGCAACAAAAAATTGATACTTCAATTATATTCATAACACATGATTTAGGTGTTGTAGCAAATATTGCAGATAGGGTTGCTGTCATGTATGGCGGACAAATGGTGGAAACGGGGGATGTAGATGAAATCTTCTATGATCCAAAGCATCCATATACTTGGGGATTACTATCATCTATGCCTGATTTAACTACGAGCAATGATACAGAATTAATTGCAATTCCAGGGACACCTCCTGATTTACTACATCCACCTAAAGGGGATGCATTTGCTCGACGAAGTCAATACGCTTTAGATATTGATTTCAAACAAGAACCACCATGGTTTAAAGTATCACCAACTCATTTTGTTAAATCTTGGTTATTAGATGAAAGAGCGCCTAAAGTAGCACCACCAGAAATGGTGATGAAGAGACAGCGCCAAATGCCTAATAATTACGACAAACCACGTCAAGTAGAAAGGGTGTCGTTCGATGGATAAGAATAATGAAATATTATTAGAAATTAAAAATTTAAAACAATATTTTAATGAAGGTAAACGAAATGAAGTAAGAGCCATAGAGGACATCTCTTTTGACATTTATAAAGGAGAAACACTAGGGTTAGTTGGAGAGTCAGGATGTGGTAAATCAACAACAGGAAAGGCAATTATTAAATTAAATGACATCACTAGTGGAGAAATTTTATATGAAGGTCAAGATATTCAGAAAATTTCTAAACGTAAAGATTTATTGAAATTCAATAAAAAAATTCAAATGATATTTCAAGATCCATACGCATCTCTTAATCCTAGGTTAAAGGTAATGGATATCGTTGCTGAAGGCATTGATATTCATAAATTAGCTAGTGGTAAAAAAGATCGTAAACGACGTGTATATGATTTGCTTGAAACAGTAGGTTTAAGTAAGGAGCACGCAAACAGGTATCCTCATGAATTCTCAGGTGGACAAAGACAGCGTATTGGTATTGCACGTGCGTTGGCCGTTGAACCAGAATTTATCATTGCGGATGAACCAATTTCAGCGCTAGATGTATCGATTCAAGCGCAAGTTGTTAACTTAATGTTGAAACTACAACGAGAACGAGGTATTACTTTCTTATTTATTGCACATGACTTATCTATGGTTAAATATATTTCAGATCGTATCGCAGTGATGCATTTTGGGAAAATTGTAGAGTTGGGTTCTGCCGATGAAATATACTATCATCCATTACATGAATACACTAAATCATTGTTATCAGCGATTCCACAACCCGACCCAGATAGTGAAAGAACACGTAAACGTGTAGCATACAAAGATGATGAATCTAAAAATAGTGAGCGAAGCCTTCAAGAAATTAGACCTGGCCATTTTGTCTTTGTTACTGATGAAGAAGCGGCTCAATTAAAAGAACAGCATCTAACGCAAAGCGTTTAATACTGGGGAAGGAGGATGAAATTGTTATGAGAAAAATTAACTTCAAAGTGATTTTAGGTTTAATTGTAACTACTTTACTATTAAGTGCATGTGGTAAAGGTGGTGGATTATATGATGATAGTGGGCAAACATATCGAGTTGCCACTTCTTCAGATATAAATACACTTGATTCAACGCTAGCTACAGATACAGTTTCATTTACGATCTACAATCAAGTATTCGAAGGGTTATATTCACTTAATGGTAAAGATGAAGCTGTACCAGGTGTCGCAAAAGGACAACCTAAAAAGTCAAATGGTGGAAAAACGTGGACAATTAAATTACGTAAAGATGCAAAATGGTCTAATGGGGACCCGGTAACGGCACATGATTTTGTATTTGCATGGCGTAAAGCTGTTGATCCAAAAACTGCATCAGAATATGCATACATAATGTACGATTTGAAAAATGCAGAAGATATTAATTTAAATAAAAATGGTAAGAAACCTAAAGATTTAGGAGTAAAAGCATTAGATGATTACACATTACAAGTTGAGTTAACAAAGCCAATTCCTTATTTTCAACAAATGTTAGCTTTTGGTACGTTTATGCCACAAAATGAAAAAGTAGTAAAAAAATATGGTAAATCTTATGGTACTACTGCTGATAAAACTGTTTATAATGGTCCTTTTAAAATTGATAAGTGGGCTGTAGAAGATAAAATTATGTTAACTAAAAATAATGATTATTGGGATAAAAACCATGTTAAATTGGATAGAGTCAACTATAAAATATTGAAAGATACACAAGCTGGTGCCTCATTATACGATACAGGTTCTGTTGATGTCGCAGGTATAACTTCTGAACAAGTAGACAAGTATAAAGATAGTCCAGCGTTATTCAAACGTTTATTAGCATCTACATTCTTTTTGAAACTAAACCAGAAAGAACAACCAGAATTTAAAAATAAAGACATGAGATATGCGATTGCTCAAGCAATTAATAAAAAGGACTACGTTAATGAAGTGCTTGGTACAGGTGCAAAACCGTTTGATGGCTTTACTGCACGTGGAACAGCTAAAACACCAGATGGCAAAGATTATGCTGATACTGTAAATTCACCACTAAAGTACGATCCTAAAAAAGCAAAAGAACATTTAGAAAAAGCGAAGAAAGCACTAGGTAAAGATGAATTTACCTTCACATTAAATACTGAAGATACACCAGATTCTAAAATTTCTGCGGAATTTATTAAATCTCAAATTGAAAATAATCTACCAGGAGTAACGGTAAAAGTTAAGCAATTACCTTTTAAACAAAGAGTTCAAGCTGAATTGACGATGAATTACTCAATGTCATTATCAGGTTGGGGACCAGATTATCCTGATCCAATTACTTTCTTAGATACGATGACAACAGGAAACGCTCAAAACAACACTGGTTGGAGTAGTAAAGAATATGACAACTTATTAAAAAAAGCGAACGGTAGTTTACTACAAAAACCAAACGAGAGATTTGCTGCTATGCGCCAAGCTGAGGAAATTTTCTTAAATGATGCACCTGTAGCACCAATTTATCAAAAAGGTGCTGCTTCATTAAGAAATCCACAATTAAAAGGTATTGAGTATCACCAAATTGGTGGAGATTATTCATTAAAACATGCATATATGGACAAATCAATTGATAGAGAAACTGGTAAGAAAAAGAAAAATGAATAAAGCGTGTCAAAATGCAGCCTAGCTACGAATGAGATAGTTAGGTTGTATTTTTGTGGGAAATTTAAATTAATTGAAAGTTAATAATTAAAATGTTATCTGAAAATTCTAAAATTTAACTTGTTAATTTTTATTTTAGAAGTAAAATAAGAAAAACATCTTAGAATCAACAGGAGGATTGATGTGAGTGAAAGTCATTGGTAAATATTTAATACTCTTACTAGTAGCAGTATTAGTATTGAGTGCATGTGGAAAAGGAAAACAGGATGAAAATTCAAAGGATATGTCAAAAACAGAAACATCTAATCACAAAGGTGGAGTATTAAACGTAGGTTTAAATGCTGCTCCTTCAGGAACACTGTCATCTGTGTTGAGTTCAGATGCTTCAGACTCAGCAGTCGAAGCTTATTATAATGAATCATTAATTAAACTAGATAAAAATATGAAACCTAAACCATTTATTGCTTCATGGAAAGATATTGATCCAGGTAAGAAGATTAAATTTACAATTAAAAAAGGCATTAAATGGCAAGATGGTAATGAGTTTAAAATTGATGACTGGATTTATACGTTAAATGTTTTAGCAGACAAAGATTATGAAGGTAGTTATTTCCCTATCGTTGAAAACATCGAAGGTGCTAAAGAAAAACATGAAGGCAAAGCGGACACGATTAGTGGATTGAAAAAACTAGATGATTATTCTATGGAAGTTACTTTTAAAGAGAAGAAAGTAAATTATCTTGAAGGCTTCTTTGCTGGTCCATTATTAAGTAAAAAATATTTAAGCGATGTAGCAGTTAAAGATTTAGCGAAATCAGATAAAATCAGAAAACATCCAATTGGTATTGGACCTTATAAGGTGACAAAAGTTGTTCAAGGTGAAGCAGTTCAATTAGAGAAATTTAATGATTATTGGCAAGGTAAACCAAGTTTAGACAAAATTAATTTAAAAGTTATTGATCAAACACAAATTGTGAAAGCTATGAAAAATGGCGAAATTGATATGACTGATTCTACTACAGGTAGTATTGCTCAAGAAGCTAAAAAATCTGGAGATGGAAAACTTAAAGTATTATCAACACCAGGTACAGACTATTCTGTTATTGGTTTTGTATCTCATGATTATGATAAAGAGAAGAATAAAACTGGTGCAGAACGTCCTAAATATAAAGAAAAAGAACTTAGACAAGCAATGTTATATGCAATTGATAGAAAAAAATGGATTAAAGCATTTTATCAAGGTTATGGTAAAGAACTAAATAGCTTTGTTCCATCTATCCATTGGATTGCAGCCGATCAAAAAGACTTAAATAACTATAGTTACGATCCTGAAAAAGCTAAAAAAATGTTAGATAAATTAGGATATAAAGATAGAAATGGAGATGGCTTCAGAGAAGATCCTAACGGTAAACCTTTTGAAATTAACTTAAAACATTATTCAGGCTCAAACCCTACATTTGAACCTAGAACTGCGGCTATTAAAGATTTCTGGGAAAAAGTAGGATTAAAAACGAATGTAAAAATGGTTGAGTTTGGTAAATATAACGATGATTTAGCGAGTGCTTCTAAAGATATGGAAGTATATTTCAGAACATGGACAGGCGGTTCTGATCCAGATCCTTCAGATTTATATCATACGGATAGACCACAAAATGAAATGCGTACTACCGATAAAACATCAGATAAATTATTAGATGATGCGTTAGATTTTAATAAAGTTGGTAATAATGATAAAAAACGTAAAGATATTTATCTACAATGGCAAAAACATACTAATGAAGTTCTTCCAGCATTACCAATTGTTCAATTAGATACTATTACAGTAGTCAATTATAAAGTGAGAAATGTTGATATCTCAATTGGCTCAGATAAGGATTTATATCAAATAACTAAAGAATAAAAGATGAACCTCGACTTTAGTCGAGGTTTATTGATTGGAGTAAAGCATGAATCGTTATTTATTAGAAATAAATGAATTAGAAACATCTATTAATATCAACAATAACTGGTACCCTACAATTGATCAAATTTCTTTTAAATTAAAAAGTAATGAAACACTTGGAATTGTTGGAGAATCTGGATGTGGCAAATCAATCTTAAATAAGTCAATTGTAAAACTCTTACCAGAAAAAATATCTAAAATCACACACGGTAAAATGATATTCGACGGTAAAGCGCTACAAAATGCTAGTGAAAGTGAATACCGAAAAATTAGAGGGAAAGATATCGGTATGGTGTTTCAAGAGCCTATGACGGCACTGAATCCTGTATTTAAAATCAAAAATCAATTAATAGAACCTATTATTTTACATTTACATAAAACGAAAAAAGAAGCATATGTGTTGGCTAAAGAATTGTTACAACAAGTAGGGATAGCTCGAGTAGAAGAAGTACTAAATAGCTATCCGCATCAATTATCCGGTGGGATGCGACAAAGAGTGATGATTGCGATTGCAATTTCTTGTAACCCAAAATTATTAATTGCTGACGAACCGACTACAGCGTTAGATGTAACGATACAAGCACAAATTCTTGAATTACTAAAAAAATTACAGCAAAAAAATAACATGTCAATTATTCTGGTTACGCATGATTTAAGTGTCGTATCGGAATTTTGTGATAAAGTCATCGTCATGTACGCTGGACAAATTGTTGAATTTGGGGAACTACATCAAATTTTAAATCATCCTAAACACCCATATACTAAGAAATTACTTCGTACAATTCCAAAGTTAAATGAAAGTGTAGAGTATTTAGAAGTGATTGATGGCATGGTACCCAGTATAACTGAGTTTAATAAAAATCAATGTCGTTTTGCGAATAGATGCGAAGTCAGAATGGAATTATGTAACCAACGAGAACCAAAACTTATGAGTAGGGATGGTAGTCAAGTACGCTGTCATCTATTAGACCAATAGAGGGGAAGAAAAAATGGATAACATCTTAGAAATACAGAATTTAAAAACATATTATCCTATTAAATCAGGACTTTTTAAACCAACACAATACGTTAAAGCAGTAGATGATGTTTCTTTTACAATTAAAAAAGGACAAACATTTGGTTTAGTAGGAGAATCAGGATGTGGTAAGTCAACGCTTGGAAAATCTATCGTTCGATTAGAAAATATAACATCGGGTGAAATTAAAATTAATGATGTTGATATTACGCAATTAAATGGGAAAAAATTACGAGAAGCGCGTAAAAATTTTCAAATGATATTTCAAGACCCCTATGCTTCGTTAAATCCAATGCAAATGGTTGGAGATATCATAGGCGAACCGTTACAAAATTACCATGTAGTTGATAAAAAGAAACTTAAAGATGAAGTAATGTATTTATTAAACTGCGTAGGGATGAGTGAGGATACGTATTACAAATATGCACACCAATTTTCAGGGGGACAAAGACAGAGAATAGGTATAGCTAGAGCGCTAGCAATTAGACCAAAACTTATTGTAGCTGATGAACCTGTGAGTGCCTTAGATGTATCTGTTCAGTCTCAAGTATTAAATCTTATGAAAGATCTACAAAAAGAATTTAATTTAAGCTATTTATTTATAGCTCATGATTTGAGTGTAGTGAAACATATTAGTGATGTGATAGGTGTTATGTACTTAGGACATATGGTGGAAATCGCAGATAGTACTGAGTTATATAAAAATCCACAACACCCTTATACTAAGGCTTTAATTTCGTCTATACCCCAATTTAATCAGGCTAAGGGAAATAGAATTATTTTGAAGGGAGAATTACCATCTCCAAGTAATCCACCTAAAGGATGCCCATTCCACACTAGATGTCCGATTGTACAAGATAAATGTCGCGAGCAAGGACCGAAACTAGAAGAAATAAAATCACAACATCATGTTGCTTGCTTCTTTACTGAAAGGGTGAATGCGAAATGATAAAACTCATCTTAAAACGATTTCTTTTAATGATACCATTATTGTTTTTGATATCAATCGTGGTATTTAGCTTAGCAATAATTCAACCAGGTGATCCTTTTAGTGGACAATACAACCCTCATGTTAAGCAAGAGGCAATTGCCGCTCAGAGAGAAAAATTAGGTCTCAATGATTCTATACCAACGCAATATGTCAGATGGATTGAAAATGTAGCACATGGTCATTTAGGAGAATCTATTAAATATAAGCGACCAGTATTTGATTTAATTATTGAACGCTTGCCTAATACAATATTGCTTGGTGTTGTATCTCTAATAATTACATATATATTATCGTTTATTCTAGGAATTGTTTCAGGAAGATATGCATATTCAATAGGAGACTATACTATTCAAGTTTTTAACTACGTTATGCTGGCTATTCCTTCATTTATTGCGGGTGTATTTGCAATTTATCTATTTGCATTTCAATTCCCGATATTTCCTTTTCAAGGGTCAGTCAATATTAATCTTCAAGAAGGAAGTTTTGCATACTATTTGAGTAAGCTCTATCATACGATTTTACCTGCTTTAACGTTGGGATTATTATCAACTGCCGGTTATATTCAGTATTTAAGAAACGATATTATTGATAATGCTAATAAAGACTATGTTTTAACTGCTAAAGCAAAAGGTTTATCAATGAATAAAATTTATAATAAACATATTTTGCGTAACTCATTAATTTCAATCATTACGTTTTTAGGAGCTGATATTGTAAGTATCTTAGGCGGCGCGGTTATTACTGAAACAATTTTTTCTTTTAATGGTATTGGTAAATTGTTTTTAGAATCAGTAACTGGGCAAGATTATCCATTAATGATGGCGTTAACGTTATTCTTTTCATTTTTGGGGTTATTTGGAAATCTTATATCTGATATAACTTATAATTTTGTCGATCCTAGAATTCGTAGTAATTAAAATGAGAAGAGGTAAAGGTAAATGATGACCAAACGACGTAATCACTTAAAAACTGTAAAAAAAGCATCTTCACCTACAAAGATTGCCTTACACAAATTTGCCAAGAATAAAATTGCTATGGCATCATTAGTATTTTTAATTTTAGTAGCCATTATATCAATTATTGCACCATTATTAGCACCGTTGCCTATTAAACAGCAAGATTTATTAAATATCAAAGGTGACATGACTTCTCAAAATATATTAGGAACCGACTCCGGAGGTAGAGATAATTTCAGTAGATTATTATTTGCAGGAAGAATGTCGTTGACAATTGGATTAGTTTCTACGATTGGTATGCTAGTAATTGGGATAGCAATAGGTGTCATATCAGGTTATTTTGGAGGCATACTTGATACCCTATTAATGCGTGTCACTGAATTTGTAATGCTTTTTCCGTTTTTAATTTTCGCAATCGTTTTAAATGCTGCGCTTGGTGATAAAATTAAAAATCCATACGGCTCAGCGATTATTTTAGTAGCAGTTATTATCGTTCTTAGTTGGGGAGGTATTGCTAGATTAGTACGTGGGAAAGTCATGCAAGAAAAAGAAAATGAATATTTCTTAGCTGCGAAATCGATTGGTACGCCCACACATAAAATTATTTTAAAGCATTTATTACCTAATATTTTAAGTGTAGTTATTGTGCAAGCTACGTTAACTTTTGCAGGAATGATTGTAGTAGAATCTGGTTTGAGCTTTTTAGGATTTGGGATTAGTAAATCCATTCCTTCATGGGGGAACATGTTAAGTGATGCACAAGAAGGCGACATTATTAGTTCTAAGCCCTGGATATGGATGCCCCCTGCACTAATGATTATGTTTACAATACTAAGTATTAACTTTGTTGGTGAGGGACTTAAAGATGCATTTAACCCTAAAGGGAGAAAATAACTAAAAATAGGTAATAAAAAAGTGAGATGAGTTAAGTCATCTCACTTTTTTATTATTATCGTTTACGCCCTAGTCCCATAGCGCGTTCCATTTTTTTCAATGTTTTGAATGAGGCTTTTTGGGCTTTATCACGACCATGATCTAGTATTTCATCTAATTTGTCTGAATGATAAAATTCATCGTATTTCTTTTGGAAATCAATTAAGAAATCTTTGACGATTTCTGATAAGTCGGTTTTGAATTTTCCGTATCCTTCATTTTCGTATTTAGCTTCTAAATCTTTAATAGATTCATTTGTTAGGCTAGAGTAGATTGTTAATAAATTTGATATACCTGGTTTGTTATCTCGATCAAATTTAATAATGCCATCTGAATCTGTTACAGCACTTTTAATCTTCTTAGCAGCCACGTTAGGTTCATCTAGTAATGAAATAAAGTTTTTTTGATTGTCATCACTTTTACTCATTTTCTTAGTTGGATCTTGTAAACTCATTACACGGCCACCTACTTTAGGCATGCGAATTTCTGGCTTAACTAGAACGTCATTATAACGACTATTAAAGCGTTCAACTAAGTTTCGAGTTAATTCCATATGTTGTTTTTGGTCTTCACCAACTGGAACAATGTTAGTATTGTAAATAACAATATCTGCAGCCATTAATGGTGGGTAAGTTAGCAGTCCAGCTGGAATACCATCAGTTCGCTTTTGAGCTTTATCTTTATATTGAGTCATACGTTCAAGTTCACCCACGCTTGAGATTGTTGTGAGCATCCAACCAGCTTGTACGTGTGCTGGTACTTCAGATTGTATAAATAAGGTCGCTTTTTCCGGGTTGATTCCTGATGCTAAATAAATAGCTGCAAGTTGACGTATTTGTTTACGCAACTTGATTTTATCTTGCGGCACTGTGATTGCATGTTGGTCAACAATGCAAAAATAACAATCGTAATCATTTTGTACATCAGCAAATTGTTTCAATGCGCCAATATAATTACCAATTGTGGGTATGCCACTAGGTTGAATTCCTGAAAATAATGTCTCCATATTAGATGCCTACTTTCTTAGTTTTAATTCATATTATTTAAATTATAACAGTATTTCTTTAAAATGTAAGTTATGTTAGTATGTAGTTATACGTTAATTCTAAGCCTTTAAAGTTAGGTTTTTAGAAAATTTGAGATTTCTCAGAAAAATTAGGATTTTCTCATTTAATTTTAATGTTAGATAGTTATACTTACATTGTAAGGTTAAGAGGACTAAATAAACGATTATTTCTTAATCAATAAATTTAAAAATAATGAATAATATTCATTCAATAGGAGAGTGAGATGTATGGTAACATTATTTACTTCACCAAGTTGCACATCTTGCCGTAAAGCGAAAGCATGGTTACAAGAACATGACATTCCATATACGGAGCGTAACATTTTTTCTGAACATTTAACAATTGATGAAATCAAACAAATTTTAAAAATGACTGAAGACGGAACTGATGAAATTATTTCTACTCGTTCTAAAACATACCAAAAATTAAACGTTGATATTGATTCTTTACCATTACAAGATCTTTATGCAATCATCCAAGATAATCCTGGACTTTTACGTCGTCCAATTATTTTAGATGAAAAACGTTTACAAGTTGGTTATAACGAAGATGAAATTAGACGTTTCTTACCTAGAAAGGTTCGTACTTTCCAATTACAAGAAGCGCAACGTCTTGTAGATTAATTTTAAAATTTAATTGAAGATTATAATATTATGAAGAGACTGGGACATAATTAATATAATGAAGCTATTTTGTAAATTTGCAGTAGCTGACTGAACTGAGAAGGCGCTTTAATTAAGCTTTTCTCAGTTCTAGTCATCCTTGCGGGGGTGGGACGACGAATTTAAAAAGAATTCTGTTCCACTCCCTTTTTGTAACTCTAAAAGGGAATATGTTAGTATATATAACGATTATAAAATAGTTAAATTTAATCAAACAAATAAATTGTAATTTCCATCACGTTCTAATACAATATGGTTACTATTCATCGACTGTAAGGAGTGAGATGATATGAGAATAGAACGCGTTGATGACACAACAGTCAAATTATTTATAACTTATAGTGATATTGAAGCTAGAGGATTTAGTCGTGAAGATTTATGGACGAACCGTAAAAGAGGCGAAGAATTCTTCTGGTCAATGATGGATGAAATCAATGAAGAAGAGGACTTCGTAGTTGAAGGCCCACTTTGGATACAAGTACATGCCTTCGAAAAAGGTGTGGAAGTTACGATTTCTAAATCTAAAAATGAAGACGCTATGCATATGTCAGATGAAGATGCGAATGAACAGTTTGAAGAACAGGTTAATGAATTACTTGCAAATACATTGGAAAATGAAGACAGTATTGAAAACTTATTCGAACAAAGAGCGCAACAAAAACAAGCGCATAAATCTGAACAAAAGCAAACGAAACAACGATCTAATATTAGAACAGTTATTGTTAAATTCGATGATTTAGAACAAGTGATAAGTTATGCTTATCATCATAATTTATCAACTGATGAATTTGAAGATTTATTATATATGAATGATAATAAATATTATTATGCTGTTCACTTTGATGAAACAGTGAGTCAAGAGACTATTAATGATAGTTATAGTCAAATGTTAGAATTTGCATATCCAACTGATAAAACTGAAGTGTATTTAAACGATTATGCTAAGATTATTATGAGTCATAACGTCACTGCACAAGTCCGTCGTTATTTCCCAGATACGGTTGAATAATGAAAGGTTTTTACCGAGGCAATAAATATTGCTTCGGTTTTTTGTGTTGAGAAGTAAAATCACCATCTCAAACGTTTAATCTTATGAGGTGAGTGAAATTTATGTTAATGGCTATAAATCAACAAGGCGAGCAAGTATATGCGCATCGTGCAAAGCAACAAGACAGTTATTTTTGTCCACATTGTAGATCACAACTATTGCTAAAACGTGGCACAAAGAAAATCCCGCATTTCGCGCATAAAGTGGATAGCGTAAGTTATTGTGCGAAGCAAGAATCGGAACAACATTACTTTGTAAAGTGCTTCATTGCGAAGATGTTATCACAACAGCATTATCACGTTCAAATTGAGCCTTATTGCCCGACGATACAACAATTTCCAGATATACTAGTCAACTTAAAATTTGTCATTGAAATTCAATTTTCTAGAATAACTATAGAAGAAATCTTAGAACGAACAAAGGGGTTTAAACAACTGAATATGGAAGTCATTTGGTTGATTAAAGATTGTCGATATCATAGAGGAAGGCTATATCTCAATTCATTTCAAGCACATTTTATACATCCAATTAACAGGTGTTTATATGTATGGAATCATGAGAATAAGTGCATTGTTTTATATAGTCAAATTCAGCATATTGGTGGCAAACAATTTATCGCAAAACAAACAGTCATTGAAATCAATGAATTAGTGAATCAGATTAATATAATGTCTCCACCATATCAACACATTTTCAAGCTAATGAAATCTGAAATACATCATTACTTGAATCAATGTAGAAGACAAAATTCTGTCCTTGAACCTTCTTTAAGTGCAATGTATCAATTAAGGTTGTCAGATGAAGCTGTTTATCGTAACTTCGGATACATATTCCCTTATCAACTCTACATTGAGAATCATCCAGTTCAGTGGCAATTACAATTGGAATTATTGAATCAACAAGAACGTGATGTGCATCAGTGTTTAAAAGACTTTCTTAAATTTAGACAGATGTACCTTAACATTATTTCTATGGATCATGTTGTCTCAGAACTCATTAATCATTACAGGAAATATAGTTAAAACGTGCAATTCAAAGGGAATAATGAGAAAATTATACCATTAGTTATTATAGGAGGTTTACTATATGAGTCAACAATTAACAAGAGAAGAGCAAGAACGTAAATATCCAAATGATACGTGGGATTTAACAACAATTTTTGAGAGTGATGAAGCTTTCGAAGCCGCATTAAAAGAGGTTGAAGGTTATCTAGGTAAAGAAGAACAATTTAAAGGACACTTAGGTGATAGCTCGGAAACGTTATACAATGCGTTATCATTAGAAGATGAAATTGGTACTAAACTTGAAAAAGTATATGTATATGCACATTTAAAACAAGACCAAGACACATCAAATGATAAATATACTGGTTTTGAATCACGTGCGCATCAACTTATCATTAAAATAAGTTCAGCATGGAGTTTCTTAGTACCTGAAATACTTCAAATTGATGAAGATAAACTACAAACTTTTATTAATGAGAATAATGATTTAAAACGTTACGAATTTGACTTGAAATTGATTAACGAAAAACGACCACACATTTTAGATGCAGAACAAGAAAGATTATTAACTGAAGCACAAGATGCATTATCTACACCAAGTAATGTATATGGTATGTTCAGTAATGCTGATTTGGAATTTGAAGATGCGGTCGATAAAAATGGTGAGAAACATCCATTAACGCAAGGCACTTTTATTAAATATTTAGAATCAGATGATCGAGTATTACGTCAATCTGCATATAATAATTTATATAAAGCATATGGTGCTTATAATAATACGTTAGGATCAACTTTAGCAGGTGAAGTTAAGAAGAATGTGTTTAATGCACGTACACATCATTATAAAACTGCGCGTGAACGTGCGTTAAGTAACAACCATATTCCTGAAGAAGTGTACGATAATTTGATTAAGACCGTGCATAAATATTTACCATTATTACACAGATATACGAAATTAAGAAAAGAATTATTAAATATCGACGACTTAAAAATGTACGATTTATACACACCTATGGTCAAAGATGTTAAATTTGAAATGCCTTATGAAGAAGCGAAAGAATGGATGCTTAAAGCGTTAGAGCCAATGGGTGAAACATATCTTGATGTTGTTAAAGAAGGTTTAAATAATCGTTGGGTAGACGTATATGAGAATAAAGGTAAACGTTCAGGTGGTTACTCATCTGGTGCGCACTTAACTAATCCGTTTATTCTATTAAACTGGTCAGATACTGTCTCTGACTTATATACATTAATTCATGAGTTTGGTCATTCAGCACATAGTTATTTCAGTCGTAAATATCAACCATCAAATTCTAGTGACTATTCAATCTTTGTTGCTGAAGTTGCATCAACTTGTAATGAAGCGTTATTAAGTGATTATATGGATAAACATTTAGATGATGAACGTCGTTTATTATTGTTAAATCAAGAACTTGAAAGATTCAGAGCGACTTTATTCCGTCAAACAATGTTTGCAGAATTTGAGCATAAAATTCATCAAATTGAAGAAGCGGGTGAACCATTGACGGCAACACGTATGAATGAGGAATATGCTAAATTGAATCAACAATATTTTGGTGATGTTGTTGAAACAGATGACAATATTAGCAAAGAATGGTCACGTATTCCTCACTTCTATATGAACTATTATGTATATCAATATGCAACAGGTTATAGTGCCGCACAAAGTTTAAGTCATCAAATTCTTACTGAGGGTAAACCAGCTGTAGATAGATATATTAATGAATTCTTGAAAAAAGGAAGTTCTAATTACCCAATTGAAATTCTGAAAAATGCAGGTGTGGATATGACATCTCCAGAACCTATTGAGCAAGCTTGTGAAGTTTTCGAGCAAAAATTAGATGCGTTTGAAAAGTTAATGAAAGCTTAAAATAACTGTATACGTTTACAATATGGCAAGTTTGTGACAATTTAAAAATAAGGGGACTTTATTATTGAAACACCTATTTTACCGTGTTATATTATGAACATGAAATTAATCACATAACAAACATACCCCTTTGTTTGAAGTGAAAAATTTCTCCCATCCCCTTTGTTTAGCGTCGTGTAATCAGACACGGCGTTTTTTTTATACTTTTTTAATAACCATCTCAGTTTATTATCTCTTAATTTATAAATAGTTTTATTCCCTTTTCTATCATATGATGATTTTTAATATTAATTTGTTAAAATTAAGTTGTGATTTAATTTTATATTTAATCAATTTGAAAGGGGATATCAATGAAAAAATTTACTTTGTTATTGTCTATGATTTGCTTAACAATCGTTTTAGCTGCTTGTGACGATGGGGAACAAAAGGAACCATCAAATGACAGTAAGAAATCAGAAAAATTTGAGTATGTATATTACGAAGTCTTAAATGATGGTGATGAAGATTCGCCTAATGTTGAAATTAAATATAATGATAAAGAAAAGCACCCACATATTGAACGCACAAGTTTAGATCATGTTTATGAACATATATTAAGCGATGGTAATGAAAAACCTTACATCATTAAAGATGGTAAAAATATACATGTCTATCGACCACCGTATATGACTTATGGCGATGATGATGTAGAAGGAAAAGTAATTTCAAAAGATCAAGTAACTAAATAGGAGGGTGACGACTTAGTGAACAAAATAGTAAAGTTGATAAGTTGCATTAGTATTGTGAGCTTACTTTATATGTTTGAAATGCCACATCATCAGCTACATGCTACAACTTCAAATGGTGGCACATCAAGTAGTTCATCGTCTTCAAGTTCAAGCAGTGCATCTTCAAGTAGTGCAGCAACTAGAACGACATCGTCTTCAAGTTCATCTATGAATCGCTCTAGTGCAGTTAACGCTTCTCGTGCATCAAGACTGTCCAGCCAACGTGCTGCAGCGCAAGCGTCTAAAACGAGTAATATAGCTCATAATACTAAAGCTAAAAACACATATCATTCAAGTCGCTACAATCATCAAACACGTGCACTTTTAAATCCTAATTACAAATATAGTCCAAATGCTTCAGTACCATCACAATTTATGGCAACAAACTTCTATAACAATTGGCTATTTTATTATATGATTGCTAATTCATCTCAAGAACATAAACATAGCGTTAACTATCAAATGAATATGTTAAAACATCAAATGAAAGCTAAAGAGACATTATATACAGTGACTATTAAGACAAAGCAGGGAGATAGAGTTGTTGTGTTGCCAAAGCATCAATTTGATAAGCTTCAAAAAGGAAGTAATGTGAAAATAAAAAATGGGGTTGTACAACCTTAATTAAGTTAAACAATCAAAAAAACAACCAATCAAAGCGACTCTGCAATGATTGGTTGTTTTTAATTAAATTCTAGGCATTTTTGATTGCCAAAAATCGCCTTCAGGATATTGAAGTTTTTCAACTTTTTGTTGTAACGCCAATTTTTTTAGTTCTTTGGTCAATAACTTTTCGGGCCACTCGTAAATGGTTAATAATTCTTCCATAGTGACAAGTTGTTTCTTTTGAATATATTCCTCAATTTTTGGTGGAAGATTTTTCTCAATTGGGGTACCCATTAATTCGTTAATGATGTAAGTATATATATGATATGGATATAATCCTTCGACTTTGAGTCCTTCCTCATGAACATCTTCACTGAAAAATACAAGTGAAGGAGCCTGTTCAATTTCCATTTCTCGAGCAATGTGTAAATCTATTTTTAAACTTTCAGTTAGTTTGCGCTTTTGTAGATCTTCTTTAAATTCATTGTAATCTAAACCTGCGTTGATGATACAGTCACAAATCATCTCTTCCGTAATAATATCCTTCTTAGGGATGATTTCATTTTGCATTAAATGTATAAAACGCTCTGCTCTTAAACGCCCTTGTAATTCAGCGGCTTTATAAGCTAAGGCGATATTATCAAAATCAGAGGTACTTTGAGCTTGGCACTTAGTAAGTACTTTCAATGAAGGGTTTAGAATATGTCTGATACGGATATATTGATTATATTCAATTCTTAATTTAGAAATAATCGCTGATAATTTAAAGCAATCTGCATTAAACGGATTGAAAAATGAATAAATTTCAATTTTATTTACAGGTGACAGATTAGCATCTTCACGACTTTTATTGTCTACGATTTTTAGTTCTTCAGCCATGTTTTACTCACCTTCAATTATATTTAGGAATTTACCATGTGATTTGCGGTTAGACGTAATCGTTCATATAAGTAATCTCCGACGCCAGCTGGAAATTGCGCATCGGTTATTGCAATATGCATATTTTCTAACCATGCATCTCTTTCGTAAGTTGTTATTTTAAATTCCATGTGTCTCTTTTTTAACATCGGATGTCCGTGTTCTTCAGTATATAGGTTTGGTCCACCAAGAAATTGAGTGAGAAATTGTTTTTGTTTTCTACTCGTTTCGGCAAAATCCCCAGGAAACAAATGATTGATTCTATCATCTTTTTCGACTAAGGAATAGAAATGATCAATCATATTGTAGAGCGCTGTTTCACCTATAATATCGTATGGCGTTTTAGACATAATATCACAAATTTCCATTAATATATTACTAATATAACATGAATTTTTACATTTAAAAGTAATTTGACTTTTTACAATGACGTTGGATTAGTTCTCAATTTGATTCTTGTAATCGAAGAAACGTTGTACTTTATTTTTAGGTACAGTGTGTTCAAGATTAAATTCATTTAATAGCTTATTAAATTTCTGCAAGCCACTGTTATAATCATTAACTTCAAATTCTAATTCATAATCAACCTTGTCGAAATAATCACTTCTATCTAATACTAATAATTCATCTTGATAAGTTGTTTCCAGACGCGCTGTTGTTAGTGCACCTAATATAGTGAGTTCATTGTCATTAACACCGTATGATTCAATAATGTCTCGAATATCATGCGGTAATGTGTGCGTGGATATCACATCACCAGTGTTTGGATGATACGTCACCATATGATTGTATTCCATTAAACCTACTTCGGCTGGTACTTTTAAGGTCATTTCGTATGTATCATTTTTAACGCGAATACGTAATGCTGACTTATGATTACGTAATGTGAAACTTGGCGTATCAATATAATAGTTTGTTTGAGTAAAAGGTTCTTTATGTTCGAAAAATGCATGCTTAAATTTATCGTACACGTCTTTATTTAGTAATTGTTTGAATTCAATTTCATTATTTGTAGCCATAACTAGCACCTCGAAATCCATTTATTGTAATACATTATGACTGAGTTGTATCAAAATTTAAAGTAATTAAAGTTGTGTGAAATAAGTAAATATGAGCAAAAAAGTATAGATTTTAAAATGATGTGTCTAACGGCGACGTAACGGCGTTAATTGAACAGGACTAAACGATTAATAAGTGCATTTCAAACGTGTGTTATGCAGTTGAATTATGTTAAACTAGTAAAGAATAATAAGGAGGAACAAGCATGCGTATTTATGTAAATGAAATTAAAATTAAAGACGATGGCATTTATTGCTACTCAGAAGATCCAACTGATGGGTTAGTAGAAGTAGGGCAAATGCTTGTTGATAGTGATAATTATGGATTTGCCTACTTATTAGATGATGGACAATCGTATGATTACTTGATTTTCGTTCAAGAAACATGGTCCATGTTGCATGAGAATAGAGGCAAGAAATTAATTGTAAACGATGAATTGGAATTAGAACATTTTCAAGAGGAATTAGATTATATCCTTGAGAATGTTGAAGGAAATAATAACTATGGTAAGGAGTTTGTTTCAGCTGTTGAAGAAACTTTTGACCTAAAGTGAAGCGGAGTGAAACAATATGAATCAATGGGATCAATTTTTAACACCATATAAACAAGCCGTTGATGAGTTGAAGGTAAAATTAAAAGGTTTGCGTAAGCAATATGAAGTTGGAGAAGATGCTTCACCCATTGAATTCGTTACTGGTCGAGTAAAACCAATTACGAGTATTATTGATAAGGCGAATAAAAGGGGTATACCATTTGATCGACTACGTGAAGAGATGTATGATATTGCCGGTCTAAGAATGATGTGTCAATTTGTGGATGATATCGACGTTGTGGTTAATATGCTTAGACAGCGCCAGGATTTCAAGGTAATTGAAGAACGTGACTATATTAATAATACGAAACAAAGTGGTTATCGTTCATATCATATGATTATTGAGTACCCAATTGAAACGCTAAATGGTCAGAAAGCTATTTTAGCGGAAATCCAAATTCGAACATTAGCGATGAATTTCTGGGCTACCATCGAACATACACTTAGATATAAATATGACGGTGATTATCCAGCAGAAATTCAGCATCGTCTTGAACGTGCAGCAGAAGCGGCATATCTTCTAGACGAGGAAATGTCTGAGATTAAAGATGAAATTCAAGAAGCACAGAAATATTATTCTCAAAAACGTGCAAAAAAACATGACTAATGAGGTGTGGGGATGCGTTATACAATCTTGTCAAAAGGTGATTCGAAATCTAATGCATTAAAGCATAAAATGATAAATCATATGAAAGACTTCCATATGGTAGAAGATGCCGTTAATCCAGAAATAGTGATTTCGGTAGGTGGAGATGGAACGTTGCTCCAAGCTTTTCACCAATATAGTCATATGTTGTCACAGGTGGCGTTTGTCGGTGTACATACAGGCCATTTAGGGTTTTATGCTGATTGGTTGCCTCATGAAGTGGAAAAATTAATTATCGAAATTAATAATTCTGAATTTCAAGTCATTGAATATCCATTGTTAGAAATTATTGTGAGATACAATGACAATGGTTATGAAACACGTTATTTAGCTTTAAATGAAGCAACGATGAAGACTGAAAATGGATCGACACTCGTTGTGGATGTAGGTATTCGTGGAAAACAATTTGAGCGTTTTAGAGGGGATGGATTATGTATTTCAACACCATCAGGTTCTACTGCCTATAATAAAGCATTAGGTGGTGCGTTAATACATCCTTCACTTGAAGCCATGCAAATCGCTGAAATTGCTTCTATCAATAATAGAGTTTTTAGAACAGTGGGGTCACCACTTGTTTTGCCTAAGCATCATACATGCTTAATCACACCAGTTAATCACGACACGATACTTACCACAATTGATCATGTGAGTTTAAAACATAAAAATGTCAATGGTATCCAATTTAGAGTAGCGAACGAGAAAGTTCGATTTGCTAGATTTAGACCATTCCCATTCTGGAAAAGGGTACATGATTCATTTATAGAGAGTGAAGATGGTCGATGAAATTTGTATATAAGATTCAGCATAATGAACTGCTTAAGTCTTTTTTACAGCGTCATCAATACTCTAAAAAGACAATTAGCGCCATTAAACTTAATGGCGCTTTAATTATTAATAATAAGCATGTCACCGTAAGGAAAATGATGATGCCGGGTGATGAATTAACCATTGAGTTGCCTGAAGAAATACCTAGTGCGTATTTAATACCTTCTAACAACCCTGTTGAAGTGCTATATGAAGACGACTATTTAATTATTGTTTCTAAACCGCATCATTTAAATAGTACACCATCAAGAGAACATCCACATGATAGTTTGATAGAACGCGTATTGTACTATTTGAATGATGGACAATTTATGCATTCGGTGATTGTACCGCATATTGTTACACGTTTAGATCGTAATACTCGTGGCATTGTTGTATTTGCTAAGTATGGGCATATCCATCATTTAATGTCGATGATGGCTCTAGATAAACGATATATGTGCGTGTGTTATGGTCAAACGTCAATCGATGGTGTGATCGAAGCGCCAATTGCAAGAGACAGTCAAAGTATTATCACTAGGAAGGTAGATAATTCGGGGAAATACGCTAAAACATCGTATAAAGCGATTGCGCATAAACCTAATGCGAGCCTATGTGAAATTAAATTACATACCGGGCGTACACACCAAATACGCGTTCATTTTAATTATATTGGGCATCCACTTGTAGGCGATGATTTATATGAGGGAAGTCATCCTACTATTCATACGCAATCTTTACAATGCTATAAAGTGACATTCATACATCCGATTTATAATAAAGAGATTGAGATAGAGATAGATTATAAATGGCTAGACAAGATATATACAGAATTATAATAAGATTTGGAGGTGCTGACGTTGTCATTAGAAACAGAAAATAATGACTATAACAATGAGGAAGTCTATAACCAAAATTTGTTAGACGAGTTATTAATACAAGATGATATTGATCGTTTTAGAGAAGAATTTCTAGCAATGCATGAATATGAACAAAGTGAATACTTTGAAGATACAACGAATGAGAACAGACAAAAAATATTTGAATTTTTATCACCACAAGAAGTTGGGGAATTCTTTGAACAATTAGAGATTGATGATGAAGCATATGAGGACCTCTTTGATACGATGAATGCGCATTATGCGAGTAAAGTATTAGAAGAAATGTCTTCCGATAATGCCGTAGACATTTTAAATGAGCTGTCAAAACCGAAAGTAGCTAGCTTGTTAACATTAATGAATCGTGAAGATGCAAATGAAATTAAGCATCTATTACATTACGAAGAAGATACAGCCGGCGGTATAATGACGACGGAATATATTTCGCTTGATGTGAATACACCGGTTAAAGAAGCATTGATGTTAGTAAAAGAACAAGCACCAGATGCCGAAACAATTTATGTTATTTTTGCCGTAAACACGGACGGACAATTAGTTGGTGTATTATCTTTAAGAGATTTAATCGTAGCAGAAAATGATGCTTACATCGAAGATATCATGAGTGAACGTGTCATTAGTGTTAATGTAGCTGATGACCAAGAAGATGTAGCACAAAAGATGAGAGATTATGACTTTATCGCTATGCCAGTTATTGATTATCAACAACATTTATTAGGTATTATTACAATCGATGATATCTTAGATGTCATGGATGAAGAAGCGAGTGAAGACTACTCACGTTTAGCCGGGGTATCTGATATCGACTCAACGAATGATTCTGTTGTCAAAACTGCGACTAAACGACTACCTTGGTTAATCATACTTACATTTTTAGGAATGATTACTGCCACAATATTAGGAAGTTTTGAATCAACATTATCACAAGTTGCGTTGTTAGCAGCATTTATACCAATTATTAGTGGTATGTCTGGGAACTCTGGTACGCAATCATTAGCGGTGTCTGTACGTAATATTTCAACTGGAGAAATTGATGAACAAAGTAAATTTAAGGTTGCTTTAAGAGAAGCGGGAAGTGGCTTACTATCAGGATTAGTGTGTGCCACTGTCTTATTTATTATCATCGTTGTCATTTATAGACAACCATTTTTAGCTTTAATTGTAGGTGGCAGTCTGACTATTGCGATGACAGTTGGTACATTAGTTGGTTCTATGATTCCATTGTTTATGAATAAATTGAATATTGATCCAGCTGTAGCCAGTGGACCATTTATTACAACGATAAATGATATTGTAAGTATGTTAATTTACTTTGGTTTAGCAACAACATTCATGTCATATTTAACATAGGGGGACAAAATGGAGTTTTTTTCACTAGTTATTGTAGTTCTAGCAGCTTTTTTAACACCAATTATTATCAATAGGCTGAACATCAATTTTTTACCAGTTGTCGTAGCTGAAATTATAATGGGGATTATTATTGGTCAGTCTTTTTTAAATTTAGTACATAAAGATAGTATGCTGAACATATTGTCAACTTTAGGGTTTATCTTTTTAATGTTTTTAAGTGGTCTAGAAATTGATTTTAGTACGTTTAAAAAGGATAAAAGAAATCGACAAGGTACTAATAAGCATGAAAAGAATGTACCAAGTCATCTTAACTTAGCCTTAACTGTGTTTGCTTTTATCATGATTATTTCTGTTATATTAGCGTACGCGTTCAAATGGTTAGGGCTAGTAGATGATGTCTTGTTAATGATTATTATTATATCAACGATATCACTAGGTGTTGTCGTACCGACATTGAAAGAAATGAATATCATGCGTACGACCATTGGTCAATTTATATTGTTAGTGGCCGTATTAGCCGATTTAGTAACAATGGTACTGTTAACTATATACGGTGGTATCAATGGTAGTGGTAATGGTTCTGTTTGGCTTTCAGCAATTCTGCTTGTCTTTACGGCCATTTTCTATATATTAGGTGTTGTATTTAAGCGTATGAAATTTTTACACCGTTTGATTGGTGGCACAACACAAATTGGTATCAGAGCAATATTTGCCCTTATCATTCTTTTAGTCGCACTTGCTGAAGGGGTAGGCGCTGAATACATATTAGGCGCATTCTTAGCGGGTGTCGTTGTATCTTTACTGAAACCAGACGAAGAATTAGTGCATACGCTCGATTCATTTGGATATGGGTTCTTTATTCCAATCTTCTTTATTATGGTGGGTGTTGATTTAAATATTCCGTCATTAATTAAAGAACCATCACTATTATTAATCATTCCAGTATTAATTATCGCTTTTATTATTTCGAAATTAATTCCAGTTTTCTTTATTCGACGATGGTTTGACAGCAAGACAACAATAGCATCAGCATTTTTATTAACGTCAACACTATCATTAGTCATTGCCTCTGCTAAAATTGCAGAACAATTAAATACGATATCATCTGAAATGTCAGGCATACTTATTTTAAGTGCGATTATTACTTGTGTGTTTGTACCAATTATTTTCAAGAAAATGTTTCCAATTCCCGATGAAGCTAATCGTAAAATTGATATTGCGTTAATAGGTAAGAATCAGTTGACGATTCCAATTGTGCAAAATTTATCACCACATCTTTATAACGTGACCTTATATTATCGTAAAGATTTAGGGGATAAACGTAATTTATCGGATCATATAACTGTGGTTGAAATCGCGCACTATGAGGAACACCTCTTAGAAAGATTAGGATTATTCAATCAAGATATTGTAGTTTGTTCTGCTAATGATGATAGTCTTAACCGAGAAGTCGCTAAATTAGCTAAAGCACATGATGTTAAGCGTGTCATTTGTCGATTAGAAAACAGTAATGAAGATGAAGAAATGAAAGGTGAAGGTATTGAAGTATTCAGTAACTTCATTAGTAATAAAATCTTCTTACAAGGCTTAATCGAAACACCAAATATGTTGAACATTTTAAGCAATGTGGAAACATCATTATATGAAATTGAAATGTTAAATCATCAATATGAAAATATTCAGTTACGTAATTTCCCATTTGGCGGTGACATTATCTTTGTACGAATTATCCGTAACAATGAATCCATCGTCCCTCATGGTGATACACAATTAAGGTATAAAGATAGACTTATCGTAACGGGCTCGAAAGAGTACGTTGATGAATTAAAATCAGATTTAGAGTTTTATTATTGATTGAGTGGAATCAACAATTGATTATGAGGTCGGAACAAAGATATTTAGTATTTGAGAAGAACCGAGTGATTTGCAAAATTGTTTCTCAAACGTTGTAGGGTGTGAAAGTACTCAGCTTGCGCTACTTGTAGAATTGCTTATAGGAAATCGCTAGCCAGGGGGTAACTCCGCCGTTAATCCTCATTTTTGAGTGGCTAAAGCAAAATCACTATTTAAAATAACGCGTTCTAAGTTTAGCTTTTCCAAAGTACAATCTTTATATTTCCGCCTCTTTTCATCTCATAAGGTAATAATATTGCTTTATAATTGTTGAGTAAGAATGGTAAAATAATAACGTTAGATTAGTCTACATTGTTAATACAGTGAGATTAAGATATAAAAAATCGATGATTAAGGAGTTATTTCGAATGATTAATCTTGAAAATAAAACCTTCGTAATTATGGGTATTGCTAATAAACGTAGTATCGGATTTGGCGTTGCAAAGGTATTAGATCAATTAGGGGCTAAACTTGTTTTCACGTATCGTAAAGACCGTAGCCGCAAAGAATTAGAAAAATTATTAGAACAATTAAATCAAGAAGATCCTAAACTATATCAAATTGATGTTCAAAAAGATGAAGATGTAGTCAATGGTTTCGCGAAAATTGGCGAAGAAGTAGGCAATATTGATGGTGTATATCATTCTATCGCTTTTGCTAATATCGAAGATTTACGTGGCCGTTTCTCAGAAACATCAAGAGAAGGTTTCTTACTTGCTCAAGATATCAGCTCTTATTCATTAACAATTGTTGCACATGAAGCGAAGAAATTAATGCCAAATGGTGGTAGTATTGTTGCAACAACATATCTTGGTGGCGAATTTGCTGTTCAAAACTATAACGTTATGGGCGTAGCGAAAGCAAGTTTAGAAGCGAATGTGAAATATTTAGCCTATGATTTAGGTCCAGATAATATTCGTGTCAATGCGATCTCTGCAGGTCCAATTCGTACATTAAGTGCTAAAGGTGTCGGTGGCTTCAATACAATCCTTAAAGAAATTGAAGAACGTGCACCATTAAGACGAAATGTAGATCAAGAAGAAGTAGGTAAAACAGCTGCTTATTTATTAAGTGATTTCTCAAGCGGTGTGACTGGAGAGAACATTCACGTAGATAGTGGTTTCCACGCAATAAAATAATGAGTATATTTAATATGGGAGCGGGACAACGAATTTATTTTAAATTCTGTCCTGTTCTCTTTTTTTCTAAAAAAGGGAGTAGATTTGAATTCGTAATAAATTCAAACCTACTCCTAAAATATATTATACATTTGTATCAAATTAATCTTTGACGTCGCTATTCGCTTTATCAATAATACGTTGACGATATTTAAAGACATTGCTTGCGACGGTCTTAAGTACTGCATAAAGAGGGACGGCAATTAAAATAAGTGTAAAGCCACCTAAATCTCCTGCAGCTAAAATAACGACAATGATAGTAAGTGGGTGAATACTCAAAGATTTACCCATAACATTCGGCGTAATGACGTTACCTTCAAGTTGTTGCGCGATTAATGTCACCACACAAACCCAAATAAATGTAGTAGGGCCATCAATAATACCTAGTATGCCTGCAGGTGCAAAAGATAACCATGGTCCTAAGAAAGGAATTAAGTTAGCTACACCGGCAAATAGTACTAATAAAGGTGTGTAAGGTAAGCCTATAATTGTATAACCAATATATAAAATAACCCCTAGGATAACACTCACTGTCACTTGTCCTTGAATGTATGATTTTAAAGTGAAGTTTAAATCTTTCATTAAATCGACTACAAATACTTTACGCTCTCCTTTGAAAAATTTAGCAAGCGCAGGAATAAATTTTTCATGATCTTTTAACATGTAAATTAAGAAGAACGGTACCATGATAAGTAAGAAGACAGTTGAAATAAATGACGTAATGTAAGAGAATGAGTTGGCTAAAATACCTGTCAAACTGTCACTCATTGATTTAACAGCTGAATTAATTCTATCTGTTACGTCACTTGGAAGTTTATCCATTTGAGTAAGTGAGAAATTAACAATCTGTTCAGCCTCTTTTTGTAATGATGGTGCCGCTTTAATTAAGCTGTTCACATTCGAAATAATGATTGGTGCTATAAATGCGACAACGATTGCAATGATAGCAATTAAACCAATAAAGATGGTTGTAATACTTGCCCAACGTGGGAATCCCCACTTTTCAAGAATATTTTGAAAAGGTAAGCAGATATAAAATAAAAATCCGCTAATCATAAATGGAAGAAACACAGAACCAATAATGGTTACAATAGGTGCAAAAACGCTTTGTACTTCCATAAACAATTTAATTAGCACGAACAAGATAATTAGGGCAATACCTGTTCGAAACCAAACTTTGTTAAGCATATGCTTACGTCCTCCTATTTTCATTTGTTCACTATTTATTAAGTATATATCAATTAAGACATGTTAAAAAGGGAAATTTTAACTGCAAGAAATACACAGAAATCCATCACACTTAAATTCAGATACGTAAACCAAACCTTCAACAAACCTAAAACAACACCACAACTTTCAAACTAAAATACGGTGGGGCCCCAGCACAGAGAATTTCGAAAAGAAATTCCACAAGCAAAGCAAGCTGGGGGAATGGAGATCCTAGCCTATCCGTATTAAATCGTCTTCTTTCCCTAATAACTATGATTAAATTACCAAATTTCATGAATATGAAACATTTGTTTTTTCAGAGATTTAAAAGTCATCGTGAACTTGATACAATGAGTATATTCTATTTAGGGGGCGTCAATGTCATGTCGAATTTTAAAGCAGGCAAAATTAATAAACATATCTTACATAGTCATATCTTAGAAAGAGATGTTACATTATCAGTATATTTGCCTGAAGATTATTCTGAACTATTCAAATATCAAGTCATTATTTGTTTTGACGGGTTAGATTTTTTAAGATTTGGAAGACTTCAGCGTGAATATGAACGTTTAAGAAGAGAGGATGAAATTCAACGCGCGATTATTGTCGGTTTCCATTATGAAGATGTTGATAAGCGTCGAGAAGAGTTTCATCCACAAGGAAGTAGAAGTCAGAAGACGGTACAAGCCGTAGGTAAAGAGTTGCTGCCATTTATTGATAATACGTTTCCAACATATAAAGTAGGAAACGCCAGAATTTTAATGGGTGATAGTCTTGCAGGCAGTATAGCACTATTAACCGCATTAACATATCCAACCATATTCAGCCAAATTGCAATGCTTAGCCCACATTCAGATGCTACAGTTATAGATAAATTTAATCATTGCATACAGTATAATGAATTATCTATTTGGCATGCGATAGGGTTAGAAGAGGAAGATTTTGCCTTACCAACAACGGGGGAACGTGCGAACTTTTTAACACCGAATAGAGCGCTTGCAGATGTGATTAAAGATAAGGGCGTGACCTACCATTATTTAGAGTTTGAAGGCGGGCATAATTGGAAATCTTGGAAGCCATTATTACCAGATGTACTAACGTATTTTCTTGGTGATGAAGTAACGGCACCATCAGATGAAGTTTAATTCGTTTTATTAGGAAAAGGGGAATCAAGGGTATAGTGTCAGTTTGTACAATGATTTTTTGATGATGCGAAATGAAATATTTAATTATTGTAAACCTTTTCAAAAAATTCTGCTAACTAATAACGTAAAATATAGAATTTTGCTATAATGGTAATATGTTAAACAAAGGAGGAATTTAAATGAATATAGGATTAGCATTAATTCCGTCAAAATCATTTCAAGATGAAGTGAACGGTTATCGTAAACGTTATGATACTGAATATGCACGTATCATGCCTCATATCACGATCAAGTCACACTTTGAAATCAATGATGATGAATTAGATTCAGTAAAAGAAGAAGTTAAAAAAAGATTAGAAGGTTTTAAACCAGTTGAAGTGCATGCAACAAAAGCTTCAAGTTTTAAACCAACTAACAATGTGATTTATTTTAAAGTTGCTAAAACAGACGAATTAGAACAGCTTTTCAATTTATTTAATACTGAAGATTTTCATGGTGAAGCGGAACATCCATTTGTACCGCACTTTACAATTGCTCAAGGTTTAACAAGCCAAGAATTTGAAGATATATTTGGTCAAGTAGAATTAGTAGGGGTAGACCTTAAAGAAAATATTGAAGAACTTTCATTGTTACGCTATGACGAGGAAGAAGATAAATGGAAAGTGATTGATACTTTCAAATTAGCGTAATTGTAAATAATAATAAGCAAAATAAAATCTAGTTAACGTACATTATTTGCACGTTAACTAGATTTTTTAGTGTTTTATGTTAAATACGATTTACTTTGCCTCGGTGCTTAATAAAATAAATGCCGTAGAAAATAGCCAATATTAAAAAGATCGCGGCAGAAAAGTAAAATGTATTACTTAGCCCGTTAGAAAATTGAGCAATTAAACCACCAAATAAGGGACCAATCATAGAGCCAAAGCCTTGAACGCTGTTGAAGACGCCCCAAGTTTCCTCTTGTTCAGCGGGGTCAATTTGTCCTGCCATAAATGTATTCCATGCTGGTAATAATATGCCATACATTAATCCTATAAATATTGCTACGATCCATACAACAACAATATTGGTTACTAGTGATAAACCGAAGATAAATGCTGTAAATAGTAAAAAGCCTACAAAAATAACGGCATACATAAATCCTTTACTATTTTTATCGATAATTTTAGATAAGAATAGCATTGAAATCGCACAACCTGCGCCACCGATAGCAATGGCAACGGTATACTCAATTGTGCTAACACCAACTACCTTAGTCGCATATGTTGGTAGTATAGGTAACAATGCTGAGATAGATGCACCTTGTAACAAAATGCCCGGGAATAATACCAAATGGCGCTTCATAACATTGACAATTTGTCCTAATTGTTCACTTACAGGTTTCGTATTATAATTTGTTAATTTAACGTCAACAAAATAATACAACACCCATGCAATAACTACGACGAGTGACATCATAAATGCAAATCGAGTTGGATGTATTTTAACTAATACATTCATAAACGCCCAACCAACAAGTAAACCTAACAACCAAGAAAAGTAGACATAACCCATTTGTTTGCCACGCTGTGCTTCTTCTACACTTGATAACATGATGACCCATATAGGGCTAACTGCGATACCTAGCATGATTGCACTAATAATGATTACTATAGGATTAGCTGGAAACCAAATGACTAAGAATAAACTCATAAAAGCTAATAAAAATCCAAGGGTTAATACTAGCTTAGTACCAAATTTTTTTAAGAGGAATCCAATGATAAAATTTGTTGCTGCATCGGATATAAAGTGAATTGATAATGCCGCTGATGTTACTGCTACTGCAATCGAAGTAACGGTTGGTAAGTAATTGACGTAACTTAATACATACATACCTCTTGCAAATTCCATTAAGAATAAAATAACGAGCATTATCTTAAAGTTTTTACTAATTCCTTTACTACTTAACGAAGAATTTGGCATACAAAGGTACCTTTCCGTAAATTTCCTGTTGTTGTGATGAACTGTCCAGGATATTTAGTAAATCGGTACATAATCTATAAGTTGAATGATCAACTTTTTCTTCAGTCATTTTATTAGTCATAGCTTGTAACCGTTCTTCGTGATTGGTTAAGTCAGAAACGATTTCGATAGCTTCCTCAGGTGTGTTTGCAATTTTTCCGTATGATTTATCTTGGAAATACAATGCGTTTTCAAGTTCTTGACCTGGTGCTGGATTTAAAAATATCATTGGTAAACTACGTGTTAAACCTTCAGAAATTGTAATCCCACCTGGTTTTGTAATCATAAGTTGACTTGAAGCCATCCATTCATTCATATGTTTGGTATAACCTAGAATGAGTACGTTATCATATGACTTAAATTGTGCTTCTAAAGTACGTTTTAGTGCTTTACTACGTCCGCAAATCATCACGATTTGTGATTGAGGACTCTTCTTAAGGATACTATCAATCATAAAGTCAAATCCTTTAGAAACGCCAAATGCGCCTGCAGACATTAAAATAGTTGGTTTATCAGGATTTAAATGATGCTTTTGTAACCAAACTACTTTATCGATATCAGATTCGAACTTATCAGAAATTGGTATGCCAGTTACTTTGATATCAGAAGCTGGAATACCTGCATTGATAAAATCACGCTTAGTATCTTCAGTAGCGACATAATATCGATGAGAATTAGGCGTTATCCAGTTTTTTTGCAAACGATAATCTGTCATAACCGTTGCAATTGGAATGTTCATGTTAAATTGCTCAGTCAACACTGACATTACTGGTGTAGGGAACGTCAATAAGATTAAGTCTGGCTTTTCTTTAAGCAACAAATTAATCAATTTATTTAATCCATAATATTTATAAAAACATTTATCTAACTCATCAGGGCGACTATAATAAAAGTTCTTATACATATTTCTAAAATATTTAAAGCTATTGATATACCATTTTTTGCAAATAGAAGTTAAAATTGGATGTGCTTCCATAAACAAGTCATGCTCAATAACTGATAGGTGAGACAAATTCATTTCGTTAAGTTGATTAACAACACTTTGAGTCACCTGTAAATGTCCGTTTCCAAATGAGCCGGTAATAATCAATATCTTTTTATTTTGAGTAACCATTAATAGTCACCCTCCATTAATTTAAATTTAAAATACGCATTAACGTATTTAATGCGAACGATAATAGCATTAAATACGGATACTCAGTTATCGTATTATATTTATACCCTTTATTAACAGTATAAATTTCATTTATAGTGCATTATAGCATACTAACGAAGTTAACATCATCTTTATATCACTATCCTAGCACTAATATATTTAAATGTATTGAATTGTAGTGATATATATAGGAAATTTTAAAATAATTAACGCTTAATTAATAATTTCTTCACTTTATTGATTCATATATTGAGTGTGAGGTTAAAACTAATATTTTAATGATTATAAATTTATCAACAACTTCAAAACGTGTATAATAAACTTATTGTAAAAAAAGGAGCGATACATTTTGAATGCGAATGAGTTGTTCGAAAAAATACGAGTAAAACAAGTAATAGGTACTTTAGATATAAATGTTACAGATATCACTACAGATTCACGTACTGCAAGTGAAGGAAGTATATTCGTCGCATCAAAAGGTTACACGGTTGATAGCCATAGATTTTGTCAGAATGTTGTAGATCAAGGCGCAAAAGTCATTGTAGTTAATCAACAACAAGACATTAGCGGGAACGTAACGCAAGTTATTGTACCAGATACATTAAGAGTTGCTAGCTTATTAGCGCATACACTATATGACTATCCGAGCCATCAATTAACGACAATTGGTGTAACAGGGACAAATGGTAAAACTTCAATTGCTACGATGATCCATCTCATTTATAGAGGATTAGGCAAAGGTAGTGCATATTTAGGAACGAATGGTTTCCAAATCAACGAATATAAAACTAAAGGTGCAAACACGACACCAGAAACGGTCTCTTTGACTAAAAAGATTAAACAAGCTGTCGATGAAGATGCGGAAGTTATGACTATGGAAGTATCTAGCCACGGCTTATCATTAGGAAGATTAAGAGGCGTTGAATTTGATGTAGCGGTATTCTCTAATTTGACACAAGATCATTTAGATTTCCATGGCACAATGGAAGCTTACGGTCACGCTAAGTCATTATTATTTAGTCAATTAGGAGAAGATTTATCGAAAGAGAAGTATGCCATTGTCAACAATGATGACGCATTCTCTGAGTACTTGGCGTCAGTGACACCATATGAAATTTTTACGTATGGTATAGATCACGATGCGCAATTTATGGCTACCAATATTCAAGAATCTTTACAAGGTGTTCAGTTTGATTTTGTAACACCTATTGGTACTTATAATGTTAAAACCCCATATGTAGGTAAATTTAATATTTCAAATATCATGGCTGCTATGATTGCTGTTTGGAGTAAGGGTACGTCAATGGAAGATATTGTTAAGGTGGTTGAAACTTTAGAACCAGTTGAAGGTCGTTTAGAAGTGCTTGATCCACCGTTACCGATAGATTTAATTATTGACTATGCACATACAGCTGATGGAATGAATAAATTAATAGATGCTGTGAAACCTTTCGTAAAACAGAAATTAATCTTTTTAATTGGTATGGCTGGAGAACGTGACTTAACTAAGACACCTGAAATGGGTGCAGTAGCATGTAGGGCAGATTATGTTATATTCACACCAGATAATCCAGCTAATGACGATCCTAAAATGTTGACAGCTGAACTCGCTAAAGGTGCTACACATGATCATTACATTGAATTTGAGGACAGAGCTGAAGGTATTAGACACGCCATTGATGTGGCCGAACCAGGAGATACAGTCGTATTAGCTTCTAAAGGAAGAGAACCATATCAAATCATGCCTGGACATGTTAAGGTACCTCATAGAGATGATTTAATTGGACTGGAAGCAGCATACAAGAAATTTGGCGGTGGCTCTGGTGAACATTAAACAATTAACTATTAATGGTGAAATTGTTAATGCATATCTATGTATTATTGAAGCAACAGAGCAAATTATGATAGCTATACCTGATGTATTTTGGTCAATAGAACTAGATGTACGTATGAATAGTGACGACATTAAAGAAGAATTGATAATGCAATTATTTGCATTTGTAGATGAAGAAGCAGCGATACATATTGCTTCAAATTTAACAAAATGGATTGTGAATGATTTTAAAGGAGATTAATAGATGAGTTTAAAAGAAGAAGTTGAATCAAGAAAGACGTTCGCCATCATCTCTCACCCAGATGCTGGTAAAACGACATTGACTGAAAAGTTATTATATTTTAGTGGTGCTATAAGAGAAGCGGGTACAGTCAAAGGTAAAAAAACAGGGAAATTTGCAACAAGTGACTGGATGAAAGTCGAACAAGAACGTGGTATCTCAGTAACAAGTTCAGTTATGCAATTTGATTATGATGACTACAAAATTAATATTCTAGATACACCAGGACACGAAGACTTCTCAGAAGATACTTACCGTACATTAATGGCAGTGGATAGTGCGGTAATGGTTATTGACTGCGCCAAAGGTATTGAACCGCAAACCTTGAAATTATTTAAAGTATGTAAAATGAGAGGTATTCCGATTTTTACATTTATTAATAAATTAGACCGTGTAGGTAAAGAGCCATTTGAATTATTAGATGAGATTGAAGAAACATTAAACATCGATACGTACCCTATGAATTGGCCAATTGGTATGGGGCAAAATTTCTTTGGTATTATTGACCGTGATTCAAAGTCTATCGAACCTTTTAGAGATGAAGAAAATGTCTTACACTTAAATGATGATTATGAATTGCAAGAATCACATCCCATTAGTAATGACAGTGCATTTGCGCAAGCGATTGAAGAATTCATGCTCGTAGAAGAAGCGGGTGAAGACTTTGATAATGATGCGCTATTGAATGGTGAACTGACACCGGTATTCTTTGGTTCTGCTTTAGCTAACTTTGGTGTACAAAACTTCTTGAATGCCTACGTTGATCATGCACCTATGCCGAATGCACGTCAAACAAATGAAGAAGTTGAAGTAAGTCCTTTCGATGATGAATTTTCTGGATTTATCTTCAAAATACAAGCCAATATGGATCCTAAACATCGTGACAGAATTGCATTTATGCGTGTCGTAAGTGGCGCATTTGAACGTGGTATGGACGTAACTTTACAACGTACGAATAAAAAGCAAAAAATCACACGTTCAACATCATTTATGGCTGACGATAAAGAAACAGTGAACCATGCCGTAGCCGGAGATATCATTGGTTTATATGACACAGGTAACTATCAAATTGGAGACACATTAGTTGGTGGTAAACAAAAGTATAGTTTCCAAGACTTACCACAATTTACTCCGGAAATATTTATGAAAGTTTCAGCTAAAAACGTAATGAAACAAAAACATTTCCATAAAGGGATTGAACAACTTGTTCAAGAGGGTGCGATTCAATACTATAAAACGCTTCATACGAATCAAATTATTTTAGGTGCCGTAGGACAATTACAATTTGAAGTATTTGAACACCGTATGAAAAATGAATATAATGTTGATGTTGTAATGGAACCTGTCGGTAGAAAAATTGCGCGTTGGATTGAAAATGAAGATGATATTCAAGATAAAATGAACACATCTCGCTCAATATTAGTAAAAGATAGATATGATAATTTTGTCTTCTTATTCGAAAATGAATTTGCAACACGATGGTTCGAAGAAAAATTCCCAGAAATTAAATTGTATAGTCTTTTATAAGCATACGATTGAAAAAGAAGGGTATTAATAACGATTTCAGCTCTTTAAATTTTACAATTTATTGAACGCAAATGGTTTATTTATATGGAGTATGGTGTATAATACACTTAACAAATGAATACCTATGACAAGTTGTCAGAGGGGAGTAACTTGAGAATCATCATTACATTTGATGATTAGCACTTTATCGTCATTACGAAGTATGGACTTCCGGTAAAGTGGGCAATTATTTGCTAAGTGAGACCTTTGCTATTATTTAGCATAGGTCTCTTTATTTGTATTCAAACAAAAAGGAGCTGTCCACTATGGATCCGAGTTTAATTTTACCTTACTTGTGGGTAATTCTCGTTCTTGTATTTTTAGAAGGGCTATTAGCAGCTGATAATGCTGTTGTTATGGCCGTTATGGTTAAACATTTACCACCTGAACAACGTAAAAGAGCTTTATTTTATGGTTTACTAGGTGCATTTGTATTTCGTTTTCTTGCCTTATTCTTAATTAGTATTATCGCTAATTTCTGGTTTATTCAAGCACTGGGTGCCGCATATTTAATTTTCATGTCTATAAGAAATCTGTGGCAATTTTTCCATAAAAAACACGAAGATCAACCTGAAGGTGATGATCATCATTTCGACGATGATGGTGTTGAAAAGAAAGTCGGACCAATGCAATTCTGGGGTACTGTGTTAAAAGTTGAATTTGCAGATATCGCTTTTGCTATTGATTCTATGTTAGCTGCCATGGCTATTGCTGTTACATTACCAACAGTTGGCATTCATTTTGGTGGCATGGACTTAGGTCAATTCTCAGTTATGTTTATTGGTGGCATGATCGGTGTTATTTTAATGCGTTTTGCTGCTACATGGTTTGTTGACTTATTAAACAAATACCCTGGCTTAGAAGGTGCTGCCTTTGCAATTGTAGGATGGGTAGGTATTAAATTAGTTGTCATTGTACTTGCACATGAAGACATCGGTATTTTACCTGAACACTTCCCTCATAGTACATTATGGCAAGCTATTTTCTGGACAGTTATGATTCTATTAGTTGTTATCGGTTGGTTAACATCAGTGCGTAGTAACAAAAAGAAAACTAAATAATTTGGCTTAAACGCTTCATTCGAGTCTTTTAAATTTGATGAGAACCATTAAATTTAAAAGGCTTTTTTATTTTTTATAGAATGATATATATATATATATATAAATGGTAAGAAAAATTCAGATTTGAACCTTCAATTCATTGCCAATTGGCAATAATGATATTAAACTTTAATTAATGTATAAATAAATTAAACAAAACCACAACCATATAAACATAATGCAACGTTACCATAATAGATTGTGAGTGAATCGATAGGAGTGGACACCTTTGGATAATGATAAAAAGCACGTAATACCACGTGAACAATATCGTCGAAAACGACACGAGTATTTTCATAACGAAGAGCGTGAAGAACGATTAGCACGTGAGAAAGCACAACGTGAAAGACTTGCACAAAAAGAGCAAGAACAAGCAAAAGTTAATGAAGAACGTGTTAAAGATAACATGCGAAAAGCAAGAATTGAGAAATTGACGCAAGAAGAAATTCAGCAACAGCAACATTTAGCCAAATTACGTTCTGAAAATGAATCTGAATATGCGGCAGACGAAAAAGAACATCATTTAACATTGCCTGAGGAGCAACAACTTAAAAATGAGGACAAAGATAATAAACCGATAGCATCAAAATCTAAAGTTGAAACAGGTAATAAGACTAATGAGGACGAAAATGAGCTATCTTCAAATCAAAGTGATATAGAACCTAAGTATAGTAGAGTAGAAAAAAATAAAGGCAAAACTCAGCATGCGAGTGTTAATAAACAAGACGCGCATCAATGCGATGATGTTAGCACATACAAAGGAGAAAAAGGTGCCTCAGAAGCTAATACTACGTCTGATTTAGAAACGCGTGATAGTGAAATGATAGAAGCACAGGATCTAACAACGAATGAGCGTTATGCTTCAAAACAGGTATCCACATCTCATCAAGAGCATAAAGATGATGAAGGTGCAGCGCATGGTAATACAACACGTCATAATTCAAATCAAACGAATCATGAAGAAGCAAGTGAGCATGCACACGATAAGTCTAATAATAATGATATGATGGACAAAGTAAAATCATTCTTAACATTACATTGGCTTAAAATTGTTATCGTAGTTGCAATAATATTAATTATCATATTAATTAGTGCAATTATTTCAACAATTAACCAAAATAGTAGTATTGAACAAAGTAGTCATCAAAATACAAAATATACAACAACAATGAAAAATGCAGATGCCGCTGTAAAATCAGTGGTAACAGTTGAGAACGACACACCTAAGAATCCAACAACACAAACAACTGATAAAACAAATATAAATACAAATTCAAATAACGAAGTTGGTTCAGGTGTCGTCTACAAAGCTGTAGACGATACCTTTTTTATTTTAACGAATACACATATAGTCGGTAATAACGATAAGGTTAACATTACATATGATGATAATAAGGCAGCTACGGCTACAGTAGTTGGCAAAGATATGTGGTCAGATATTGCAGTGCTTAAAGCAACGATCAATAACAAAAATGTTCAACCTATTAAAATCGGTCGTTCAAATCAATTGAAGTTAGGTGAAACCATCTTAGTTGTGGGTAATCCGTTAGGCAATGATTTTAAAAATACAGTAACAAAAGGTATTGTTTCTGGATTAAATAGAGCAGTACCGGTCGATTTTGATAAAGATAATAAAAATGATGAACTGATTAATACATTTCAAATAGATGCTTCGGTAAATCCTGGTAATTCAGGAGGTGCTGTCGTTAATCAAGATGGGGAACTCGTAGGTGTAGTATCACTAAAAATAAACATGCCGAATATTGAAGGTATGGGATTTGCTATTCCAATAGATGATGCACGTGCAATTGCTTCAGAACTAGAGAAAAAGGTGAAATTCAATATCCTAATACTGGTATTGGAATTAAAAATGTTTCAGAGTTATTACCATATGAAAGAGCATTATTTAAAGTCCCTGAAGATGTTCAAAGCGGAATTGTAGTAGAAAAATTGAAAGATGGTGGATTAGGTAAAAAATCAGGTTTAAAAATTGGTGATGTAGTTGTAGAATTAGATAGTAAATCAATTCAAAATAATTTACAGTATAGACAAACTATTTTTAGCCATAGACAAGATTTAAAAACATTGTCGGCTAAAATTTATAGAGAAGGTAAGTCTCAAGAGATAAAAATAAAATTGAAATAACGTTGAGGTGACAAATGCGTGTCTATTTTTAGTAAGTTACTTAAAAAATCTAGTCCTCAACAGGGGATAGTTTTATATTATTTGATAGCCATAGTTGTCGCTTTCTTATTACTAAATCTCCCTTTTGTGCACAAACAAGGTGTAGATGTTAGTCCAATTGATACACTGTTCGTAGCTGTATCAGGGATTAGTGTAACTGGACTGTCTCCCGTTAACATTGTAGATACATACTCAACATTTGGCCAAATTATTATACTAATCATCCTAAATATAGGCGGTATTGGTGTCATGGCGATTGGTACAGTGTTGTGGGTCGTATTAGGTAAACATATAGGTATCCGTGAACGCCAATTGATCATGTTAGACAATAATAAGGATACTATGAGTGGAACTGTAAAGTTAATTTTAGAGATCATTAAAACAATCTTAACTATTGAATTTATTGGTGCATTGCTATTAGCATTTTACTTCTATAGAGATAATCCTGATTTGAAAAATGCGCTCATGCAAGGATTATTTGTTTCAGTATCCGCTACTACAAACGGTGGATTAGACATTACAGGTCAATCCTTAATCCCGTATGCTAAAGATTATTTTGTACAAACGATAGTTATGTTTCTCATTGTATTAGGTTCAATCGGTTTTCCTGTATTATTGGAAATTAGAGCCTATGTTAGAAACAGAGTTAGTCATTTTAGATTTTCATTATTTACCAAAATCACAACTTGTACATATTTATTTCTATTTATCTTTGGTGTCTTAGCTATTTTAGCTTTAGAACATCATCATGCTTTCAAAGGTTTAAGTTGGCATCAATCATTATTTTACGCACTATTTCAATCTGCAACAACACGTAGTGCAGGATTACAAACAATTGATGTTACAAACTTTAGTGATGCAACGAACGTTATCATGAGTATTCTAATGTTTATAGGTTCATCGCCAAGTTCAGTTGGTGGTGGTATACGTACAACAACATTCGCGATACTCATTCTCTTTGTCATTAACTTTAATAATAATACTGAAAAGACAGCGATAAAAGTCTTCAATAGAGAAATACATGTGGTTGATATTCAACGTTCATTTGCAGTTTTTACGATGGCATCAATTTTAACATTTGTAAGTATGATTATTATTCTTGCAACAGAAAAGACTAATTTATCATTTCTACAAGTATTTTTTGAAGTCATGTCAGCATTTGGAACATGTGGTTTATCTTTAGGTGTGACAGATGATATTAGCGGTCTTACGAAAGTAATACTGATGATCTTAATGTTCATTGGTCGTGTTGGTTTAATATCATTTATTATTATGATTGCTGGACGTAAAGAACCTGATAAATACCATTATCCTAAAGAACGTGTACAAATTGGCTAAGTTCAAGATATTAAGTTGAATAGTTAAATCATTTAAAACCTTATGGTATTAAATTGAATAAGACATATATCTATAGCAACCTGGGACAGAACGAATTCAAGATAATTTGTTCTGTCCCAGTTTTTGGTTAGAAATAAATAGCACCCGTAGTTTAATAAATGTTAAACTATCTTTAAATAAGGGGTGTGTAAATTGGAGAAAAATGAACATATAAATATAGATATCTTAGCAACTTCAGATATGCATAGTCATTTTATGAACGGAGACTTTGGTTCGAATATCTATCGTGCAGGAACTTACGTTAAAAATGTGAGAGACAATAATGATAAAGTCATTTTATTAGATAGTGGAGGCAGTATTGCTGGCTCGATGGCTGCGCATTATTATGCAGTTGTGGCGCCATACAAACGTCATCCAATGATTAAATTGATGAATGCGATGCAGTATGATGCTAGCGGTGTAAGCCCAGATGATTTCAAATTTGGTTTATCGTTTCTAACAAAAGCTGTTTCATTATCTCGATTTCAATGGTTATCTGCAAATATAGAGTTTGCGCTCACAAAAGAGCCATACTTCTCAACGCCTTATATCATCAAAGAGTATGATAATGTTAGAATCGCGATTGTTGGCTTAACTGCTGATGGGCTCATGAAAAATGAATTTGCTGAAATGGAGAAAGCTGTCAGTATTGAAAAAGCTTTACTATCTGCAAAACGATGGATTAGATATATTCATGAAAGTGAACATCCTGACTTTTTAATCGTGATATATCATGGAGGCCTCTATAAAATCAATCAAACCAATACTAGACATAGTAAAGGGTCGCATGAAGCGGAAAAAATTATGAAAGAAATTGGTGTCATCGATTTGATGATCACTGCACACCAACACCAAACAATTATTGGAAATGACTTTGAAACTGTATATGTTCAAGCAGGACGTTGGTACACGTGAAGATTAAATTTAAAAAACGCACTAATTCTTTTGAAAAAGAAGACATTCAATCTACTGTAATCAATTTAAGTGAATATCCAGAAGATCAAGCATTACTCGAAACAACGTATTATGATCGAAAAGCACTTGAACATTGGTCTAAGGAAATCGTTTCTAATAAGAAAGTTAATTTAGAAGTTAATGGATTAGAAGATTTGTTAAGTAAACCACACCCATTTACCCAATTATTACATGACAGTCTACATTTGGCTTTTGACAATGAAATTACGTGTGCCAATGTGCCTAAAAATGGTGAAAAGGGATTAAAAGGCATTGTTACAAATGAAGATGTATATAACGCTTATCCACATCCAGATAAAGCGATAGATATCACTTTAAAAGGTCATCAAATTAAAAAGATGATTGAATATACGTACTCTTATATTCAATTTGAACACAAACAATTAAGTATGACAATTATTGATGAAACACGATGTACGATGTGGCAAGGATTCGATTATATTGTGGATATGTCTGCACCACGCTTTAACAGGGTGACATTAAAGGGGCTTGAATTAGATAAACACTATAGAGTAACGATGACAGATTATTGCTATAGAAATTACCGTCAATATTTAGAGTCTGAATCAACATTGCATTCTACATGTGACCAACCAATGAGCACACTTATAGCTACAAGACTCAATCAATCTGATTTCAATCTAAATGTTGATGCTAACTTTATAGTTAAATATTAAATCAGCTCTATATAATCAAACGTTGCTGAAACGCAAATGACTACAAAAAAACTTTTCTTAGCTAAAACACTAAGAAAAGTTTTTTATCCATGAAATATTAATAATAATATAATTGCAACAATTTGTCCTAAAGATGTTGTTACGATGCGACGTGTATATTGATAACTCAATGATAAAATAAGTTGAGCTACGAAAATAAACGCCACGATCCACCATTTGTCTAAATAGATAAATAATGAACTAGAACATAATGCAGTTATTAATATGATTAACCAAGTAGGTAATTTAAAACGCGTTAATTCTTTTTGTAAAATCGTTCTCATATATAACTCATGACAAGGTATAACAAAAATTAATGTTACTAACATTTGCCATTTGAAATAAACACCTGTTCTTGATAATTCTTTAATGAGTTCTGCATAAGTAATTTGTGGAGATAGCAATGAAAAGATTAATTGTATAATAACCAATACAACACCCGTAACAATACCAACGCCAATAGAAGTTAATAAGCGTTTAGATTCGATGTCTCGTTGGTAAAATACATAACTAATACCTGCAATTAACATAATACCAGTATATAAATACCAATATTCTTGATGTTCTCCCCACATTACAAATAAAATCAAATGGAATACAATGAAACTTGCTATAAACCAAATTAAAGCTTTTGATATATTTTTCATTTTAATGTATACCTTCTTATTCAACGATAGTATATCGTTTATGATTAATAACCGTTTTCTCAGGTAAGTCTAATTCATTGAAGTTATCCATAATTGTTAAGTCTACAATAACTGAATTGTCATTAATTTTCTCAACACGGCCTCTTAAACCGTCATAAAATTCTACGATATTTCCTACTTCTGCAACAGTCATACCGAGTCCTCCTAAAATCATAGCTAGACTATATTGTACTAAAAATTACCATAATAATAAACAAATATATGCTAAAATTGGCAAATAATATTTTAATTATGAAAATAATGTCAAATTTGAGTAAATGATTGGCAAAATAAATAGATATAAGGCATAACTTAATTAAGGGCATATACGAGTGAGACAAAGGAGAGATAAAGATGAAATTTGTAAGTAATAATAATATTACAGATCCTACAATGAATCTTGCTATGGAAGAATATGTGTTAAAACACTTACCTTCAGACGACAGTTACTTTTTATTTTATGTAAATGGTCCGTCAATTATTGTAGGAAAAAATCAAAACACTATAGAAGAAGTAAATAAACAGTATGTGGATGAGCATAATATTCATGTTGTGCGTCGTATTTCAGGTGGTGGTGCTGTATATCACGATCAAGGTAATTTAAACTTTAGTTTTATTACAGACGATGATGGTAATAGCTTCCATAATTTCAAAAAATTTACAGAGCCAATTGTACAAGCACTTCAATCAATGGGCGTAGATGCAGAAATGACGGGACGTAATGATATTCAAGTTGGACAAGCTAAAATTTCAGGAAATGCGATGGTTAAAGTTAAAGATAGAATGTTTAGTCATGGCACATTAATGTTAAAAAGTGACTTGGGAGAAGTACAAAACGCATTAAAAGTTAACCCTAAAAAGATTCAATCTAAGGGTGTTAAGTCGGTACGTAAACGTGTCGCAAATATTGATGAATTCTTAGAAGAATCAATTTCTATTGATGACTTTAAACAAATCATCTTGAAAACAATCTTCGGTGAACATGAAGTCGAAGAATATAAATTAACTGATGAAGATTGGAAGAATATTGAAGCGCTAAGTAACGAGAAATATCGCACATGGGAATGGAATTATGGTCGAAATCCTAAATACAATTTTGAACGCGATGAAAAATTTGAAAAAGGATTTGTACAAATTAAGTTTGATGTGAAAAAAGGTAAAATTGAACATGCTAGAATCTTCGGTGACTTCTTTGGTGAAGGCGATGTTACGGAGTTAGAAGAAGCTCTTATAGGCGTCTTACATGACTATAATCATATTAAAGAAGCGATGGAAGAATTTGATTTCTATCATTATTTCGGCGCTATTGAAAAAGAAGATATCTTAAAATTAATGTCTTATTAAAATTGTATCAATACTAAGTCGAAAAAGTACAAAGATATAAATGTACTAAACCACTAAAGTTAAAATTAAAAATTAACTTGATAGGTTAGACGTTTAAATATCTTTGTGCTTTTTATTATATATAGAATAGTGACTTATTACTTTCAAAAGCTGTAAATTGTTTGAGAGATATTAAAAAATAGAAAAAACCCTCCGATGTACGGAGGGTTCTAAATGACGGAAACGGAGGGATTCGAACCCTCGCGCCGCTCTCGCGACCTACACCCTTAGCAGGGGCGCCTCTTCAGCCAACTTGAGTACGTTTCCATATGGCTCCGCAGGTAGGATTCGAACCTACGACCGATCGGTTAACAGCCGATAGCTCTACCACTGAGCTACTGCGGATTAATATGTATTTATATAATGTATCTCTATGAGCACAAATATTATTATATCAATAAACTTAAAATTTGCAAGGGATTATATTCAAAAAATATACGGAACATTTACACTATATTAATATAAAAGTTCCGTATGATTTAAAATTAAACGTGAAACTAGTTATCTTGCAATAGTGAATAATGTGAAAGTGCTTCGAAAATATTTAAAGTTGTTTTTTCATAATCAATTGGCATTTCTGGATTATTTGATTTCATACGTGATTGTTTATCAACCATGTAATAATAGAATATGCAGTTAGAGTATTGGTGCCAAATGCTGTGATAGGATACATTCAGTGTTAACGTTTGGTGATTTGCGAAGATGATTTTACATTTTCGATTTTTGAGAGGTTTGATTTCATGAACATAATGCATATTGATCCACATGTTTTCTTCTAAACGGTCTGAATGGGTTGGGAAAAAGTACGTAGGGAATAGAGGGGTCAATAAGATAGGCGGTTTGCTAGTAATACCAGCAATACGTTGCGTTTCGGATTTTTTACTAATATAACTGTTTCCATAAAACTTACATGATCGCTCGACAATCTTTTGTGTTTTAAATGGACTCGTTACAATTGAGGAATCATACTTTAATATTTCTGATCCTTTAGTTTGCTCATAGGCATCAATAACTGGTTTGATGACCATGTCGCCTTTCCGAATAATATATACGGTATTTTGGGTTTGAGAAATTTTTGTCATCTCTTAACCTCCTTAAAATAAAGTTATTATTAAGCGCTAAAAATACAACGATTAATAATATAAATTTATTATATAAAATTTTTATATGTTGTCAAGATATTCATTACATATAAAATTACACATATTTTTTGTGAAAAGTCAGAATATTCGATTGATTTAAAAAATAAAAACTTGTATACTATCCTTATACAAAAAAGAAAGGCAGTGATTGCAATGAATTACAACACGAATGTCAAACATACGACGTTAGAAGACTTTGTTACTACAGTTAATGATTTAGGCGTAGAGCTGGTCATTGAAGAGGCCCTTCGCCAAGGAAGAAAAAAACAACTATTAAAGTTGATTGATGAAGCACTTATTAATAAGAATGAAGAAGCATTTATCAATTATACGAACGAATATAAAAATCTGGAGGCATTTCTCAATGAGTAAATTAGGATCCTGTCACTCATCATTATAAAAGGTCTATTCACTACTTAATTATAGTTAGCGAATAGACCTTTTTTATTTCTATTTTTGTCCACCGTTTGATTTACCCTCAATTTTATTACGAATCCACTTTACTAAGTAGCCTGTTATCACAATTCGAATGACACGTTTAACGATATTCATATTAACTTGCTCCTTTTTTAAATTGTTTAGTTGAGTTTACCCGTTCTACACATAATTAAAGATATTATCTATAAATATTTATTAAAAAGTTATGGATGTCGCTTATTTGGTATATAAATATAGCCATATTGATCTGCTTTAGTTGTGAAGATGACAATAATCCCATGAATAATAGAAACGATAGTAGGAATTGTAGTCCAGAAGAAAACTAAATGAAAGACGCCTTGCCATACTTTATCTGCATAAAATTTATGAATACCGACACCGCCTAAAAATAAAGAACATAATACATATAATGTTTTATTAACTCTCATAATAATGATGCCTCCTTAAATTTATATTTTAAGCATTTCAAAAATTAAATCAAATAATACTCAGATATTAGATAATGTATTTATAATCAAAATTTCAATGCTTCAATTTATTGCAATTAATTTATTATTATTTGTAAATTTTATATAATATAGTTAATACACTAATCGAAAGGGTAATTAACTTATGATACGAAAAGCACGTCCGAGCGATAGTAAGTCAATTGCAGAATTATGTTACATTATTTGGAAAGATATGGAACTTGATATTGTGCAAGAAATTTCCAAAGAAAGAGTTATTCAAGCTATTGAAGAGAGTATCGTTAATATTAATTATAGAACGAATTATAATAATATCTGGATATATGAGCAAGACGACGAAGTGGCAGGTTGCATCATTGCCTATGAGGGCTCTAAAGAATTAGAGTTAGAAGCAGCATGGAATGAATTACCATTAGAGGATGACATAAAAGCACTTGGAACGCCATTGCCATTGAAAGAATCGAAGGATGATGAATGGTATATTGAAGCTGTTGCTACTTTTTCAAAGTTTAGAGGACAGGGTATTGCAACGAAACTGTTTAATTATTTAATAGCAACGTATCCAGATACAAAGTGGAGTTTAAGTTGCGACTATGATAATCCGAGAGCTAAGAAATTGTATGAACGATTGGGCTTTAAATGGACTGAAGATGTGGAATTATATGGTCATCAATATTTACACATGGTTTATTCAGCATAAAGTAAAAAAATAGAACGGAGGAGACAGAAATTAGAAATCATTTCAAAGTCTCGACCTCCGTCCTATTTTGCTTGTATCAACATTTAAAATGTCACAAGTGATATATTATATACCACCTAATAAAGCACTGATATATATGCCTAATGCGTATAATACACCGAAGATTGTATTTGTTTTTCCAGTTGCAGCCATCGCAGGCATCATACTTGCAGGTGTGTCATTCTTCTTGAAGCGACGGATCGCTTTGACTGGCATAGGAAATGATAGCAGTACAAGTAAATAAAATAGTGAACCGCCATCTACAAATAGCGCAGTATAAATAACGAACACATATGCAACGATATACATAATTGCCATAAATGTAATTGAAGCGTTCTTACCTAATAGGATTGGTAATGTTTTACGACCACTCGCTTGGTCTTTAACTCTATCGCGAATATTATTAGCCATGTTAATTAAGCCAATTGTAATAACAATCGGAATACTAATCCAAACTACAAAGCCATTAACATTGCCAGTTTGAATAAAGAACGCTAATAAAATAATAATCATGCCCATAAACAATCCAGAAAATAGTTCACCGAATGGTGTCCAAGAAATAGGCATTGGGCCACCAGTATATAAATAACCAATTGCCATACAAACGATGCCTACTGGAATAATCCAAAATGAACTATTAGCTGCTAAAATGATACCGAGAAATGCAGCGATGATATAAAAAGCAATTGCTAGATTCATGACAAGTTTTGGACTCATACCGTTTCTTACGATAGCACCACCGATACCAACGGAAGTGTGATCGTCTAAACCTTTTTTAAAGTCATAATACTCGTTAAACATGTTCGTTGCAGCTTGAATAAGTAAACAAGCAATTAACATTGCAAGAAATAACATGAATTTAATGTGATCTTGACTACCTAATAAAAAAAGTTTAGCAGTTGCTGTACCAACTAATACAGGTACAACAGCAGCAGTTAAAGTATGAGGTCGCATCAAATGCCAATATTTTCTAACAGTAGAATATTGTTGATATTGATTTGCCATAATTTAATCTACCTCTTATAGTATATAGTTTTAACATATGTATTTTAAAGGAATCATAAATAAAGGTCAATTGGCGTGAAATATTTCTCTAGAAGATTAAGCAATTATGCCACTATAAATAGTTAAAAATGATACAATATTGTAATGAGAAAAAATAGATAATGAAAGAAGTGAAATGAATGGCTGCGAATATAAAGGAAGATGACATTATTGAGTCAATATATGAAAGTAACAAAAGCTGGGTATCTGTTGAAGTGAAAATTGATAGAGCACTTGCGCCTGACGAGTTGTTCAATTTGACAGAAGCACAAGCAGGGGATCGCTTTTATTTTCGCTTAAATGATAATGCGTCTTCGTTTTTCGGCTATCATGCTGTTCAAAGGTTCAAAAATAACTTTGATAACAAGCAATCGATCTTTCGTGAGTGGGAAAAATTTAAAAAAGATGTTGAATTAGTTCACCCAGATATAGAAAAGCATCATTTAAAAGTCATTGGAGGATTTCAATTCTCTAGCCATAAGTCTGATGATGAGTGGCGAGAATTTGGCATCAATCATTTTGTAGTGCCTCAAGTACTTATTTCGAATATTAATCAGACTACTTACCTGACTTATACAGTGGAAAGAGCCAATTTTGATATTGAAGCATTCAAAGAGGTAGTCGCTTTCTTTGAAGAGGCGCACATTGGACAAGATGATCAAGATGAAACATTAGGAAATATCTTACGAATGGAAGATATTTACGTTGATGAGTGGAAAGAACTGGTTAGAGATGCGATTGCTCAGCTTGATGAAACTAAAAAAATTGTGCTTGCAAGACGTCGTATGATCAAATTTGATAAGCCAATTAGTATACCTTACGTGCTTAATCGCGCACTACAAAATGAAAAAAATAGCTATTTATTTATTTTAGAGTCCAACCAATCTGTATTCTTTTCACAAACACCAGAACAACTTCTTAAGGTAGAAGATGGTGTTTTATCTACGAAAGCAGTAGCTGGTACGATTAAACGATCTAACGACACTGAAGAAGATGAAAAAAATATACAAGCATTTTTAAAGGATAAAAAGAATTTAGGTGAACATGATTTTGTAGTTAGAAGTATTCTAGATGATATCACACCTTACGTTGATCATATTGAATATAATCATACACCGAATATTTTAAAAAATGACCATTTATATCATTTATATACGCAAATACAAGGTCAGTTAAAAAACAATTCATTTATTGGGTTAATAGACGACATGCATCCTACACCAGCGTTAGGTGGCTATCCTAAAGATGAAGCACTCAAATTTATTGAAAAAAATGAGTTTGGAACGCGTGGTTTATATGGTGCACCGGTTGGCTATATTGACATGAATGATGATTGTGAGTTTATTGTAGCCATACGCTCAATGTTAATGAAACAAAATCAAACGACGTTATTTGCAGGATGCGGAATTGTAAAAGATTCTGATCCAGATAGCGAATTAGCTGAAACAGCGGTTAAATTTTCACCAATGATGAATGCTTTAGGAGTAGTGGATAAGAATGAATCATAACGAAGCATTAACTAAACAAGTATATACCTTTGCATCTGAGTTATATGCCTATGGTGTACGAGAAGTAGTCATTAGTCCCGGCTCAAGATCTACACCACTAGCAATTGCGTTTGAGGCACATCCCAACATTAAGACTTGGGTACACCCAGACGAACGTAGTGCGGCATTTTTTGCTTTAGGTTTAATAAAAGGGAGCGAACGACCTGTAGCGATTTTATGTACTTCAGGTACTGCAGCAGCGAATTATACGCCAGCAATTGCAGAGAGCCAAATCAGTCGTATACCTTTAATCGTGTTAACAAGTGATCGTCCTCATGAATTAAGAAGTGTAGGCGCACCTCAAGCGATTAATCAAGTGAATATGTTTGCAAATTATGTTAATTTTCAATTTGATATGCCTGTCGCTGATGGTACTGAATACATGTTAGATGCCATTTATTACCAAATGCAGATTGCAAGCCAATATTTATATGGTCCTCATAGAGGTCCAATTCACTTTAACTTACCATTTAGAGAGCCATTAACGCCTAATCTTGAAAGACAAGAATGGTTGACGTCTTATACTAAAAAGTTACCGCATTATCAAAAAAATATTAATGTTCAAGATATCAGTCATATTTTAAAAGAGAAAAAAGGATTGATTATTGTCGGTGACATGCAACATCAAGCAGTTGATCAAATTCTTACATATGCAACGGTGCACGATTTACCTATACTTGCTGACCCATTGAGTCAGTTACGTAAGTATAATCATCCTAATGTGATAACGACGTATGACTTATATTTTCGTGCAGGGCTTGATTTAGATGTTGATTTTGTTATTAGAGTTGGGAAACCAGTTATCTCTAAAAAGTTAAATCAATGGCTTAAACATACGAATGCCTATCAAATACTTGTTCAAAATAATGACAAGATAGATGTTTTTCCAACACCACCGAGTGTGTCTTATGAAATATCTGCAAATGATTTCTTCAGAAACCTTATTGAAGAATCAGCAGTTGAACGTAACGATTGGATAGAAATGTGGCGAACACTTGAATCTCAAGCGAGACATCATATCGATAAACATATGTCACATGCGACTGATGAAGCGGCATTTGTAAAAACAGTCATTGATAAACTGACTAAAGAAGATGCTATTTTTGTAAGTAATAGTATGCCAGTTCGTGACGTAGATAATTTACTTTACAATAGTGAAGTTGAAGTATACGCAAATCGTGGCGCAAATGGTATTGATGGTGTTGTGTCTACAGCTGTTGGCATGGCTGTACATAAGAAAATAACGTTATTGATAGGTGACTTAGCGTTTTATCATGATATGAACGGTCTTTTAATGGCAAAAATTAACAACATTCATTTAAATATTGTATTGCTAAACAATGATGGTGGCGGTATATTCTCGTATCTTCCACAGAAGGCGTCTGCAGAAGCTTATTTTGAAAGATTGTTTGGCACGCCAACTGGATTGAATTTTGAATATACAGCGCTACTTTATGATTTTTCATTCAAACGCTTTAATTCGGTAGCAGATTTCACTCATGAAAAGCTGTCACACATGCATTCACATATTTATGAGTTGGTAACGAATAGAGATGACAATATGTCGCAACATCAAATTCTATATAAGAAATTGAGTGGTATTCTGAATGTTACATTATAACTTTTATCAGTCAAAACAAGAGACAAATCAATTATTAGTACTTTTACATGGCTTTATAAGTGATAGTCGTACGTTTGATGCGCACGTGGATCCATTGTTACAAGAGGTTAATGTGTTAACCGTTGATTTACCAGGCCATGGCCAAGATCATTCCTCAATGGATGTAACATGGGATTTTCCATTTCTTGCGAAGCAATTGGATGAAATATTAGACATGTATGAATCTTATAAAGTCACGTTATTAGGCTATTCAATGGGTGGTAGGGTAGCACTATACTATGCACTGTATGGTAAACACGCAATTAACAAATTGATTCTTGAAAGTAGTTCACCAGGAATTAGAGAAGAAAATAATCGTTATGAGCGACAACAAATAGATGCTGCTAGAGCGAAAGTGTTAGAAATAGCAGGATTAGAAGTCTTTGTAAATGATTGGGAAAAATTACCGCTATTCTATACACAACAACATTTGGATAAAGCGCAAAAGACAGCTATGCGTGACATGCGTATGGCTCAAGACCCTTATAAATTGGCAAAGGCATTACGTGATTACGGTACAGGGCATATGCCTAACCTATGGGATCAAATCAGTCGAATTCAAATACCGTGCTTTATATTAACAGGTGAATTAGACCAAAAATTTGTGAAGACTGGACAAGCTATGAACAAAGATATGCACTATAGCCAAGTCCATACCTTTTCCAATGTAGGTCATACAATTCATGTGGAAGATAAAGCGGAATTTGATACAATAGTATTAGGTTTTTTTAAAGGAGGAGCAAAATGACTAGACAGTGGGAAACACTTAGAGAATATGATGAAATAAAATATGAATTTTATGAAGGTATTGCGAAAGTAACAATTAGTCGTCCAGAAGTGAGAAATGCTTTTACACCAAAAACGGTTGCTGAGATGATTGATGCTTTCAGTCGCGCACGTGATGATCAAAATATTTCTGTAATCATCTTAACTGGCGAAGGTGACAAAGCCTTTTGTTCAGGCGGTGACCAAAAGAAACGTGGGCATGGTGGCTATGTAGGTGAAGACCAAATTCCTCGTTTAAATGTATTAGATTTACAACGTTTAATCCGTGTCATTCCTAAACCAGTAATCGCAATGGTTAGAGGTTATGCAATCGGTGGTGGTAACGTATTAAATGTAGTATGTGACTTAACAATCGCTGCTGACAATGCTATTTTCGGACAAACAGGTCCTAAAGTAGGTTCATTTGATGCTGGTTATGGTTCTGGCTACTTAGCAAGAATCGTTGGCCATAAAAAAGCGCGTGAAATTTGGTACTTATGTCGCCAATACAATGCACAAGAAGCTTTAGACATGGGCTTAGTTAATACAGTTGTACCATTAGACCAAGTTGAAGATGAAACGGTTAAATGGTGTAAAGATATTATGAAACATTCTCCAACAGCTTTACGTTTCTTAAAAGCTGCTATGAATGCTGATACGGATGGCTTAGCTGGCTTACAACAAATGGCTGGAGATGCTACATTACTTTACTATACTACGGATGAAGCGAAAGAAGGTCGTGACGCGTTTAAAGAAAAACGTGATCCAGACTTCGATCAATTCCCTAAATTCCCATAAACCGGTTAATGATAATACAACTATAAATATAATTAAAGGACACTTGTATAGTGATAAACTGATAAACAGTTTAATCGCTATTAACAAGTGTCCTTTTAAATTAAGGTATCAATTATAATATTTTTTTAAAAATAATTCTAATCGACGCATACCTTCTTTCAAGACATCCATATCGTAAGCATAAGAAATGCGGATATAACCTTTACCCATATCGGTAAATGAAGACCCAGGCACCATTGCTACGTGGGCTTCTTCAAGCACTTTTACGCAAAAGTCAAAATCATTAGACGTAAACTGTCGAATACTTGGGAATATATAGAACGCACCTTCTGGTTGAGCATCAAGTTCAAAACCTAATTCTGTTAGTTTACTGACCAGATAGTCACGACGCTCGATATAGGCTTGGTTCATATATTGAGGTGCATCTAATCCTTCATTGAGTGCGGCAATGCAAGCAATTTGTGAAGGGACATTTGCACAAATGCAATTATAGGCATGCATAAATGTTAGCTTTTCAATTAAATATTCAGGCCCTAGTAAGAAGCCGATACGAATACCTGTAGCAGAATGAGATTTACTCAAACCACCAATAAGTAAAAGCTGATCGCGTATCTCTTCAAATTCTGCAAAGGAAACATGTTTACCTTTAAATGTATTTTCCGCATAAATTTCATCACTAATAATAAAAATTTCTTTATCTTTTAAATAATTTACAATGCTTTTAACTTCATTACGATCTAATATGACGCCCGTAGGATTCGTAGGGTAGTTCAACAAAATTGCTTTTGTCTTATCAGAGTAGTGTTGAGCAATTAATTCAGGCGTGATTTTAAATTCTGACTTTGTTGTATCTATATATACAGGGTGCCCACCTAAAGTCTCTACTAATGGAATATAACCAGCGTAAATAGGCCCTGGAATTAATATTTCGTCACCAGGTTCGATAATACTACGTAATGAAGTATCAAGTGCTTCACTTGCACCATTCGTAACAATAATTTCTTCTTCACTATAATAGAAACCGTATTTATTGTTGAAATAGTTACGAATTGCCTGACGTGTTTCAGGTAATCCTTTATTATGTGAGTAACTCGTTTTATCTTCTTGTATTGCAGTGATATAGGCCGCTTTCACCACCTCTGGCATAGGAAAGTCGGGTTGACCAATCGTTAAATTGACGCAATCATCAATATCCTTCATACGATTAGAGAACTGACGAATACTTGGTGCCCTTAAAAATTTAGCATTTGAATTTAAAGTTAATTTCATTTTTACACCTCAAAAAACCAAATTATAGTAACCGTACTTGTTACTATAAATTTTTAGAATAATCTTATAATAACACATTTTAGCTACCATAATTTGGTAAGTATTGGTTTATATGATTTTGTCATTATCCTTTAAATGAAGAAGGTTTCTTCAAATTGATTAAAGGATTAGTCCATTTACAAACAAAATTCGTTGATAGTAAATAAACAATCACGATTGAGATTATAAATAAATAGCCATAAGTAAGAACGGACGTATGAGACTTAAATGGATATATTTCATAACCTCTAACGATACCTATAACTAGTCCATGGAGTAAATAGATATACATCGTACGATTGCCAATATAAGTATAGAAACGTTTAGTCGTACTCATTAAATTAAGAAATGAGTACATAGTTACAAATATGATGAAGTAAAGTAATAAACGTTTTAAGGGACTATATACATCTTCGTTATTATTTTCGAGAGAAGTGTAAGGACTGCTACCTAAGAGCCAATCTGAATTGATTGGATGGATGTAATAAACGATGAAAAATATGATAAGTACCATAATTGAAAATACGTTTATTTTTTTATTACGCAATAGTTTTGTATGTGAACGTGTTGTTAAATAGCCAACATAGAATATTGGGAAAAATACAATTGTTCTAGAAATACTCATATAACCATCGATATCGTCAGAAAAACCAGCAAGTATTGAAATGATTAATGCGATAGGTAACACATAGTATGCTTTGTATCGACGTACAATAACAAGTATGACGTGAAAACTAAATAATGTAAGTAAAAACCATAAAGCAAATACTGGATTAAATGGATCCATTTGTATCGCGTCACTTTTACCAGTTAAAAAATAATAAATTGAGAAAAAGGCATAAAATATCGCATATGGTGCAAGTAACTTTTTAGCTACATTCTCTAAATAATGTGGTTTATCCAAATGTTTGGCAAAGTATCCAGAGATAAATAAAAATGATGGCATATGGAAACTATAAATCAGTAAATATAATGCAGATAACGATTTACTTTCAGAAGTATAGGGTTGAATCATATGACCGAACACGACTAAAAAGATGAGGATGGCTCGAGCGTTATCGAAAAAGTAATCTCTTTTTGTATCAATGGACATACGATTGTCTCCTTTTTTATTAATAACTGTATCTAATTTAGTATATTTCGATACTTCAATGCAACAATTTAGAAAAAATGTTGATTATTAAATAAGCCTTAGATATATACATTTTATTTGATTTTAAGATAATTATTTCAAATATGAATATTATTTTTTGAATAGGGAAGAGGAAGTTAATAAGCCAAAGGAGAGGATTACCATTAATATATTAAAAAATACGTTTAAATTGTTACATCCAATGGTAGGTGGGAGTATCATTGGTCGAGTCATAGCGAAAGAATCAAAAGAGGATTATAACCAATTTAGAAAGCCACCATTTTCACCGCCTACAAAAGCTTTTCCAATTGTTTGGCCAATCTTATATGTACTCATGGGCGTTTCTTATTTACTCACTACGAAAAATAATGAACAGACGACTAAGATTAAAGTGACTCACTATAGTCAGTTAGCTTTAAATTATTTATGGTCAATACTTTACTTTAAAAAGAAAGTTAGAGGCATTGCCTTGATTGAAAGTATGATGTTATTTATCTCTGTCGTCGTTAATACAATTTCAATGTTTAAAATACATCGCATTGCAGGTTTATTACAAATTCCGTATGTCATGTGGTCTGCATTTGCAAGCTATTTAAATGCAGGTAATTATTTCCTTAATAAAGATAACCCGAATTATAAAAAACAATAGAAATGTCAGGCTCAAGCAATGTTTCGTTAAATTTCACGTTTGCCTCAACGGTGAGTTAAACTGAATGAAATTAAAATTGAATTATTGAGATATGTATTGTGACAAAATATTGAAAGTACATGACATATAAAAAAATCATAGTATAATAGTATTATCAATTACAAAAGTGGAGTAGAACAACAATGTATAATCAACTAGAAAAACTTATTACACTAACAAATAATGACCTGAATTTGGTTAACAGACGATTTGGACAACGCACGGACATTACAAATGATCAACTAGAATTATTGCGTATATTATATAGCTTTGATCGTTTATCACAATATGATTTGACGATGAAGATTAGCAGAGAACAATCTATTGTTTCTAGATGGATTAAGAAGTTAGTCCAGAAAGGCTATATCACAAGTCAACAATCACATGAAGATTTACGTTGCAAAGACTTATGTCTAACAGAAGAAGCGCGTAATTTAATTCAACAAATCAATACTGCAAGATGTGAATTAATAGAAGCACGTTGCCAATGTCTAAGTAAAGAGGAAATACAAAGTCTAAATCAGTTATTAGACAAACTGAATAGCCGTCATATATATATTTAAGAAAATAAGCCATAACATTTTAATGAATCTTGTTAGAAGATCATTTTAACGTTATGGCTTAATTTTATGAGCATAGCAGAAGAATGATTGTTTACATTATTAAGGCTGGGACAAAATCAAATGTCCCAGCCTCTACTTTTCTAGTTTTTTAACCATTCTATCTTCCAGTTATTTGACTGAAGAATGTCATTATTTAGTATAACTTGTGATATCGAAGTATTTACCAACTGCTTTAATCTCACTGTATAGTTGTTTTAAATATTGAGCGTTAATATTAGCCCAGTTAATATCAGTTGCATATTGATGCGTAGCAGGGTGATCTGGATTCCAACGCATTTTGTATAATGTATTTTGTCCAGCTTTAATATAGTCTTTGCCTATAAATTTAGCGCCACCAATAATAGCTTTAGATACTGAGTTCCAACCAGCTTGTTTAGCATACTTAATGCCACTGTATAGTGGATTAGCATCGTATGCAGCTATACCAAATACGTTGTGATATTTTGTAGCACTCTTAGTAGTAACGTAATTATTAACAATATTAGCACCTTTAGCTAATTGAGATTGACCATTACCTGTTTCAATTAACGCGTGTGCAACTAAGTAAATTTCATTAATACCTGAAGTGGCAGCTGCTTGACTGAATGCTTGTCCTTGATTCTCAAGTACACCTTTACCTTTAAGTAATTGGTTTAAACTTGCTACAGAAATGTTTTGTGGACGATCTAAACGTAAGAATTGATACTTAAGTGTTTCATCTTTAGCTAATCGTTCAGGATTCATCGCATTTTTAATTTCACTATAAGTAGCATTAGACCAACCATAACCGTTTCTTTGAACTTGTGGTGGTGCACCATAAGCATTTTGTTGAAGTGACACAGCTTGATTTAAAGTTCTATATGATTTTGAATACTTAACTAATTCTTTCTTCAAATCAGTATCTTTAATCCATACATACTTACCATTGCTTAATTTACCATAATACCAAGTTTTACCATTGATGACTTTACGGTTCGTTACTTGGAAAATTTGTTCATTAAATGCTTTTAATGAAGTTGCTTTTGCAGAGGTAGGATCATCATAATAAAAACCATTATAGTTATTAATAATGAATTCATATTGATACTTTTCACCATTATTTGATGATGTATTAGATGATGTTAAGTCATCTTTAGCAATCCAACCTGTTTTACCATTAACAGTACCATATAAGTATGATGTATTGCCTACAACAACAGATTTAGATACTTTAAATGATTGATTAGCTAAGTCTTTATTGTCTAAACGTTGTTGATTTGTACCCCATGCGATTGAGTAAAGACCATTATTTTTATTATTAATTTTGTATGTGCCTGATGTTTTTTGTTCAGAACTTGAATTTTGAATATTTAAGTCCTTAACATTAAACCAACCTAAAGGTGTATTTTGTGTAGTGTTTTGAAGTAACACATACGTATTACCATTAACTGTTTTTTCTTTAGAAACGTTGAAAGTACGATTTGCATATTTAGACGCATTTTTACCAGTTTTATCATAAACAGTTGCGTGTGCACCACTGTTATTTGCATTAACTTGAGCTACTTTAGACACTGTTTGTGTTGAAGATGTAGATGGTTTAGTAGTTGTTGTATTCACTGCAAACTTAGCATTTACTTTAGGTGCTTGTTGTACATCAGTTGATTTAATCCAACCCCAAATATTATTGATTACACCATGTAGGTATGTTTCATTTCCAACTTTAAGGTTATCAATTGATTTTAATTGTTTGCCACTAGATGGAACTGTAGCTTTAACTTGTTTAGCTGTTCCCCAAGGTGTGTCATAAATATTGGCATTACCTTTAATATTGTAATAAGTGGCAGTTGTCTTGGTAGGTGTTGAAGACTTAACGGTAATTTCTGAAGCCGGAATCCAACCTCGTGAAGTATTACCATTATAATCAGAAATTAAGTAATAATCTTTATTGTTTAACGTAGCTTTCTTAGTGATGTTATACGTCTTACCACCAAGCGTAGCATTTGCTTTTGCGTTCTTATCATAAACAGTTGTATATGATCCTTTATTCTTAGTAGAAACTTGGCCTAAAGTATTTTTAAGGTTAGACACTTTTAATGTGTTGTCTACTGATGGTGTTTTACTGCCTGATGTTGGTTTAGTTATATCAGTTAGGAATGCTTTGCTAACCCATCCATTTTTACCATTTAATGAACCAAATAAATAAGTGGATTGGCCTACTTGTTGTGATTTTGTTGCTTTAAATGGTGCAGTATTTGATTTAGAAACCGTTCCAGCTACTTGATTATAATTACCCCAAGGTACTGTATATAGTGTAGTACCAGATTTAATATTATATGATTGGTTAACTTTTACAGGTGATTTTACAGTGTTATAAATCGTTTCACCCTGTTTAACCCAACCGTATACTTTACCGCTATTATAGTCAGATACTAAATAGTATTTATCTTTGCCAAGTGTAGCGGATTTAGTAACAGATAGAGTGTTATGCACTTGATTTGTAGCTTTACCTTTAGCATCATAAACGGTTGTGTATAGACCACTATTATTTGTTTTAATTTGAGCTAGTCCAGTATTAGCATTAACAGTTAATTTAGGTGATGTAGTAGTTGAACCACTATTACTTGAGCCACCTTTATTTGTATTAGATGAACCGCTATTACTTGAAGTTGTACCCCAAGGTGCGACTTGACCCGTTTTGATTAAATATTTTTCATTAATTAAATCATATAATTCGTTATAAGAATAGTTATGATTTTGTAAATAAGCGTGTGGGTCTGAATGATCCGTGCCACCTAAGAAACGACTGATAGCATAGTGTGTCCATACAGTACCTTGACCGTCATTCTCAGCACTGTTAGGTTTTAAACCGTAATATTGTAATTGTGTTGCAGCATAATCTGCATAGTTATTCATTGACTTAGCAAATGAAACATAGTCATGTGTATGCACAATTTCAACATTGATGAAACGATTATTTGCTTGCGGACCTGCACCCCATGATAAGTAGTCAGTAGGGGCCGTTTCAATGATACGGTTGCCATCAACAAATGCATGAACAAATGCTGAATTGTAATTATTTTTCATATAATTAATTTCGCCATCAATTGTTGAATTATCATTAGCAGTATCATGAACTACAATACCTTCAGGTCGACCTACACCATTACGATAGCCATATTTAGGGAAGTATGATGAATAATTTTCTTCAATCTTAGGTGCTTGTAAGTTATTTGAGCGAATATAATTGTTAATTGATGAACTAACTTGTGGTTTATATTTTGGTAAAGATGATGTCGTTGCTCTAGCAGCATAACGTTTAACTGTTTTTACGGGTGTTGCTGAACCACCTTTGCCACCAACTGATCTAAATCCAGAATAACCTGATTGCGCGTTATTTGATGCTGACGTTTGAGTAGCATTCGTTGAAGCTTTTATTGAAGCTTTTGGCGTTGTTGTATTTTCAGAATTAGCTACGTTCGACGATTTAGCTTGCGCTATATTTGATTGCTTAGCATTTGTCGCGTTATCACTATAAGTACTAATGTTCTTAGTAGCCGTTTGTTTATGCTCTGTTTGTTGCTTTGATTGAGCTGCTTGATTAGATTGAGTTGGAGTAACAGTTGATTGATTTGTATTATTTTTATTTGATGAAGTTAAACGTGCTGTTTGTTGTGAACTTTCATCAATTGTATTGTTTTGGTTTTTAACATCTTGTGTAGCTTCTTGGTTTGTATTCGCAGACGTACGCTCATTTGTTTGTTGTTCAGATACTTCTGAAGCATTTACAGAAGCTTGTGATGTTTGATTATTCGTATTCACATTATTTTGCGTTTGATTCGTATTCTCTTTTTGGTCTACTTTGTTTAATGTTGATGCTTGTTGTTCATTGTTTTGAACTTTAGCTGACGTACTATTTGAATCTGCTGTATTTGTATTAGCTGTATTTTGTTTTTGTGCACCTTGTTGATTTTGTGATGACGTATCAACTGTATTTAAGTTATCTAATTTAGCATCGTATGTTTTACTTGCTGTAGCAACAGATGCTTTTACATTTTCAGGATTTTGATATGTTTGTACACCTGAAACATTTTGTGCTGAATTCGTTACTTCTTTTTTAGCCTGTTCAGCATTTTTTATATTTTGTTGATCATCAATCACATTATTTGTATTGGTAGAATTTTGATTCGTTTCAGCTGCATGTGCTTGTTGTGTTGTAAATGCAGCACCAAATAAAGTGATTGCAATCATGGAAGGAAATTTTAAATTAAACTTTTTGGTCATATTGTTACTCCTCGTTATTAGTATAGTTACAATTCCATTATAGTATTTTAAAATTTGCTATGATTTGATTTAACTTATTTGTAAACTAACTTTAATACTTTCTTACTTATATTAAACAAATTATGAATTTACTAAGGGGTTAGCGGGGTAGAATTAATAATTAAAAGCGCATTTATCAAATAGGTTAACGAAATTAAAGAGTCCGGGACAAAAATAATATAATGAAGCTATTTAGCAAATTCGCAGTAGCTGACTGAACTGAGAAGGCGCTTAAATTAAGCTTTTCTCAGTTCTAGTCATCCTTGCGGGGGTGGGACGACGAATTTAAAAGAATTTTGTCCCACTCCCGAATGTACCCTGTTTATATATTCTTATACATTTTGATATGATCGATATTTTCTTCAATAAAAATGGTGCCTGTTGACATATAACCTAGTTTCTCGTAAAAACCTTGTGCCTGTACTTGTGCATTTAATACTAATTGCTGATATCCTTGATCTTTCGCAAAACGTTCGATGGCGTGCATTAAAGTTTTACCATACCCATCTTTTCTATAATCTTTTAGAATAGCAACTCTTTCTACTTTAGCAGCGTCATTATACGGTCTAAATCTTGCACATGCAAATGGCATATGATTTGTATCATACCCTATAACATGTGTTGAACTTTCTTCAAATGAATCTAATTCATTTTCCAAAGGAACACCTTGTTCTTTTACAAATACTTCTTGTCTTATGTAAAAACAATCTGATAACATGTCTTTATTTTTTACGATTTCAAACATTTCAAAGCCCCCCTATAGATATAATTATTAAAAATTAAAAAAATTCAAATTAAAAAAATTATAAAGTTATTCTATCTGATTTATAAACAGAAAAAAACTCCTTTTTACAAACAATAAGTAAAAAGGAGTAGGAATATCGTTTTTATAGTGCTTCTTGGCGAACAATGGCACTATATTGCCAAAATATTCTCATTTGAGCAATATTCCAGTTATTCATGCCCATTGTGTAGCCTGAAGGTTTAAATATAGTAACATCAGTCACTTCTAATGCTGCCGCAATGAGATATTGAAGAGGTACGCTAATACTTTGCATTGTCTCGGTAATACCATTCTCATTGTAGACCCAGGAGAATGGTAAATCTGATTCAAAAACATCCACTTTATTGAAAATTTCAGGTAGGGCAAGAATATAACATGCGCCATTTACAATAGGGTTAATTGAATTCTCACCGTAGTAAACTAAAAGAGCTTCATAATTTTCGCGATGTTCGTGGTTTACGTAAAAGAACTCACTTCTGAATAAAGCCATGTCTTTGCTATGAATAATTTGTTGCTCTAAAACATTGAACATGCCGTTAATGTTAGCAGCTTTTTCATATGTTTTACGTGACATAGTATGTGATCCTCCCAATTAATATAATTGATTCGTTTGATTTTGGTTGTTATTAAATGAATCGGATTGATTTGTCTGATTATCATTGTTGGTTTGACTGTAATTATCGTTTTGCGTAGTACCCTGACTATTTTGGTCATAACCACCGTATGAATTAGAATTATCTGTTTCTGTTGACTGTGTTTCAGTTGTATTATCGTTACTTGCTGAATTATCAGTACTATCATCAGTAGAAGATGTATCTTTTTGATTATTTTTCAATAACGACTGATCAAGAGGTGTAAGTGGTACTAGTGTGCCGTAATGGTTAATTACACGTTGATCTAAGAAATCATCCTTATCTGTTATTTTAGATAGTCCTAAATCAGAACGCAATATATTTGAATATTTCATAATATTACTTACGCTCGGATTGTAATAGTAAATGTTTTGTAGGTAATCATCTTCACCTTTAAGTTGAGATGTTTTAAATTCAATATCATCAGATAAATACATAGATGCGAGTGATTTAATTTCAGAAGCGGTTAAATTGTGTTTGGCATTTTTCCCTACAATTTTTACTAAGTCATCTAATTTATCGTATGAATCTAAACTTTTAGCTTTTTGGAATAGCAGTTTAATTAAATCCATTTGTCTTTCGCCACGTTTTAAGTCAGAGTCATGGTGTCTTGTTCTTGCAACAGCTAACGCTTCGTCACCGTTCAGTTTTTGGTATCCTTTTTTTATTTTAATTCTACCGCTGTCGTCTGTATTTGGTTCATTTAAGTCATAAGGAACGTCGTAATAGATCCCACCAAGTTCATCTACTGCTTCAACAAACGCATCCATATTCACACGTACATAGTAATCAACTGGAACATTTAGAGTAGCTTCGACAGAATCCATTGCAGCTACAGGACCACCATAAGCATGTGCATGCGTTATTTTATCGTAATAACCAACTTTAGGAATGTAGCTAATCGTATCACGTGGGATACTCAGTAAACGAATTTGACGTTTGTCAGGACTAAAGGTAGAAAGAATCATAGAATCTGTTCTAGAGTGTTCCGTAGTTTGGCCATTTTTTCGGCGACCTTCATTATCATCGATACCTAAGAATAAGATTGAAACGGCGTCTTTAGAAGGATTTACTTTACCTTCTCGAATGCTCGACTGACGTTTTGAATCAGTCTTATCATAAGAGTCTTGCATTGCACTTTCAGAAGTTTTGTACAAATTGATGATAAAAATTACAGGAACAACGATTAATACTAATGTGAGTAGCATCATAAAATATTTTAAAAATCGGTTCATAGCATTTGCTCCTATACATATTATCTTTTAAATGTGATTTTATAATTCGAAAAATAAACACAACTATGTGGTTATTTAAGAAAAATCATAAAAATCAAAGATAAAGTTTTTAGTTTTCGTAATTTGTTTATAGTCAAAGGTGTTAAAATGAATTGAATTTATGTGTTCTATACTCTCATAGCCTTAAATTGTATTACTTTTTGGAGAAAATTACAACTTTAATTTTAATACAAGATTTACATAATTAAAATAAAATTAAAAAAAGAGATTTCGGTGCATTAATTTATACTTTATCATACTAAAGTATGATGAATTTAAAAATGATGCGTGTATGATTAAAGAAAGATGAATTCAATGATGTTGTGTTATATAATATAAAATGTTGAATGAATAAAAAAATAATATAGATAGAATAGTTTTTGATTTAGACACGCTTCTATTTTAGATGTAAGAGGGACCTCATGAAAAATAACAAATTAAAAATTATAGCTTTTATTTTAGTATTAATCGTATTAGTGCTTCTCGTCATTTTATTTGTCGTTAAAGTAACTAATTACAGTGTTAAAGATAGTGCATATAATAATGTGAACGATAATAAGACTTATATTGAGCATAGAGATAAACACCACAAAAAGGCGCCTAAGTTAAAAACGGTTCAAGCGGATGATCTTAGTATTAAACAAATTAATACATATTTAAAGAATGTTCATTTTAATGGATCGATTACAGTTTTAAAAGATGGGAAATTAATGCTTGAGAAAGGCTACGGTTACCAAAATTTGAGTAGTAAGAAAAAGAACAACACAAATACGATGTATTTAATTGGCTCAGCACAAAAATTCACTACTGGCTTAATACTCAAGCATTTAGAATTATCAAACAAAATAAATATGAATGATTCTGTTACGAAATATCTACCTTGGTTCAAGACAAATAAAACCATTACTCTGAAAGATTTAATGTTACATAGAAGTGGTTTATATAAATTTAGTGCTAATCCAGATACTAAAAGTTTAGATGGAGCAGTACATGATATCCAAAGAAGAGGGATCAACACTAAGTATTATCATAAACATTTATATAATGATGCCAATTATTTAGTATTAGCACAGGTTATAGAATCAGTCACACATCAATCTTATGTAGAAAATTACTATAAATACTTAGCTGAACCTTATCACTTAGAACACAGTGCTTTCTTTAATGAGAAGCCTTTTAAAGAGAATATGGCTACGGGGTATAAAGTTAAAAATAATAAATTAAAAAAGATGAAACCTAATATTTTAGAGCAATACTATGGTGCTGGGAATTTATTTATGTCTACGCATGATATGGCTAGATTAGTTAATGACTTACAGCAAAATAATATTTTTAATCAAGCGGTAACAACCTCATTGCTTCAAGAAATTGGAAGTACTAAATACCCAGAGTCATATAGATATGGGTTCTATGCGACACCACAAGTCAATCGAATTAATGGTGTATTCTTTGGTCAAATATTTACTGTGTACTTTAATAAAGACTACATTATTGTATTGGCGACTAATAAAGTTGATAATGCTAAGCTATCCAATGAGTCGACGATTTCACATATTTACTATCAATTACTAGGTCAAAATATTTATGAAACGAAGTAAATAAAGTCGTGCATTTGAGGCAACATTAATCTATAGGGCTATATAATATTGATATTAGCTGGCTAGAGTGAGAAGACCTTTAAATTAAGATTGCTCAACTTTAGTTATCCTTATTGGAGAAGGATCTAATAATTGGAAGGACATAAAAATATTCCAAAAATAAATTGGGAGTGGAGAAACGAAATCGAATTGAAGTCGTTCTTCACTCCCTTAGTTTTTATTTAAGTGTGTTTTTGAATATGGAACGATAGTTATCATTTAAACTTGATGTAACTATTGTACAGTTTGGATATGGAGAATCAAAATCAACAACTGTAGCACCTCTAGTCAGTGTAGCTTGTAGTTCAATTTGTACATCGGCCAGATGTGTTTCATAACTTTCTGTGTCGAGTAGATAGAGTACAGTAAAGACGTCATATAATTTTAACCCTTGAGCAAAGTCCTTTTCTCTATAATGTTGAAAGAGTTGATAAAGCATTGCACTTGTTCGACTCATATGTTCGAATGACGCTAGATAGTCATGCGTTAATAAAGATTGTCGCGCTAAATCAAGGCCAATCATTGTGATAGGGAGGCCACTATTAAACACAATATGAGCTGCTTCAGGATCGCTATAAATATTAAATTCAGCAAGCGGTGTTACATTACCTCGTCCAGCGCTACCACCCATTAAGACAATTTCCTTAATAAAATCTTTAACTTCTGGAAATGTACTTATTAATAAAGCAATGTTCGTAAGTGGTCCTAGAGCAACGATTGTGATAGGGGTGTCTGTTTGTAAAAGGATATCTCTCATTGCAGTTATTGAATTAGTTGATGCTAATTGATTTATTGATATAGAAGGGAAGTCATAACCATCCATACCACTTTCTCCATGAACATGACTAGCATCAATAACCTTACTTATTAATGGTTTTGTAGCACCTCTATGAACAGGTACGTCACTGTTGAAGAAAGCTTTTAATTTTAGCGCATTTGCGGTCGTTTTTTCGATACCAACATTTCCGTTAACAGTAGATATCATTTTAACATCAAAAGATGGATGTAATAGGGCGACACTTAATGCAGCTGCATCATCAATACCTGGGTCTGTATCTATAATTAATGGTAAACGCATGATTGAATTCATCTCCTATATAATGATTGGTTTAATATAAAGATAACTTATCTAAGATAGTAAATGAAAGTATAAAGAAAGAACCTGTTTGAAACGCTAAGGCGTTTCATAACAGGTTCTTTTAGTGAGATAAATATTAAATTATAAGTGGTGAGAATGTCCACCTTGCATAACCCAATACGTACCAACAACAGTCACTAATGTGATGATAATCGCAAAGATAACTTTGAACGATTGTACTTGACCATCTTTACCTTCAGTTAAGTGCATGAACATTAATAATTGAACTGCAGCTTGAATAAATGCAAAGCCAAAGATGATTGTTGTTTTAGCATGGAATGTCATGTTTGTGTATAGAGTTACGAAAACTGCTAATAACGTCAAGACGATTGAGGCTATAAAGCCAACTGTATGTTTTACGATTGTATTCATCCGCTATACACCATCCCTATCATATATACGGCAGTAAAGATGAAGATCCAAACAACATCTAAGAAGTGCCAGTATAAACTTACGATAAATATTTTTGGAGCATTGTATTTATTAAGACCACGTGTAGCTACTTGGATTAATAAACAAATGATCCAACCAATACCTAATGATACGTGGGCACCATGTGTACCTAATAGGATGAAGAAACTAGACCAATATGATCCAATTTGTGGTGTTACACCTTCAGAAACATAGTGAGCGAATTCGTAAATTTCGAATCCAACGAACACTAAACCTAAAAGTACTGTAAGAATCATCCAAAACATCATTAAGTTTTGTTTTTCTTTACGCATGTAATAAATTGCAATACCACATGTGTAAGAACTGATTAATAAGGCAAATGTCATAATTAATACAAGCGGTAACTCGAATAATTCAGTTGTCATTTTGCCTGCGTAATCGCCACCATGTTGCAACGTTAATAACGTTGCAAATAAGGTACCGAATAACGAGAATTCGGCTGTAAGGAAAATCCAGAAGCCAAGTTTATTTAATTGACCTTCGTGCGTACGTGAATCAACAGTATTTGTATCATGACTCATGACCTACAGCCTCCCTTTCTTTAATACGAGCTTCTCTTAAGCGAGCTTCATTTTCAGCAACTTCAGAAGCAGGGATATGATAACCATGATCTTGAACGAAACTTTGGTAAACTAATGAACCAAGAATACCTACTAAACAAATTATAGCAGGGACGATCGTTTCAAAGATTAAGAAGAAACCACCTAATAACATGAATATACCCATAAACACACCAGTATGTGTATTGTTTGGCATATGAATGTCTTTATAGTTATGGTTATCTAAATAATGACGACCATGTTCTTTCATATCAACAAATGTATCATAGTCATTCCAATCTGGAGTGATAGCAAAGTTGTATTTAGGTGGAATTGCAGAAGCAGTTGACCACTCTAAAGTACGTCCAAGACCATCCCAGTTATCTCCAGTAGCTTCACGTGGAGCTTTGATATGACTGTATACGATGCTTGCTACTAAGAATAGGAAACCAACAGCCATTAATAATGCACCAATAGTTGAGATTACGTTTAATAACCACCAACCATCAGAAGGCATGTAAGTGTATAAACGACGAGGCATTCCGTCTAATCCAAGAATGAATTGTGGTAAGAAACATACGTTAAATCCAATCATGAATAACCAGAAACACCATGCATTTAATTTTTCGTTTAATTTGTAACCCATCATCTTAGGATACCAGAAGATTAAACCAGCTAGGCAGGCAAATACTACACCAGTAACCAATGTATAGTGGAAGTGAGCTACTAAGAAATAAGTATTATGATATTGATAGTCAGCTGATGCCATCGCTAACATTACACCAGTAACCCCACCTAATAAGAAGTTAGGGATGAAGGCTAATGAGAATAGCATAGGTGACTCGAACGTAATACGTCCTTTATACAATGTTAATAACCAGTTGAAGAGTTTAACTCCGGTAGGTACACCGATTAACATTGTTGAAATTGAGAAGAATGAGTTGATTAATGCACCATTACCCATTGTGAAGAAATGGTGAACCCAAACTAAGAAACTTAAGAATGCGATACCAGCAGTTGCCCACACCATGCTTTGGTGACCGAATAAACGTTTACGAGCAAATGTTGGAATAATTTCAGAGTAAATACCAAATGCAGGCAAGATAACGATATAAACCTCAGGGTGCCCCCATACCCAGAAGAAGTTTGCCCATAACATTGGCATACCGCCATCAGCAACTGTAAAGAATGCAGTTCCAAAAATGCGGTCAGCTGTCATTAATGCAAGTACAATTGTGAATACTGGGAACGCAAGAATTACGATTAAAGTCGTAATAAATGTAGTTACAGTAAACATTGGCATTTGCATGAATTTCATTGTTGGTGTTTTACATCTAAGTATTGTTACAAAGAAGTTAATACCAGTCATTAATGTACCAATACCTGAAATCTGTATAGCGATTAGGTAATAGTTAACACCTGGGCCTGGACTAAATTCACCAGCTAATGGTGCATAGTTTGTCCAACCAGCTGCTGGTGATCCACCAATAATGAATGAAAGGTTGAATAAAATCATACCAACAAAGAATAACCAGAAACTAATGTTATTCATAACTGGGAACGCCACATCACGAGCCCCAATTTGTAGTGGAACAACTACGTTCCATAAACCAAAAATGAATGGCATAGCCATAAAGATAATCATGATAACGCCGTGCGTACTGAAGATTTCGTTATAGTGATTTGATTCCAAGAAAGTATTATCTGGAATTGTTAATTGTGTACGTAAAAGTAACGCATCAATACCACCACGGACGAACATAAGTACAGCACAAATTAAATACATTAAACCGATTTTTTTATGGTCTACGGATGTGAACCATTCTTTGTAAAGATATTTCCATAACTTAAAGTAAGTAATTACTGCAATTAAACCAATAACTAGGAATGGCGCACCGATTTGTGCCATTGTAATCATCCAGTTACCTTTAACGAGTAATTGATCCCATGGAAAATTCATTAATGTCCACCTCCATGATCATTGTCTGCTTTGCTACCAAATTTAGACGCATTTTCGTCTTTCGCGCTTTTACTGATTTTTTCCATTTCCTTAGCGTTATGATCCTCTTCTTTCTTGAATTCATTATCATAAGGATCATTGTTACCAAGAATCATAGGTTTCATACCATGACGCTTATAGTTAGCGTTAGTGATTTGAACCTTACGAGCTGGTTTCTGTGGTTTATCAGTAACATCTTTGTACAAGTCTTCTTCAGCTACAAAGTTAGGATCTTTTTGAACATAATTATAACGTTTGTAAGCGTAGAAAATGTACTCTGGATCAGCTGCAGGGTCAACGAATGCCATATGCGTACCATTGAATGTCAATTCTTTATTAGGTGTACTTGGTAAGAGTTGTTTATCAAACTCATCTTGGCTAAGTGTTTTCTTGCTCTTAGCATCTTTAACCCAAGAATCGAATTCACTTTGGTCTACAGAGTGAACTTTAAACGTTTGGCGAGAGAAACCTTCACCATTGAAGTTAGAGTTACGTCCTCTGAAAGTACCTGTTTCATCGGCTTGTAAAGTCCAATTCATTGTCATGCCAGTCATGGCATATTTTTGACCACCTAATTGAGGAATCCAGAAACTTGTCATCGTATCCATAGCTTGCAATTTGAAGACTACAGGACGATTTTTAGGAATAGTTAATGTATTCACTGTTTCTACTTTTTGTTCTGGATAAGCAAAGAACCATTTGTATCCAGCACTTACTGCATATACAACCATTGGATCTTCCTTACTTTCTGGTGGTTTCTCATAATCGTATAAAGTTTTAACTGTTGGAATAGCTAAAGCAATAACGATAATGATAGGTACCACAAACCAAATTGTTTCAATTAAAGAATTGTGGTGCATCTTACCAGTTTCGCTGTTTTTATTGTAGCTATACTTGAAAATAAAAATAGCGAACATGGTAAGTACAACAGCAACAATAACAAGCATGAAGACGATTGAATAAATAATCAGGAACTTCTGACTACTTGCTACTGGCCCTTTTGCATTAAATACTTCTACATTCGAACAACCACTAAGTAAAATTAGCGTGCCGAACATTAGAAGCAAAGACTTAAATTTTGACACTTTTTTGACCTCCTAATACTACAAATGTAGGGCTTATCATTAATTTTAGTTTATTACGCGATATTTACAAGTACTTATCCAAAAAAAATTATAATTATATATAGGAAACAACTAGCAACAATAGGAATGACGGGGAATGTAAGATTTGTTAAAATTATGTGTCTATTCTGTGAAAAATGACAAAATTAAGTGAAATACGCATATAGTTGAGAAACGTTATCATTTTCAGTGTTTTCAAGGGTTTTAGACATAAAAAAAGATGAGACATTTCATCTCATCTCAAAATTGTCATCATTACTTAACTTCTATGTATCGCGTAGAAGTTTCTTTAGCTCCATCTGAATCAATGACGTTATATTTGACTTTATATTTACCTACTTTAGAAGTATCAACATGACCATCAACAGTAATTTTATGCGTTAAATCGCCATCTTCTTTATCATAGGCGCTAATTCCATTAAGTAGATTATAGTTTTGGCCTTTTTCAATTACAATATCATTCACGCCTCTAAGTTCAGGAGAGTGGTTTGTAGTAGCTTCTGCACTTAAGTTGGGGGTAACTAGAGTTGCGGAGACGCCTAGCGCTGAAAGTGACTGGATTAGTTTATTCATTAAGTTAACCTCCGTTAAAATAAAGTCATTGAGTAATTTAATTAAACTATACAATATATTCTGACAATAAACATCATACTATAGTCTTAATATATCGTATTATTTTACGAATTTAAATAATAAGAAGAAAAATATATATTAAGATTATGTAAAATGAACATTTTGTGAATTTGATTACATTTGATTTAAAAAATTTAAATTTTGGAATAGAATGAATTAAGAAATGGTTTGAAATATTTAACTAAATGGGAGTGACTTTTCATGTTAAATGAAAAAGAAAAAGGCATTATTAAAGAAACAGTACCAGTATTACAAGACAAAGGCACTGAGATTACATCATATTTTTACAATAGAATGTTCAACCAACATCCAGAATTGAAAAATATGTTTAACCAAACGAACCAACAGAAGGGGTTCCAATCAACTGCATTAGCACAAAGTGTTTTAGCAGCAGCAGTGAATATTGATAATTTAGGTAATATCATGCCGGTTGTTAAAGAAATTGCGTATAAACATTGTGCTTTACAAGTTCCACCTGCAGGTTACGATATTGTCGGAGAAAATTTAATCGAGGCAATTAAAGCTGTTGTAGGTCTTGAAGATGATCATCCTATTATTCAAACTTGGAAAAAAGCTTACCAAGAGATTGCTGATGTGTTTATTCAAGTAGAAAAAGATATTTATGCTGAAATGCTTTGGGATGGATTTAAACCTTTTGAAATCGAAAAAATTGAACAATTGTCTTCAGATATTAAAGCATTCACAGTTAAATCTACTGAATATGATTTAAGTCAATTCACACCGGGTGAATATATCACTGTTGACGTAAGTAGTGAAAAATTACCTTATCGCGCAAAACGTCATTACTCAATCGTATCAGGAGAAAAAGAACGTTTAACATTTGCTGTTAAACGTGATGTAACTACTAATCATGAAGGTGAAGTTTCAACAATCTTACACGATGAATTAAAAGAAGGGGACACAATTAACTTGTCTGCTCCAGTTGGTCCATTTGCAGTTTCAAATCCTGAAAAACCACAACTATTTATTGGTGCAGGTATCGGTGTTACACCTCTAGTTTCTATGTTTGATGAAGTAGTAGCTAAAGACAGTAAAGCTCAATTTGTTCAAGTTACTGGAGACATTAACGATACACCGTTCACTTCACATTTAGAAGCTATTAGCCAAAAATCAGACAAAGCAAATTATGAACTTTATGATAGAGAAAAAAATGGCTATTTAACTAAAGACTATCTTGAAAACTATTTAAGCAATGATACTGAAGTATATGTATGTGGCGGTGCTAAGTTCATTCAATCTGTAATTGAAGTATTAAAAGCATTAGATGTTGATCAAAGTCACATCCATTATGAAACATTCGTACCAAAATTAAGCGTTACAGTTTAATAAGAATAATGGATGTTAAGATATGCTACATTACTGGATTAATGCAAGACGTATAATCATTTTATAGTGTAGTTTCTAATATATAAGGCACCTCTTTAATTTAGTGTTGAAATGTTTACTAAATTATATGAGTGTGCCTTAATTTTTTAAAAGAATTTCAATGTAAAATTACATATCAATACAAAGTATTTTGGCGAGACGCTTGCGTTAATTATTATTGAACATAAGTGCAACTGCACTTGCATAAATAGTTCTAAGATAGATTACGAAACAGAGTTGCGTAGACTCCTAGGCAAGCATCACAACAGAATGAGTAAATGTTCATCTAAGTATTTCTTTAGAGGTCTACAGGCTGAAGCTATCCCATAAGAAGGGCCCCAACACAGAGAAACTGAGTTAATCAGTTTCTACAAGCAAAGCACGTTGGGCAAGCAAGCCAACAATACTCCGTATTGTAAATAAAGAAACCAGTAAATGCGTTTGTTAAAACGCATTTACTGGCTATTTTTCTAGGAATGATGTCCTAGCCATTTCAATTTAATTATTCTAATAACATAAGACTTAAATCAAAGTGAAGCCTTCTTATTCAATGCCACGACGCATTTTTTCAGCTAATAATGTGTTGTTAAGCACCATAGTGATTGTTAATGGGCCAACACCACCTGGAACTGGTGTGATTGCTCCAGCAATTTCTTTAACTTCTTCAAACTCTACGTCACCTTTTAATTTACCATTTTCATCAGGCGTATTACCAACATCAACAATAACTGCGCCTTCTTTAACATCATCTTTAGTAACTAAGCCTGGTTGACCTACAGCACTAACAATGACATCAGCGTCTTTTAAATGACTATGCATGTCTTTAGTACGTGAATGTAAGATAGTTACAGTAGCGTTAGCTTGTAATAATAATTTAGATACTGGTTGACCAACAATATGGCTACGGCCAATTACAACCGCATTTTTACCTTCTAAATCAATATCAGCATGTTTAAGAATTTCCATAATACCTAATGGTGTACATGGAACAAAAGTTTGCTCATCAATATATAATTTACCGATATTTGAAGGGTGGAAGCCATCAACGTCTTTTTCAGGATTAATCGCTTCTAAGATTTTTTGTTCACTTACTTGTTTAGGAAGTGGTACTTGAACTAGAATACCGCTAACTGAATCATCATTGTTTAAACGATCTAATTCTTTTAATACATCCTCTTCAGAAGTATCTTCCTCTAAATGAACAATTTCAGAAATCATGCCGATTTTTTCAGCAGCTTTCTTTTTAGAGTTTACATAGCTTTGACTTGCACCATCATTACCAACTAAGATAACTGATAATTTTGGTGTATAACCTTTTTCTTTTAATGCTTCGACTTGATTTTGTAAACCTTGTCTATAGTCCTTAGAAATTTGTTTCCCATCTAAAATTTTTGCAACCACAAAAAATTCCTCCTTGTTTGTTTTAATCATAACTATACCTTAACTTTAAAACTGTATTCTCGTCAATTAATAGCCAAAAGACGTAAATTAAAGATAAAAATTAAGTTAAAGTTCGATTTTTAATTGAAAAAGCATCGCATGATTGTTATGCTATATCTGTAATATACAACTAATCGTATCTAAATTTCAAACTTTTGAAAGGGTGTACAACGTGAAAGTAGCGGTAATTATGGGTAGTTCTTCAGATTGGAAGATTATGCAAGAAAGTTGTGCGATGTTAGACGAATTCGAAATACCGTACGATAAGAAAGTGGTTTCGGCACATCGTACGCCAAAATTAATGTATGAATTTGCCAGTCAAGCACAGAAAAATGGCTATGATGTCATTATTGCTGGAGCAGGTGGCGCAGCGCATTTACCGGGAATGGTTGCATCAATGACAACATTACCTGTGATAGGTGTACCAATAGAATCGAAAAGTTTAAAAGGACTGGATTCATTATTATCAATTGTTCAAATGCCTGGTGGTATTCCAGTAGCTACAACTGCAATTGGAACGTCAGGTGCTAAAAATGCTGGCATATTGGCTGCAAGAATATTAAGTATTGGCAACGAAACAGTTCGTCATCATTTAGAACAATATGAGCAAAGTCTAGTAGATAAAGTTGGTGAAATGCAAAATGAACTTCAATAAATTAAAGTTCGGTGACACGATTGGCATTATTGGTGGTGGTCAATTAGGTAAGATGATGGCTCAATCAGCACAGAAAATGGGTTTCAAAGTTATTTGTTTAGATCCTAACCCTGACAGCCCATGTAAACCTGTCGCTCACGAATTTATCACTGCTGCTTACGATGATGAAAAAGCGTTACATGAACTTGGCGAAAAATCTGATGTCATTACTTATGAGTTTGAAAATATTTCTGCTGAGCAACTTAATCGCTTAACGCAACAATTCAATATTCCTCAAGGCTATCAAGCAATTCAATTATTGCAAGACCGATTGACTGAAAAACAAACATTAGAACAAGCTGGTTCTAAAATCGTTCCATTTTTATCTATAAAAAGTGAAGAAGATTTAAATGATGCTATTCATACCTTAGGCTATCCATTTATAGTCAAAACGCGATTTGGTGGATATGACGGCAAAGGACAAGTCTTAGTTAAAGATGAAACAGCGCTCCAAGAAGCTAGAGCACTTATTACGAATCAAGAGTGTGTAGCAGAACAATATCTTGATATTTCACTTGAAGTTTCGTTAACAGTTACAATCGGCAATCACAAACAAATTACGTACTTCCCACTACAAGAGAACGAACATCGTAATCAGATTTTGTTTAAAACCATTGTGCCTGCACGAACTGACAAGGAACAAGAAGCTAGAAATGAAGTGAATAAGATTATTGATCAAGTTCATTTCGTAGGTACATTCACAGTTGAATTCTTTATTGATAAATCAAATCATTTGTATGTAAATGAGATCGCACCACGTCCACACAATTCAGGACATTATTCTATTGAAGCCTGTGATTATTCACAATTTGATACGCATATTCTTGCTGTTACAGGTCAAAAGCTACCAGAACAAATCGAAATCTTAAAACCAGCAGTCATGATGAATTTGTTAGGACGAGACTTAGATTTATTAGAAGAACAGTTTTCAAGTCATCCTGAATGGCATGTGCACATTTATGGCAAATCAGAACGCAAGCCTGACCGTAAAATGGGACATATGACCATTTTGACGAATGATTTAAATGAAACTGAGAAAGACATGCTCAAACAGTTTGAAGGGAGAGAATAGTTAATGACGCTATTATATGAAGGGAAAGCGAAAAGAATTTTCTCAACAGACAAAGAAGGTCAATTGAGAGTTGAGTATAAAGATGAAGTTACGGCTGGTAATGGTGCAAAAAAAGACAAAATGGAAGGTAAAGGCCGATTAAATAATCAAATTACCGCTATAATATTCGACTATTTAGCCCAACATGGAATTAAAAGTCACTTTATTAAACAACTTTCAGAAACGGAACAATTAGTCGAAGCAGTGACTATTATCCCATTAGAAGTGGTGGTTCGTAACATTGCAACAGGCTCAATAACCAAACGCTTAGGTTTTAATAAAGGGCATGAATTTGAAGCGCCTTTAGTTGAATTTTTCTATAAAAATGATGACTTGAACGATCCTTTAATTACAGATGATCATGTGAAACTGCTAAATATTGCGAATGATAGTGAAATTGAAATATTGAAAACAATGGCGAAAGATATCAATAAAGTATTAATGGAGCTTATGAATGAAATGGATTTAAGATTGGTGGATTTCAAAATCGAATTTGGTAAGACATCTGACGGTAAAATCTTACTAGCTGATGAAATTTCTCCTGATACATGTCGTATTTGGGATAAACATTCTGACACTAACTTTGACAAAGATGTCTATCGAAATGATACAGGTTCACTTATTGACACATATACAACATTTTTAAATAAATTGGAGGAACTAAAATAATGAAAACGATTGAACTTCACATTACATTACAACCACAAGTATTAGATACGCAAGGGCAAGCATTAAATCGAGCTGTACATGATTTAGGTTATAAACAAGTAAATGATATTCGAGTAGGTAAAGTTTTATACATGACAGTTGATGAAGCAACTGATGAAGCGGTTGATAATATCGTTACTACTTTAAGTGAGAAGTTATTCGCAAACACTGTTATTGAAGAATATAGTTATAAAATCGTTGATGAAAAGGAGAATGCATAAGATGAAATTTGCAGTTCTCGTATTCCCAGGATCTAATTGTGATAGAGACATGTACAATGCAGCGATTAAGACAGGTGCTGAAGCAGAATATGTTGACTATCGTGAGACATCATTGGAAGGTTACGATGGCGTATTAATTCCAGGTGGTTTTTCTTTTGGTGACTATTTACGCTCAGGCGCTATGGCAAGTGTAGCACCTATCATTAGTGAAGTGAAACGTCTAGCAAGTGAAGGTAAACCGGTTCTTGGTGTGTGTAATGGATTCCAAATTCTTACAGAAATTGGTTTATTACCAGGTGCATTGCTTCATAATGATTCTCATTTATTTATTAGCAGAAATGAAAGTCTAAAAATTGCCAATAATCAAACACCTTTCACAAATTTATATGGTGAGAATGAAATTGTCGTTTATCCGGTTGCACATGGTGAAGGTCATTATTACTGTACAGATGATATATATGATGAATTAATTGAGCATAATCAAATTATCTTAACTTATGAAGATAATCCAAATGGCTCTCATGAAAATATTGCAGGTATTGTTAATAAAGCAGGTAATGTTTGTGGTATGATGCCACACCCAGAACGTGCGCTTGAAACAATTCTTGGAACTGATAGTGGTGTGAAATTATTTGAAGCAATGGTAAATAGTTGGAGGGAACAAAATGTCTAAGTTTATCGAACCTAGTATTGAAGAAATTAAGCTTGAAAAATTGTATCAAGATATGGGCTTAAGTGACGCGGAATATAACAAAGTGTGTGAAATATTAGGGAGAGAACCTAACTTTACAGAAGTAGGCATCTTCTCAGTGATGTGGAGTGAACATTGCTCTTATAAACACTCTAAACCATTCTTAAAACAATTTCCGACAACAGGTGAACATGTCTTAATGGGACCTGGTGAAGGTGCAGGTGTAGTAGATATAGGAGATGACCAAGCAGTTGTGTTCAAAGTTGAATCACATAACCATCCATCTGCTATTGAACCCTATCAAGGTGCTGCAACAGGTGTAGGTGGCATCATTAGAGATATCGTATCAATTGGAGCTAGACCTATTAATTTATTAAATAGCTTGCGTTTCGGTGAATTGTCAGTGAAACAAAACCAACGTTTACTTAAAGGTGTTGTCCGTGGTATTGGCGGTTACGGTAATTGTATCGGTATTCCAACAACAGCTGGAGAAATTGAATTTGATGATCGTTATGATGGCAATCCGTTAGTCAATGCTATGTGTGTCGGCGTGATTGATCATGACATGATTCAAAAAGGAACTGCTAAAGGTGAAGGTAACTCGGTTATATATGTAGGACTCAAAACAGGTCGTGATGGTATTCATGGTGCCACTTTTGCGTCTGAAGAGTTGACTGAAGAAAGTGAAAGTAAACGTCCGTCTGTTCAAATTGGCGATCCATTTGTAGGTAAAAAACTTATGGAAGCAACATTAGAAGCGATTACTTTCGACGAATTAGTTGGTATTCAAGATATGGGTGCCGCTGGTTTAACATCTTCATCATCAGAAATGGCAGCTAAAGGTGGCAGCGGTCTAGAATTACATTTAGATAAAGTGCCTACACGTGAACCAGGTATTTCACCTTATGAAATGATGCTTTCTGAAACACAAGAACGAATGTTACTAGTCGTTGAAAAAGGGACTGAACAAAAGTTCTTAGATTCATTTGAAAAACATGAATTAGATAGTGCAGTAATTGGTAAAGTAACGAACACTGACCGCTTCGTACTTAAATATGAAGATGAGCTATTTGCAGATATCCCTGTGCAATCTCTTGCAGATGAAGCACCGGTTTATGTGCTAGAGGGTGAAGAAAAAGAATACAACACATCAAAAAATGACTATAGTTCAATCGATGTTCAAGATGTCTTTGAAAAACTTTTAAAACACCCAACAATTGCTTCAAAACATTATTTATATGAACAATATGATCAACAAGTTGGTGCAAATACGATTATTAAACCTGGACTACAGTCATCAGTTGTTCGTGTAGAAGGTACGAATAAAGCTATTGCATCTACGATAGACGGTGAAGCACGTTACGTATTTAACCAACCGTATGAGGGTGGGAAAATGGTCGTTGCAGAAGCGTATCGTAATTTAATTGCTGTAGGTGCTACACCACTAGCTATGACAGATTGCTTAAACTATGGTTCACCAGAAAAGAAAGAAATTTATCAACAATTGATTGATTCAACGAAGGGCATGTCAGAAGCGTGTGAAGTATTAAAAACACCCGTTGTTTCAGGTAACGTTTCTCTTTATAACGAAACACGTGGCACATCCATTTTCCCAACGCCTGTCGTAGGAATGGTTGGATTAATTGAAGATATTGATTACCTTAATGACTTCCACCCTGAAGCTGGCCATAAATTGTATTTAGTTGGTGAAACAAGAGATGACTTTGGCGGTAGTCAAATTGAAAAATTATTGTACGGTAAAGTGAATCATGAATTTGAAGCGATTGATTTAAGTGATGAAGTTGCTAAAGGAGAAGCGGTTAAAAATGCGATTCGAAATGGCGTGGCTTCACACGTACAAACAGTAGGTAAAGGTGGTTTATTAATCACTTTAGCACGCTTAAGTGCACACTACAGTTTAGGGTTAGAAGCTTCAGTTGATCTTACAGATGCGCAATTGTTTAGTGAAACGCAAGGTCGATATATCATTGCTGTTAAAGAAGGTCAGGCTTTAAATATTGACGATGCTATAGAAATTGGTCAATTAACAGATGTTGATGAATTTAAAGTAACGAATGCTCAAAGTTCGATTGTTGAAAAAGTCTCAGATATTAAAGAAAGTTGGGAAGGAGCAATTGCACAATGTTTAACTACAGTGGATTAAACGAGGAATGTGGTGTATTCGGCATTTGGAATCATTCAGAAGCCGCTCAATTGACTTATATGGGACTTCACAGTTTGCAACATCGTGGGCAAGAAGGTGCAGGTATCGTTGTATCAGATGGAGAAGTTTTAAAAGGTGAACGTGGTCTTGGATTGTTAACAGAAGCTATTAAAGGTGACCAAATGGATCAACTTAAAGATGGTCACAACGCTATTGGCCATGTTCGCTATGCGACTTCAGGTAATAAAGGTATTGAAAATATACAACCATTCTTGTATCACTTTTACGATATGAGTGTTGCGATTTGTCATAATGGTAATTTAATTAATGCACAGACATTGCGTCAATATTTGGAAAAACACGGTGCGATATTCCATTCATCATCCGACACAGAAGTGATTATGCATTTAATACGTAGAAGTAAGGCACCCACTTTTGAAGAAGCATTAAAAGAAAGTTTACGCCAAATTAAAGGTGGCTTCACCTTTGCAATTCTTACTAAAGATGCATTATATGGCGCTGTTGACCCTAATGCGATTCGTCCGTTAGTCGTTGGCAAAATGCAAGACGGTACATACATCTTAGCTAGTGAAACATGTGCCATTGATGTATTAGGTGCAGAATATGTGCAAGACATTCATGCTGGAGAATACGTTGTGATTAACGATGAAGGTATTGAGGTTAAATCATATACAAGTCATACGAATACAGCTATATCAGCGATGGAATACATTTATTTTGCGCGACCTGATTCAACCATCGCGGGTAAAAATGTCCACGCAGTACGTAAAGCATCTGGAAAGAAATTAGCACAAGAAAGCCCTGCAGATGCAGATATGGTCATCGGTGTACCCAACTCCTCATTATCAGCGGCAAGTGGCTATGCTGAAGAAAGTCATTTACCTTATGAAATGGGCTTAGTAAAAAATCAATATGTTGCTCGCACATTTATTCAACCGACACAAGAGTTAAGGGAACAAGGTGTTCGAGTTAAATTATCAGCAGTTAAAGATATCGTAGAAGGAAAGCGCATTGTCTTAGTTGACGATTCAATTGTACGTGGCACAACGAGCAAGCGTATTGTCAGAATGTTAAAAGATTCTGGAGCTAAAGAAGTGCATGTCAGAATTGCTTCACCAGAATTTATGTTTCCTAGCTTTTACGGAATTGATGTTTCAACGACTGCCGAACTTATTTCAGCAAGCAAGTCACCTGAAGAAATTTGTGATTATATCGGTGCAGACTCGCTATCTTATTTAAGTGTAGACGGTTTAATCGAATCAATTGGGTTGAATTATGATGCGCCATATAGCGGATTATGTGTAGAGAGCTTTACAGGTGACTATCCAGCAGGACTGTTTGATTATGAAGAGAAATATTATAAGAACTTAAGTCAACGTCAACAAGATTATATCAATAATCATAAACACTACTTTGATAGAGAGGGTAATATTCATGTCTAAAGCATACGAACAATCAGGTGTTGATATTCATGCAGGTTATGAAGCAGTTGAGAGAATGTCGAGTCATGTGAAACGTACGATGCGTAAAGAAGTATTAGGTGGTTTAGGTGGATTTGGTGCTACTTTTGATTTATCTCAATTAAATATGAAAGCACCCGTCTTAGTTTCTGGCACAGATGGTGTAGGGACTAAATTAAAATTGGCTATAGATCATGACAAACATGACACCATCGGTATAGATGCGGTTGCAATGTGCGTGAATGATATTTTAACTACGGGTGCGGAACCACTATACTTTTTAGATTATATTGCAACAAATAAAGTTGTCCCAGAAGTGATTGAACAAATCGTAAAAGGCGTCAGTGATGGTTGTGAAGAAACAAATACCGCACTTATTGGTGGTGAAACGGCAGAAATGGGTGAGATGTACCACGAAGGTGAGTACGATCTTGCTGGGTTTGCTGTGGGTGCAGTTGAGAAAGACGCATACATTGATGGCTCAGCGATTGAAGCTGGACAAGCCATTATTGGTTTAGCTTCAAATGGGATTCATTCTAATGGTTATAGTTTGGTGCGTAAATTAATTAAAGAATCAGGGATTGATTTAAATGATGACTTTGATGGTCGTTCGTACTTAGAAACGTTTCTAGCACCAACGCAGCTCTATGTAAAACCTATTCTTGCTCTAAAAAAAGCTGTTCAAATTAAAGGAATGAATCATATCACTGGTGGTGGTTTTTATGAAAATATTCCACGTGGGTTACCAGAAGGTTTAGCAGCTAACATTGATACACAAGCATTTCCAACACCAAACGTATTTAATTGGCTACAACAACAAGCCAATATAGATACTAAAGAAATGTACAATGTCTTTAATATGGGGATTGGTTTCACTGTCATAATCGATAAAAAAGATGTTGCGCAAACACTTGATATTTTAAAACAAGAGGGTATATCTGCTTTCGAAATAGGTGAAATTGTTGAAGACAAAGACACGCCTATTCATCTCGAGGGGGTAGAGTAGTGGCTAAAGTAGCAATATTTGCATCTGGTTCAGGTAGTAATTTCGAAAATATTGTATTATGCGCAGATAAAGGGGAACTCAATAATATAGAAATTACATCTTTATATACTGATCATCACGATGCATACTGCATCAAACGTGCTGAACAATTAAAAGTAGCTGTCAATATTAATGAACCTAAAGATTTCGAATCAAAAGCAGCTTATGAACAACATGTAATTAAGTTGTTACAACGCGAAGAAGTAGAATGGATTATCCTTGCTGGCTATATGCGATTAATTGGGCCTGACTTATTAGAAGCATATGAAGGTAAAATTTTAAATATCCATCCATCATTGTTACCGAAATATAAGGGGAAAGATGCTATAGGGCAAGCATTTAATAGCGGTGATAAGATTACTGGTTCAACGGTTCATTATGTAGATAGTGGCATGGATACGGGAGAAATTATTGATCAACGACAATGTGATATTAAATCGGACGATACTAAAGAAGAATTGGAAGAACGTGTTAAACAATTAGAATACGAACTTTATCCAAGTGTTATAGCTAAAGTTATTAAATAAGGAGTTAAGCTAATCATGAAAAAAGCAATTTTAAGTGTCTCAAACAAAAGTGGAATAGTGGAATTTGCTAAATCGTTAATCAAATTAGATTATGAACTTTATTCAACTGGAGGAACTAAAGGTGCTTTAGAAGATGCTTCTGTACCAGTGAAATCTGTTTCAGAGTTAACACAATTTCCCGAAATTATGGATGGCCGTGTTAAAACATTACACCCAGCGGTACATGGTGGTATTTTAGCGGATAGAGATAAACCTGAACATTTAGAACAATTATCAGAACAACATATTGATTTAATCGATATGGTGGTAGTAAATTTATATCCTTTTCAAAAAACGGTTGAAAATCCTGATGTGACTGAAGCAGAAGCAATTGAAAACATTGATATTGGCGGACCTACGATGCTACGTGCTGCAGCTAAAAACTTTAAGCATGTAACGACAATTGTACACCCATCTGATTATAATGAAGTCATCGAACGTATAAAAGAAGATCGACTAGATGAAGCGTACCGTAAAGCATTAATGATAAAAGTATTTACACATACAAATGAATATGATCATGCTATTGTAAGCTTCTTTAAAGGAGATAGCGAACAATTAAGATATGGAGAGAATCCTCAACAATCAGCACGCTTTGTTCGTACCTCGAATAGTAAACATACTATTGCAGGTGCTAAACAATTACATGGTAAAGCGTTAAGCTTTAATAATATTAAAGATGCGGATTCAGCACTTTCACTTGTGAAGAAGTTTAGTGAACCAGCTGCTGTTGCTGTTAAACATATGAACCCTTGTGGTGTAGGTATTGGCGACAATATTGAAATTGCGTTTAAACATGCTTATGATGCAGATAACCAATCTATTTTTGGTGGCATTATCGCATTAAATAGAACAGTGACTGCTGAATTAGCAGAAACGTTGCATGCGATATTCCTAGAGGTGGTCATCGCGCCACGATTTACAGATGAAGCTTTAGATATTCTAACGCAAAAGAAAAATATCCGTTTGCTTGAAATTGATATGACGATTGATAATCGTGAAGAAGAATTTGTTTCTGTATCTGGTGGCTATTTAGTTCAAGACAAAGATAACTTTGAAGTTGCTAAAGAAGATATGAAAGTTGTAACTGACAAGGCACCTACCGACGATCAGTGGGATGCGATGCTATTAGGTTGGAAAGTAATCCCTTCTGTAAAAAGTAATGCTGTCATCTTGAGTAATACGAAACAAACGGTAGGGATTGGTGCAGGTCAAATGAATCGTGTTGGCTCTGCAAAAATTGCGTTAGAGCGTGCAATAGAAATCAATGACAATGTTGCCCTAGTTTCAGATGGTTTTTTCCCAATGGATGATACCGTTGAATTGGCTGCACAGCATGGTATTAAAGCTATTATTCAACCGGGTGGTTCAATTAAAGACCAAGATTCAATTGATATGGCGAATAAATATGGCATTGCTATGGTGACAACTGGTATGCGTCACTTCAAGCATTAATTTGTCATTTAAATAATGGAAGGGGTAATAATGATGAATGTTTTAGTTATCGGAGCGGGTGGCCGCGAACACGCTTTAGCTAATAAATTGCGTCAATCACCATTAATTGATCAATTACACGCAATTCCAGGTAATGACGCTATGGTTAATGTTGCAGAAGTGCATACTGACATTGCAGAAAGTGATCATGAAGCCATCTTAAACTTTGTTCAAGAAAAGAATATTGAATGGGTAATTGTAGGACCGGAACAACCATTAATTGATGGGTTACCAGATCAATTACGACAAGCTAATGTAAAGGTATTTGGTCCAAATAAGGACGCGGCTCAAATAGAAGGGTCTAAACTATTTGCTAAACAATTAATGGAAAAATATAATATTCCAACTGCGGATTATAAAGAAGTGAATTCTAAAGCAGAAGCACTCGACTATATAAAACATTGTGATTTACCTATCGTAGCTAAGAAAGATGGCTTAGCAGCTGGTAAAGGTGTTATTATCGCTAATACACGTGAAGCGGCGAAAGAAGCGGTTGAAACACTATATCCTAAAGAGCAGGGTAAAGTGGTATTTGAGCAATTTTTAGAGGGTGAAGAATTCTCTTTAATGACCTTCATTAATGGTGAATATGCAGTTCCGTTTGATTGTATTGCTCAAGACCATAAACGTGCCTTTGATCATGATGAAGGACCTAACACTGGTGGCATGGGTGCATATTGTCCAGTGCCTCATATTACTGACGATGTCTTAACACGTACAAATAAAGAAATTGCACAACCCATTGCGAAAGCGATGAAAGCAGAAGGTTATGATTACTTTGGATTACTTTATATTGGTGCGATTTTAACATCTGAAGGACCCAAAGTGATTGAATTTAATGCACGCTTTGGAGACCCAGAGGCACAAGTATTGTTAAGTCGATTAGAGAGTGATTTAATGGCTCAAATCGTTGCCTTAGATCGCAAAGAACCAATTCGATTCCAATGGCAAGATGACTATGTCGTGGGAGTTATGTTAGCCTCTAAGGGTTATCCAGGAAGTTACGCTAAAGGTGCTAAAGTAACTGGGTTTGAATTGAATGATACTTATTTCGTAAGTGGTTTACGTAAACAAGATGATGCTTTTGTTACTTCAGGAGGCAGAGTGATATTAGCTCTTGGAAAAGGTGCAACAATTGAAGATGCACAGAATGTAGCGTATAACAATGTAGAAAAAATTAAGAGTGATAACCTATTTTATCGTCATGATATTGGAAATAAGGCATTGAATAAGTAAATGTAAAAAATAGGGCGTATCCTGATGAACAGTGATACGCCCTATTTTTTTATGAGGTATAACCTGATACACGCGCGTCAGTAATCCCAGTGATAGGGAAGTATTGTGAAAGATAAAATGCGATGATTAATATGGCCACAACGCAAATTACAAATAAAATATCTTTATAAGAAAACGGTGCTTTATAATAATATGTTCTTGGACCATCTTTGAAGCCTTTAGATTCCATCGCAACAGACAGTTGATGCGCACGACGGATATTTTGACTTAAGATAGGTATTAATAAATGTTTTAGACGTTTAAGCCCTCTATAATTTGAAACATCAATCATTTGATAACGCATTTTAAGCGAACGTCTCAATTGAATAAGTGATGTGAAAATGAGAGGGACCATTCTGATTGCAGCCATAAACGCATATGCAATTTTAGGTTTTACTTTTAAATGTTGCATTAGGCTATAAAAAATCATGACAATTTCGGATGTGAGGGCCAATAAAATACCAAACATCGACACTGTAATTGTACGTAATGATAAATGCAAGCCACGTACAATACTTTCAGTACTAATTTGAATAATGCCCCATTTAAATAACATATGTGTCCCATCGCCATAAAGGATCATAAATAATGACGATAATAGCGCAAATAGCACAGTGGCTAAAATAAAGGCTCCGGTAATTTTAAACTGCGTACCATTAAATGCCATTAAAAATAAAAACATAATAATGGTAATGTAAATCATATAATCAAAATTATGGACAAATATAATGAAAATGAATAGCGCTACACCAAGTAAAAGTTTCGTAATGATATTAACGTCATCTACAAAGGAATAGTGTTTCTTCCAACGTTCAAACATGTGATTCACCTTCCTCTTCAATGAGTTGGTTATCTTCGACGATTAAACGACGTGTTGGATAGCGATGAATGATTTCCGGATCGTGTGTAACCATAATGATGGTTTGACCACTTGAGACACTTTCCTGGAAAAGTTCAATCAATTGGAATGTATTGTGACTATCCAGTCCGAATGTTGGTTCATCTAGCAAGATGATATCGGCTTTTGAACTTAGTGCAGTAGCTACGCTAAGACGTCGTTTCTGACCCATAGATAATTCAAATGGATGTTGGTTTTTAACAGCTTCTAAATGCAATAATTTTAAAAGTTTCATCGTTTCATTTTCAGCGATTGAAGGTTCTTGATGATTATAATGTATATATATTTCTTCATAAACTGAATTTGTTATAAATTGTAATTCAGGGTTTTGATAAACGAGATACATATGCTTGGCTGCATCTTTAATTTTCTTCAATATTGTATTCTTATAAGCCATCGTGCCTTCATATTTTATAAGTTGCATCATTGATTCTAACAGTGTTGTTTTACCTGTACCATTTTTCCCAGTTATCGTAATCCATTCTCCAGAATGAACATTTAATTCGGATGTCTGGAATAATTGTTTTTTACCACGAATAACTTGACCATTCTTAAAAGTAAATAATGTTTCAGCTTCATTAGATGGAAATGTAATCGGCTTTGGCGCATGATCCCAAGCATGAGGATGCCAAACGCCAAATTCAGTGAGTAAATGCTCACAGTTTTTTAATATGTAATCCGGTGTGCCATCTGCTATGATTTGTCCTTCATAATTCAATAAGATGACTCTATCGACATGCTCCCAAATATGTTCAACTTTGTGTTCGACAATAAGCACAGTTTGATCAGACCATAACTGAATAAGTCGTTGCCACAAATCAGCTGTAGCATCTACATCTAACATGGCAGTAGGCTCATCTAAGAAAAGCGTATTAGCTTCTTGTAAAATAGTTTCAACAATAGCGAGCTTTTGTTTCATACCGCCACTAAGATGATTAACGAATGTATTGTCCGTAACATTTAAATCAACCGATGCTAAAGCATTCTCTATAAGTGCGTCCATTTCATTGCGTGGTACTTGTTTATTTTCTAGAACGAAAGCAAGTTCTTCATACACTTTAGGCATACAAAACTGCGTATCTGGATCTTGAAAGATGACACCAGAATGTGGATCGATTTCAAGTTCATCATATTTCATAGGTAACTCAATTAGATTTGGCACAATGCCACTTAAAACATTAAGCAATGTGCTTTTACCAGATCCTGAAGGACCTAGTAAAAGCACTTTTTCTTTATCTTTAATTTCAATATTCAAATTATCGAAGATTTTACGTTCGCCATTCGGATATTTCAGACGTAAATTTTTCGCTTTTAACACTTTAATTTCCCCTTATAGGTTGTCGTAGTCTTTTTGAGAAGCAGGGCGGAATAATTTCGTCACACCTGTTTGATCTAATGCTTTAACAATGAGATAAGATAATAAGCCGGCAATGACAATACCGCTAATAGAACGGAATATAATGAATAAAAGAAGATTCCATCCTGCGACTTCAGCTAAATAACCGTAATAATAATCAACTGGAAATGAAATTAATGCAGTTGCTAATCCAGCTAATACAGCAACCATTAATGATCTAGATTTGTATTTAAAAATAGCAAAAATAATTTCACAAGCTAAACCTTGAAGAATTGCATATACAATTGTAGGAATATCAAATTTCCCCATAACAATTGTTTCACCAGCACCTGCAGCAAACTCTGCAATAAGTGCAATACCAGGTTTAGGAATAATTAAATATGCGACGATAGCTGCCATAAACCATACGCCATATGTTAATTGTTCAATATGAACACCGGCAACTTGCGCCACGTTATACGCAAACCACCATAAGTTATAAATTATCGCAAATACTACTGCAATCAGAACAGTTACAAGGATTTCTGAAAGCTTTAAACCTTTTGACATGATATTTCCTCCTAAAAAAACGCACAACCATCCGTAGAAAGTTGTGCGTGAATTTAAATAAAAAGTTTTATATGTATTTACTACAATTATTTATATTAGCAACACTTTCCTACGCTAGTTTTAACTAGTTCAGGTTCAAAGGGTTCGAGGTAAAACCTCATCTCAGTATACACACCCCTAGTGCGTTTTATATTTAATTTATTTTAAATGTATGACTTTTATGAATTAATGTCAAGGCGATTTTAATTAAATTAAATAAAATGAAAGAAAAATCGATGGGAGTGGGACAGAATTCTTTTAAATTCGTCGTATCCCCAACCTGCTTTGCTTGTAAAATCACTTTCGTGATTTTTTGTGTTGGGGCCCCGACTCCCAGCTTGCTTTGTTTGTAGAATTTCTTGATGAAATTCTCTTTGTTGGGGCCCCGACCCCAACTTGCTTTGCTTGTAGAATTTCTTGATGAAATTCTCTTTGTTGGGGCCCCGACCCCAACTTGCTTTGCTTGTAGAATTTCTTTATGAAATTCTCTTTGTTGGGGCCCCGCCCGCAAGGGTGACTAGAACTGATAAAAGCTTGAATTAAGCGCCTTCTCAGTTCGGTTAGCTACGCAAATGAATGAGTGAAACTGTAGCCTTTATAAATAATTGCTTTAGTAATTAATCTAAAGTGTCTTGAACATCTTTTTTAGTTTGTTCGATGTCATCAGTTTTTTCTTCTTTTTGTTCTTTTAATTTTTCTTCTACTTCTTTTGCTTTTTTAGCATCTTCGTTTGTCATAATGAACACTCCTTGTTAGATTAATGTTTACAATTTAAGTTTACCCATATAAAACTAGGATAAACTTATATAGGTCTCAAGATGTATTTTATTGTTTAATAAAGACAAGATTAACATCTTACTATATAATGAATTTTGAGGTGAACAGTATGTCTTTTCTTAAGAAACACACCGAGATTATTTTTAGTTATATTGTCGGTATCGTTTCACTCTTCACGGGTCTCATAATACTTATAAATTTACCTTTAATTAATCAATTAAAGGATAAAGATAAAGTTGAATTAAAAATTCATAATTTATGGGATTTCCTTAATGCATTCTTCAGTGAAATTATTAGAGTGATGAGTAGGTTCATAGGCAACTTTCCTATTATTAGTGCAGTCATAATTATTCTGTTTGGTATTCTTGTAATGCTTATTGGTTATGCATTATATAGAACTACGAAATATGATTACGACATCTCAATTTTCTTTTTAATTATTGGGATTTTATACTTCCTCATTTCAATTACTTTAATGACTCAAGTATATAGTTTTTGGGCAATTATTTTTATTATTCCTTTTATTATTCACACAGGCTACATTGTATATAAAGATGAACTTAATGTTGCTAATAGAAAAAATCATTACTTATGGATTATCTTTTCTTATGGAATAAGTTATTTAATTACTCAAATTTCTTTATACGGCAAAATTGATGCCAATGAAATTGCACCAATAGATATTTTAAGTGTAAATACATTTTTCTTAGTAATGTGGTTATTAGCGCAAGCTTCAATTTGGAATTTCTTATTCTTAAGAAGATCCTTACCATTGACTAAAGAAGAATTGGGAGAAGAAGAACCAGAATTATCAAGAACAAGTAAAGGAAATGTTTCGAATCAGTCTAAAGTTCATTTTAAACAGCTTCAAGATAAAACATCAGAATATGCACGTAAGACGAGAAGAAGTGTCGATTTAGAAAAAATCAGATCAAAACGTGATAAATTTAAGAATAAATTCAAAAATGTATTTAATATTGAAGAAGATGATATTCCTAATTGGATGAGACGGCCGAAATGGATTAAACCAGCGTATGTAGAAATATTCTGTGGTTTCATTTTATTCCTATTTACATTTATTGAATTTAATAACAGAAATGCTTTATTTGTATCAGGTGAATGGGAACTATCTCAAACACAATATGTTGTTGAATGGGTAACTTTATTATTATTAATGCTAGTTATTATCACTTATATTGCAACGACATTTACACATTTCTTAAGAGGTAAATATTATTATTTACAACTCTTTATGGTTAGTATTCTATTCTTTAAATTGTTAACTGAATTTGTAAACATTATGATTCATGGATTATTATTATCAATCTTTATAACTCCAACGTTAATCTTAATGTTGATAGCGGTTATTATCGCATTTACGTTACAATTGAGAGAAAGACCTTAATGCGTTTAATTTTGATAAGGTGGTAACGTGAAATCTATGGTGACGAAATAGACTTCACGTTCCGCCTTTTTTGTTTAATGTTGTTTTGTGTAATGATAATTTTATATTTGTTAAACTAGTGTTGAATGATAACGAGAGTATTGTATAAAATTCAAACTTAAAACAATCTAAATAGGAGCGTTTGAAAATGAAAATAGCCACATTAAATAGAGGTAAAGAAACAAAGTATTTGAATTACTATCCGCTAGTAGATGAAGCGGATATTTATAACAATGATCATTTAAAAGAAGGCGACTTATTTTACATTATGAATGGTCAAGAACAGTACATTGCAACCGCATATGTTGGACGCCAACATAAGGGGCTAGGTTGGATATTAAGCTACGATCAAAATGAAACAATTAATACATCTTTTTTCGAAAAAAGATTTGAAATTGCATTACAAGAACGTGACTATTATTATCATATCGAAGGTACTAATGCGTTTAGATTATTCAATGCAGAAGGCGATGGCGTTGGTGGATTAACGATTGACAACTACGATGGCCATTTATTGATTCAATGGTACTCAAAAGGAATATATAAATTCCGCTATAATGTCATTGAAGCGATTCAGAAAGTATTTCCATTTAAGTCAATTTTTGAAAAAATGCGTTTTAAAGATTCTGAATATACAGGTGGACATGTATTAGGAGAAACGCCTGAATTTCCAATAGTTATAGAGGAAAATTTCACATTTTATAATGTAGATTTAGATGATGGCTTGATGACAGGCATTTTCCTAGATCAAAAAGAAGTCAGAAAGAAATTACGAGACCACTTTGCAAAAGATAAGCATATACTTAATTTATTTAGTTATACTGGTGCATTTTCGGTTGTAGCTGCTAAAAATGCGACTACAACAACAAGTGTGGATTTAGCCAATCGTTCACGTAGTTTAACGGAAGAAAACTTTGGTTTAAATGGTATTGATCCTAAGAGCCAGTATATTTATGTAATGGATACATTTGATTTTTACAATTATGCTGCGCGACACGGCAAAGTATACGATACGATTGTGATTGATCCACCGAGTTTTGCTCGTAATAAGAAGAAGACATTTTCAGTACAAAAGAATTACGATGATTTAATTAATGGTGCATTAAATATACTTGCTCCAAATGGGTCTCTATTATTATGTACAAATTCAAGTGCTTTTTCATTGAAAGCCTTTAAAAATGTTATTAAAACTACACTTAATGAAGCAGATGTAGCATATGATATTGAGGAAGTTATGGGGTTGCCTAAGGATTTTAAAACGCACCCACACTATAAGCCGTCAAAATACTTAAAAGCTGTATTTATTAATATCAAGCATTAAATCATTAAAAATGGGTATACATGTTTAATGAATGATTTAAGAAAGGTGTGTCTTTAAATGGGCATTATGAATAAATTTACAAGTGGCGTTACAAATAAAGTTGGAAACAAAGTTTTAAATATTGAAGAAATTAAAGAAAAAAGTAACTTACCGACTACTAAAGAAGAATTAGCTGAACGCAGAGCAAAAGCGGAAACAATTGTGAAGAAAAAATCATTATTATCATCAAGCATGAGTATTGTGCCAATTCCTGGACTAGACTTTGGCGTAGATATTAAATTAATGCGAGACATTATTGAAGATGTTAATAAAATTTATGGTCTAGATCACAAACAAGTGAATACGCTTGGGGATGATGTGAAAGAACGAATTTTAGCAGCAGCTGCAATTCAAGGTAGTTCATTTATTGGTAAAAAAGTATCAAGTGCTGTGTTAAAAGTGGTTATTAGAGACATGGCAAAACGAGCTGCAGCGAAACAAACGAAATGGTTCCCTGTTGTTGGACAAGCTGTTTCAGCATCAATCAGTTACTACTTCATGAATAAACTTGGGCGCGAACATATCGAAAAATGTGAAAAAGTGCTTCATGATATTATTTAAAATGAAAATGTTGTAGTATAATTGGAGTAAGCTTAATGATAAAGGCTAAATAGTTATCATACGAATTTGTCATAAATTATAATTTAAACCAAAGTTGTGACAGTGATTTTAATTTGTGTTGTTATGCATATGATAAGTAAGTAAAAATATTGAAGGTTAAAATCGACTTTTTACAATTTGAAACACTTGTTTATTTCTATAAAAACCAATTATAATAGTTTTTCAATCCTATTAGAATTGAATTTAGTAATATATTTTGGTAGTGTTATGGTATAAAATTATGTTAGATTATGACAAATTTGAATATTCTAACTTTGCGAAGGAGAAATAGATTATGGAACAAAAATCTTATGTAATTATCGATGAAACAGGTATTCATGCACGCCCTGCAACTATGTTAGTTCAAACTGCATCAAAATTTGATTCAGATATTCAATTAGAATATAACGGTAAAAAAGTTAACTTAAAATCAATCATGGGTGTTATGAGTTTAGGTGTAGGTAAAGATGCTGAAATCACTATCTACGCTGATGGAAGCGATGAAGCAGACGCAATTCAAGCAATCAGTGATGTCTTATCTAAAGAAGGTTTAACTGAATAATTATGTCAAAATTAATTAATGGTATTGCGGCATCAGATGGTGTCGCAATTGCTAAAGCTTATTTATTAGTAGAACCTGATTTATCATTCACTAATGAAAAAGTTACAGATACTGATGCTGAAATTCGAAAATTCAGAAATGCGTTAGAAGCTTCTAAAATTGAATTAACTAAAATCAGAAATAATGCTGAAAAGCAATTAGGTCCTGATAAAGCTGCAATTTTTGATGCGCATTTATTAGTACTTGATGATCCTGAGTTAATTCAACCAATCGAAGATAAAATTGCGAATGAAAAAGTAAGTGCTCCAGAAGCCCTTGATGAAGTTACTTCACAATTTATTACAATCTTCGAATCTATGGATAATGAATACATGAGAGAGCGTGCTGCAGATATTAGAGACGTGTCAAAACGTGTGTTAGCACATCTTTTAGGTGTTGAATTACCAAACCCAAGTATGATTGATGAAAGTGTTGTTATCGTTGGAAATGACTTAACACCTTCAGATACAGCACAATTAAATAAAGAATTTGTTCAAGGTTTCGTTACAAATATTGGTGGTCGTACAAGCCATTCAGCAATTATGAGTCGCTCATTAGAAATTGCTGCAGTTGTAGGTACGAAATCAATTACTAAAGAAGTGAAGCAAGGCGATATGGTTATCGTTGATGGTATCACTGGTGACGTTATTGTTGATCCAACAGAAGATGAGTTAATTGCTTATCAAAACAAACGTGAACGTTTCTTTGAAGATAAAAAAGAATTACAAAAATTACGTGATGCTGAAACAGTAACCATCGACGGAGAACATGCAGAATTAGCTGCAAATATCGGTACACCTGATGACTTATATGGTGTAATGGAAAATGGTGCTGAAGGAATCGGATTATACAGAACTGAATTCCTTTATATGGGTAGAGATCAAATGCCAACAGAAGATGAGCAATTTGAAGCCTATAAAAAAGTGCTTGAAACAATGAAAGATAAACGTGTTGTAGTTCGTACGTTAGATATTGGTGGCGATAAAGAACTACCATATTTAAACTTACCTAAAGAAATGAATCCATTCTTAGGTTACAGAGCAATCCGTTTATGCTTAGACCAACAAGATATTTTTAGAACGCAATTACGTGCATTATTACGTGCTTCAGTATATGGTAAATTAAACATTATGTTCCCAATGGTCGCTACAATCAATGAATTCCGTGATGCGAAAGCGATTCTTTTAGAAGAAAAAGAAAATCTTAAAAATGATGGTCATGATATCTCTGATGACATTGAATTAGGCATCATGGTTGAGATTCCATCTACAGCTGCATTAGCTGATATCTTTGCTAAAGAAGTTGATTTCTTCAGTATTGGTACAAATGATTTAATTCAATATACTATGGCAGCTGACCGTATGTCAGAACGCGTTTCTTACTTATATCAACCATACAACCCAGCTATTTTACGCTTAGTTAAGCAAGTTATTGAAGCTTCTCATAAAGAAGGTAAATGGACTGGTATGTGTGGTGAAATGGCTGGAGATGAAACAGCGATTCCATTATTACTAGGTTTAGGATTAGATGAGTTCTCAATGAGTGCGACATCTATTTTAAAAGCTAGAAGACAAATCAATGGTTTAAGTAAAAATGAAATGTCTGAATTAGCTAACCGTGCAATTAATTGTGCTACTCAAGAAGAAGTAAAAGATTTAGTTAATCATATTTCTAAATAATATTATATAGATTAAACACCTTAACTGACGTTAAGGTGTTTTTTTGCAATAAAGAACCTAGCAACTAAATCATTTCATTTAGTGCTAGGCTTGTATCGTTAATATGATTATGTTATGAACCAATATGACATGCAGCATTAATCTTATCTAAATCCACTTGATACATTGGTTCGCCATCTAAGAGAATAAATGGTGTAGCGAATGCATCATAATCCATCATTTCAGCGCGATATTGTTGATTCGCAATGTTCTTTTCAATATAACCGACCTTGTGTTTAGTAAGATAATTTTTTACAAATGTACAAGGGGGACAATCATTTTGAGTAAAAATAACGATGTTTGGCAATCGAGCTCACTCCTATCGAGTTATTATCATGAAAATTACTATATATAATTTTCGAAAGAAATGCAAACTGTGAAAATTATGTGAATTTCATCAAAAAAATCTTCCTTAAATTTAAGCAAAAGGATTTAGTTAGAAAATAGAACATTATATAATTTATATTAATTGCTTTTTAAAAATAGATATAGAAAAGGTGATGAAATTATGGATTCCGTTGAAATTAGTCGTTTCCTAACTGGTATGACGTTAGCAGTACATATCATCTTTGCGACGATAGGTGTTGGTATGCCACTTATGTTCGCAATTGCAGAATTTTTAGGAATCAAAAACAAGGATCCTAAATATATAGCATTAGCCAAGCGTTGGTCGAAAGGTTATACCATTACTGTTGCTGTCGGTGTTGTAACAGGTACAATTATCGGTTTACAATTATCATTAATTTGGCCAACATTTATGAAAATGGGTGGGCATGTCATTGCTTTACCACTATTTATGGAGACATTTGCTTTCTTCTTTGAAGCGATATTCTTAAGTATTTATTTATATACATGGGACCGTTTCAAAAATAAATGGACACACTTCATTATTAGCATCCCAGTTATTATCGGAGGTTCATTCTCTGCGTTCTTTATTACATCAGTGAACTCATTCATGAATACACCAGCAGGATTTGAAATGAAGGACGGCAAAATGGTTAATGTACAACCACTTGAAGCAATGTTCAATCCTTCATTCCTAGTAAGAGCGTTCCATGTAGTAGCTACTGCAGGTATGACAATGGCATTTGTTCTAGCATCTATTGCAGCATTTAAACTATTGAAAAATAAATATAATAAAGATGCAGAATATCATAAAAAAGCTTTAAAAATGACTATGATTGTTGGATTCTTATCAACATTATTGTCAATGTTAGCGGGAGACTTATCAGCTAAATTCTTACACCAAGCGCAACCTGAGAAATTAGCGGCTTACGAGTGGCACTTTGATACGCAATCGAAAGCGGATTTAGTATTCTTCGGTGTATTAAACGAGAAGACTCAAGAAGTTGAAGGTGCTATCAAAATACCAGGCATGCTGAGTTTCTTAGCGGATAATAATGTAAACACTAAAGTAGAAGGACTCAATGATTTTCCGAAAGATGAATTACCTCCATTAATTGTCCATTACTTCTTTGATTTAATGGTAACTATGGGTGTATTATGCTTTGTTATTTCAGGTGCTTTTATTTTAACTTTAATCATTAAGAAACTACGTAAATTCGTTACGCATAAAGGTATGTTATACGCGATTCTTCTTACTGGGCCAGCTTCTATGTTAGCTATCGAATTTGGATGGTTTTTAACTGAGGTTGGGCGTCAACCATGGATAGTTAGAGGATATATGCGTGTGAGTGAAGCTGCTACGCAAGCAGGAGGAATAACATTAGTTACTATACTATTTGGATTACTCTACTTAGTATTACTCTTTACATCAGCATATGTACTCATTCGTATGTTCAAAGATAAACCTGCCCAAGATGATGTAGATAAAGTCATCGAAAAAGGAGGTCATGCTTAATGGATTACACTACAATAGGTATTACCGTACTTTGGACGTTCTTATTTTTATATATCATTGTTGCTTCAATTGACTTTGGTGCGGGTTTCTTTACTTTACACACTAAATTAACTGGAGAAGAGAAAAAGATTAACCACTTAGTTGAACGATACTTAAATCCAGTATGGGAAGTTACAAATGTATTCTTCGTGTTCTTCTTTGTTGGATTTGTAGGATTTTTCCCTGATTCAGCATTATATTTTGGTACTGTGTTGCTAGTACCTGGTTCTATTGCGCTTATTCTGATTTCTATTCGAGGAAGTTTCTACGCATTTGAACATTATGGTCAAGACACTAAATTGCCATGGATAGTTATGTATGGTTTAACAGGTTTGTTAATTCCAGCATCATTAGCAACGGTATTAACAATATCTGAAGGTGGCTATATCAATGAACGTGGTTCACATTTTGATTTAGATTGGTTCCAATTACTACTTAGTCCATTTGCTTGGTCAGTCGTCTTTTTAGCAATCATTAGTGTATTGTATATATCTTCAGGATTTTTAACATACTATGCATCGAAAGCTAAAGATGAAGTGGCATATAAATATATGAGACAATGGTTTATTTTCTGGGGACCTCCTATGATTATTATTTCACTATTTGTTTTCTTATCGTTGAGAATTCAAAATGCAGATCATTTCAATAATGCAGTACAACATTACTGGTGGATGTTTGCACTAAGCTTCATTTGTTTCATTGTAGCGGGTATTTTGAACTTCATTAAGAAATATCATGGTCTAGCATTTATAATGGTGATACTCCAAATGGCATTTGCATTTTATGGATATGGCATAAGTAAATTACCTTATTTATTATATCCATTTATTAAGGTAAGTGATTCAGGTGTTAATGATTCAATGGGATTAGCACTTGTGATTGTATTTATTTTAGGTTTACTTTTATTAGTTCCATCGTTAATATTATTATTGAGATTATTTGTATTCGATAAAGAATATGTAGAAGGTAAAAAATAACTATAATAATAGAAGGGGGCTGAGATAATGAACATCAATGTATATTAACTTTATGAAGTATAATTTACATGATGTCATTCATCTCAGCCTTTGCCTTATTTTTAAGAGATAGGGGTAGCCGTTCAATGGAGAAAGAATATGTTGTTATTGGGTTAGGTCGTTTTGGTGGAAGTATAGTAAGAGAGTTAAATGCGTTAGATATGGATGTTATGGCAATTGATAGAGACGAGGCGCGTGTTAATGAATATAGTGACATTGCAACGCACGCAGTCGTAGCAGATACGACAGATGAAGCTGTGATGAAAAGTTTAGGTATTCGTAACTTTGATCATGTTATCGTAGCAATTGGTGAAAATATACAATCTAGTACATTAACGACGCTTATACTTAAAGAATTAGGTGTTAAAAAAGTTACAGCAAAAGCTCAAAATGATTATCATGCTAAAATATTAAATAAAATTGGTGCAGATACAGTTGTCCATCCTGAGAGAGATATGGGACGTCGAATTGCGCATAATGTAGCAAGCGCTAGTGTTTTAGACTACCTTGAATTAGCAGATGAACACTCACTAGTTGAATTAAAAGCAAGTGAAAAAATGACAGGACAATCAATTATTGATTTAGATATTCGTGCGCAATTTGGGATCAATATTATTGCGATTAAACGTGGTAAAGAAATTGTTGTATCCCCAGACCCTTCGATGAACATCGAATTTGGAGATATATTGATTATGATAGGTCATGATAATGATTTAAATCGTTTTGAAAAGAAAATTGTAAGATAAAGTTTGCATCACAATTATTAAAGGACTTCGAATCATAGACATGAGATGGATTGACGATTTGGTAACTTTAATACTTGTGATGTTTTTATAATAACTAGAGGGAACGTAAGTAAAAAATATCTAGTTTTAATAATGGGATATGGAGTGATGATACAAGTAAATGAGATATGTATTAATAGCATTAGGTATATTTTTTACTGTAATAGCTTTTATAGGTGCAGTGTTACCATTATTACCGACAACACCTTTTTTAATTTTAGCGGTTATATGTTTTACGAATAGTTCCAAAAAGTTCAAAGTATGGCTTGAAAGCACTCAAATTTATAAAGATTATGTTGAGAATCTTAAAAAGTATAAAGGTTATACGATGAAAGAAAAAATAAGAATACTTATAAGTTTATATATAGTAGTTGGTTTTTCTATTTTTATGATTTCAAACTTATATATTCGAATTGGATTAGTCATTATGGTAATCATTCAAACGATTGTGTTATTTACATTTGTTAAGACATTACCAGCGAATTTTAATCAAGACAAAGGATCATCATAGTCATCGTAATCAGGAAGAGGTTGGGACATCATACCTAGCAAAAATGCCAGTAAATGAGTTTTTTATAAATTCATTTACTGGCTTCTTTATTTACAATACTTCGTATTTTTGGCTCGCTTGCCCAACGTGCTTTGCTTGTAGATTTTCATGTTGAAAATCCCTTTGCTAGGGCCCCGCACACAGCGTTATTCGTCATTCATCTTTAGAATGTCTTACATAAGTGCGTTAGCACTTATGTTCATTAATAATCAACACAAGCGTCTTGACACAATACTTTATATTTATATGTAATTTTATATTGAAATACTAAAAAATATAATATGACTCAAGTAACTCTACCAAAGGATAATAATAGTTATTCTAAAATAGACCATGATGTCACATTGATGAAAATGAAAGAAGATTGTATGAAAAATGGACAACTGTATGAACTTCAATTCAAAAACAAATAAAAAATGAATGAAGAATTATAATTGTGAATGTTTTAAAGCCCAAATTAATTGAATACTTTTAGAATCTAAAACGAAAACCACCTACAGTCAAAGGAAAATTGATGTGGCGCTTACTTTTAGATTTATGAAGGCGATTTTGAGTTTCACTCGAATGTCTGTACAAGAGATAAATAAATCCAAAAGAGAACAAGGAATTGTGCTAATGCACATAATATAAAGAAAGTAACAACTCAATGAGCTAAAAATAATCAAAAAATTATAAAAAAAGACAATTTCTATATTATTTCAATAGAAATTGTCTTAATTTACTTATCCTGGAACTTTATGTCCCGGACGCTATTACGTCATACGGAAACCATTTATTAATCTTCGTTCACTTTCATAATTACAGGTAAAATCATTGGACGACGTGCTGTTTTATCATATAAATAAGGTTGTAGTGTCTCAATGATTGACGATTTAATTTGATGCCATTGAATATTTGGATTAGCATTTAGTTTTGAAATAACATCAGTTTTAATTTTACGTTGCGCATCGTAAATTAATTGTCCAGATTCTCGCATATATACGAAACCACGAGAAATGATGTCTGGACCAGAAAGCAATTTATTAGTACTGAAATCGATACTAACGACGACTATGACTAAGCCTTCTTCAGATAATAATTTACGATCGCGGATAACGACATTACCAATATCACCAATACCACTACCATCAACTAACACATTTCCAGAAGGTATACGACCCGCTTTACGTGCTGAGTCATGTGTTAATGCAAGCACGTCACCGATATCAAAGATAAAGACATTTTCTTCTTTAACACCACAGTCAACACCAGTCTGACCATGTGCTTTAAGCATGCGATATTCACCGTGAATAGGTAAGAAGTATTTCGGTTGAATTAAGCGAAGCATTAATTGCTGATCGCCTTGTGAACCGTGACCTGATGTATGGATATTAGATATTTTGCTATGAATTACATCAGCACCAGCTTTATATAAAGCATTAATAGTGCGGTTGATACTCTTAGTATTACCTGGAATAGGTGAAGAACTGAAGACTACAGTATCATCTGGAATAATTTTAATTTGTTTATGCGTTCCATTTGCGATACGAGATAAAGCAGCCATCGGTTCACCTTGAGAACCTGTACATAAAATAAGTAATTCATGTTTAGGAATATTGTTAATTTTATTTGGCTCCACAAAAGTTTCTGGCGGTGCTTTAATGTAACCAAGCTCCATACCAATTTTGATATTATTTTCCATAGAACGACCAAATGTTACAATTTTACGATTGTATTTAATTGCAGCTTCAACCGCTTGTTGTACACGGTAAATATTAGATGCAAAGGTAGCAAATATAATACGTCCCTTACAATTACGGAAAATCTTATCAACGTTCTGTCCGACTTCTCGCTCACTTAGTGTGAAATCAGGAACTAAGGCATTAGTTGAGTCAGATAGAAGACATAGTACACCTTCTTTACCTAATTCTGCCATTTTAGCAATATTCGCTGGTTCACCTACAGGCGTGAAATCAAATTTAAAGTCACCAGTGTGAACAATTTTGCCTTCAGGTGTGTCGATAATTACACCGTAAGCTTCAGGAATACTATGTGTTGTTAGATAAAATGATATTTCAAAGTGTTTCGATTTAATGACACTATCTTCTGTAATCTCATTTAATGACGCATTACGTAACAAGTTGTGTTCATCTAGCTTATTACGTATTAGTCCTAAAGCTAATGGACCGCCATAAATAGGTACATTAATTTGCTTTAATAGGTAGGGCACACCACCTATATGGTCTTCATGTCCGTGCGTTATGAATAGACCGACAATTTTATCTTGATTTTGTTCGAGGTAAGTGTAATCAGGAATGACGTAGTCAATTCCTAGTAAATTATCATCAGGGAATTTAATTCCAGCATCTATGATGACGATTTCGTTTTTATATTCGATGGCGTAAGTGTTTTTACCGACTTCACCTAAGCCACCTAAAGCATATACACCTACTTCGTTAGAATGTAATTGCTTCATTATTGAGCATTCTCCACGTTGAAATGATCAGAATGTTCTTTTTCATATTCTAAATGTGCGCCCTCTAATTTAGTAATGAATTCGATATTATAATTGCGGTCTTTTAAATAACGTCTTACTTGTTCCTCTGTTTCACCTTCAACATAAATTGTATTTGTGTTTTCACGAACGATTACTTCGTCTTTGTTATGTTGGAAAAATACTTTAAATACTGTCATATTGGATAGTTCCTCCTAAATTTAAACATCTTAATTGATTTTATTAATCTGAAACCTCAATCAACTTGATACGTCCAGTCATATTGCGTAGGTTAATAGTAGTACTTTATCAATTTACAATTATTTGCAGATATTGATTTGTCTACGTGTTGATATTAGCGTCATGTTATAAATATCGACCTAATAGTTATGTGATTAAGCACAATATGATATGTTTCTGACTTTCAAGCGTGTATTAAGGCAAATATAAATGTCGTTCATTATTTGAAAATTAGCATTACACTATGATTTCAGTTACTGTTTATTTTACATTATGTATATAAATAAATAAAGCAGTTTATATCTGTTAAACACTTCAATTACTAGATATAAAGTCTAAATATTATTAAATAAGTAAGAATTAAATTATTGTTCACGCCGTCGATAAATAAAAAACTCAAACTACTTCCATATTTGAAAGTAGCTTGAGTAAAATAAATTTGATTAAAGTTAAACCTCAACTGAGTCTGGTAATGGTGTTAATGGATTGTCTTGATCAATATAATCATAGAACATAATACCGTTTAAATGATCGATTTCATGTTGGAAAATAATTGCAGGATAACCTTTTAATCTCAATTTAACTTCATTACCGTCAATGTCTAATGCTTTAATAGTTACTCTATAATGTCTATGAACTAATCCGGGAATATTTTCATCCACACTCAAACAACCTTCACCAGTAGGTAGATAGGCGTGTTGAACACTGTGGCTCATGATTTTAGGATTAACCAGCATATAGTCATATGATTTACCGTTTCCATCATCAGGTAAGTAAACAGCAATCATTCTTTTAGAAACATTGATTTGAGGAGCAGCTAGACCAACGCCTGAACGTAAACCATATTTTTTAGCAATGTCATCATCTTGACTGTTAATTAAAAATTGACGCATTTCTTTTAATGTATTTCTATCTTCATCAGATAACGGTAAATTTACGTCTTCCGCTTTAGCACGTAACGTAGGATGACCATCTCTGATAATATCTTTCATAGTTAACATGTCATACACCTTCCTTATAATAAAATATAACAGAAAAACGAATCATAAGTACATTATCTTATTTCATTTGATTTATAAAGCATAATTCTATATGATAACAGTCGAATGACTACGAGGAGGTTTACACTCAATGAAACTACGTAAAACAGTTGCAGTAGTAGCAGCGTCGACAGTTTTATTAGCAGGCTGTACAACAGATAAAAAAGAAGTGAAAGCATACAATGAAAATGTTCAAAAAGCGTTTGATAAAGAACAACCGATTAATAGTATTAGCAAGAAATTAAATTCTCTTGAAGAAAAGAAACAAGATTTATATAAAAAAGCGAATAGTGATAACGAGGAAACACGTAAGAAAGCTGCTGATGATATTCTTGATAATATTAAACAAAGAGAAGATACATTTGATAAAGAAATAGCAGCATTAGATGATTCTAAGAAACAATTTAATAAAGGCGAGTCACACATCAAAGAAATTAAAAGTGATGACAAGAAAAAAGAACTTAAACAATTAGATGATGCAGTTAAAAACAAATATAAAGTCCATGACAAATATGCGGATGCCTATAAGAATGTTTTAGATAAAGAAAAAGATTTATTCGAACTTATCAAACAGGATGGTATAACGCAATCTCAAGTAGATGAAAAGAATGATGCATTAAATAAAGCACAGAAGAATTTCCAAGACAAATTTAAAGAATATTCAAAAGCTATGAACACAGTAAATAAAGAAAAACAAGATGTTGATAATCTGTAGTACTTTTCGTATTGATACAGATTGAATATCGATAATGATACAGTTGGAAAAACTGTATCTTTTTTAGTAATACAGAACTTTATTAAAATATTTAACAGTACAAATAAATTGTGGTACACTATGAGAGGATAAAATGAATTTCTATTATATGGGAAAGGTATGGTGAATTGAATGGCTCCTAAGTTACAAGCCCAATTCGATGCAGTAAAAGTATTAAATGATACTCAGTCGAAATTTGAAATGGTTCAAATTTTGGATGTTGATGGTAATGTCGTAAATGAAGACTTAGTACCTGATTTAACTGATGAACAACTAGTAGAATTAATGGAAAGAATGGTGTGGACACGTATTCTTGACCAACGTTCTATTTCATTAAATAGACAAGGTCGTTTAGGTTTCTATGCGCCAACAGCTGGACAAGAAGCTTCACAATTAGCTTCACAATACGCTTTAGAAAAAGAAGACTTCATCTTACCAGGTTACCGTGACGTGCCACAAATCATTTGGCATGGTTTACCATTAACTGAAGCTTTCTTATTCTCAAGAGGACACTTCAAAGGAAATCAATTCCCTGAAGGCGTTAATGCATTCAGTCCACAAATCATTATCGGTGCACAATACATTCAAACTGCTGGTGTAGCATTCGGTATTAAAAAACGTGGTAAAAAAGCAGTAGCGATCACTTACACTGGTGACGGTGGTTCATCACAAGGTGACTTCTATGAAGGTATCAACTTTGCTTCAGCTTACAAAGCACCAGCAATTTTTGTTATCCAAAATAACAACTATGCTATTTCTACTCCACGTAGTAAACAAACAGCAGCAACTTCATTAGCTCAAAAAGCTATTGCAGTAGGTATCCCTGGTATCCAAGTTGATGGTATGGATGCATTAGCTGTATACCAAGCTACTAAAGAAGCTCGTGATCGTGCTATTAATGGTGAAGGTCCAACATTAATTGAAACTATGACTTATCGTTATGGTCCTCATACAATGGCTGGAGATGACCCAACTCGTTACAGAACTTCAGATGAAGATGAAGATTGGAAGAAAAAAGACCCATTAGTTCGTTTCAGAAAATTCTTAGAAAACAAAGGATTATGGAACGAAGATAAAGAAAATGAAGTTATTGAACGTGCTAAAGACGACATCAAGAAAGCTATCAAAGAGGCTGACAATACTCCAAAACAAACAGTTATTGACTTAATGGATATCATGTACGAAGATATGCCTCAAAACTTAGCTGAACAATATGAAATTTACAAAGAGAAGGAGTCGAAATAAGCCATGGCACAAATGACAATGGTTCAAGCGATTAACAATGCGCTTAAAACTGAATTGCAAAATGACGAAAACGTAGTAGTTTTCGGTGAAGACGTTGGTGTTAACGGTGGTGTATTCCGTGTAACTGAAGGTTTACAAAAAGAATTCGGTGAAGATCGTGTATTCGATACGCCATTAGCTGAATCTGGTATCGGTGGTTTAGCTCTTGGTTTAACTGTAGAAGGTTTCCGTCCAGTAATGGAAATCCAATTCCTTGGTTTCGTATTTGAAGTATTTGACGAAGTTGCTGGTCAAATTGCTCGTACACGTTTCCGTTCAGGTGGTTCTAAAGTAGCACCTGTTACAATCCGTGCACCATTCGGTGGTGGTGTTCATACACCTGAATTACACGCTGATAACTTAGAAGGTATTTTAGCTCAATCACCAGGTATTAAAGTAGTTATTCCTTCAGGCCCATATGATGCTAAAGGTTTATTACTATCATCAATCAGATCAAATGATCCAGTTGTATATTTAGAGCACATGAAATTATACCGTTCATTCCGTGAAGAAGTTCCAGAAGAAGAATATACAATTGACATCGGTAAAGCTAATGTGAGAAAAGAAGGTAACGACATCACATTAATCGCTTACGGTGCAATGGTTCAAGAATCTGAAAAAGCTGCTGAAGAATTAGAAAAAGAAGGTTACTCAGTAGAAGTTATTGACTTACGTACTGTACAACCTATCGACATCGATACTTTAGTTGCTTCAGTTGAAAAAACTGGTCGTGCTGTAGTAGTTCAAGAAGCACAACGTCAAGCTGGTGTTGGTGCTACAGTAGCTGCTGAATTAGCTGAACGTGCTATTCTTTCATTAGAAGCACCAATCGCTCGTGTAGCTGCTGCTGATACAGTATATCCATTTACTCAAGCTGAAAATGTTTGGTTACCAAACAAAAACGACATCGTTGAACAAGCTAAAGCTACATTAGAATTCTAATATTTTTAGCTTAACAATTAGCTAGCAATCAGACTTATAGGAAGTAAGTAAGTAACATGTTTACTTTTTACTCTATGTGTGAATAAGTAAGTGTAAACTAGAGACGTAGGGCAAAGTAATTTGATGTAGGTGTTCAAATTATTCTGTCCTTGCTCTATGTTATAAATTTATTAAATGATGAATAAGAAATCTAGGAGGACAAGAACGTGGCATTTGAATTTAGATTACCCGACATTGGTGAAGGTATCCACGAAGGTGAAATTGTAAAATGGTTTGTTAAAGCCGGAGATACAATTGAAGAAGATGATGTATTAGCAGAGGTTCAAAATGACAAATCTGTAGTTGAAATCCCATCTCCTGTTAGCGGTACTGTTGAAGAAGTTGTAGTTGACGAAGGTACTGTAGCAGTAGTAGGTGATGTTATTGTTAAAATCGACGCACCTGATGCAGAAGATATGCAATTTAAAGGTGGTCATGATGACGATGCTTCAACAGAAGAAGCACCAGCTCAAGAAGAAGCTAAAACAGAAGAAGCACCAGCAGCATCAGCTTCACAAGATGAAGAAGTAGATGAAAATAGACAAATCAAAGCTATGCCATCTGTTCGTAAATATGCTCGTGAAAAAGGCGTTAACATCAAAGCAGTAGCTGGTTCAGGTAAAAATGGTCGTATTACTAAAGAAGATATTGACAACCACTTAAATGGTGGCGGTGCGCAAGCAGCAACAGCTTCAAACGAAAGTGCAGCTGCTTCAACATCAGAAGATACTTCTGCAGTTCAAACACAATCTGTACCTGAAGGTGACTTCCCTGAAACTACAGAAAAAATCCCAGCAATGCGTAGAGCCATTGCGAAAGCAATGGTTAACTCTAAACACACTGCTCCTCACGTAACATTAATGGATGAAATTGATGTTCAAGATTTATGGGATCACCGTAAAAAATTCAAAGAAGTTGCAGCTGAACAAGGTATTAAATTAACTTTCTTACCATATGTTGTTAAAGCATTAGTTTCTGCACTTAAAAAATACCCAGCACTTAACACTTCATTCAACGAAGAAGCTGGCGAAATCGTACACAAACACTATTGGAACATTGGTATTGCTGCTGACACTGAAAGAGGTTTATTAGTACCTGTAGTTAAAAATGCAGACCGTAAATCAATCTTCCAAATTTCAGATGAAATCAACGAATTAGCTGTTAAAGCGCGTGATGGTAAATTAACATCTGACGAAATGAAAGGTGCTACATGCACAATCAGTAATATCGGTTCAGCTGGTGGACAATGGTTCACTCCAGTTATCAACCACCCAGAAGTAGCTATCTTAGGTATTGGCCGTATTGCTCAAAAACCTATCGTTAAAGACGGTGAAATCGTAGCAGCTCCAGTATTAGCTTTATCATTAAGCTTTGACCACAGACAAATTGATGGTGCAACTGGACAAAACGCTATGAATCACATTAAACGCTTATTAAATAATCCAGAATTATTATTAATGGAGGGGTAAAACATGGTAGTTGGAGATTTCCCAATTGAAACAGATACTATTGTAATCGGAGCAGGTCCTGGTGGATACGTTGCAGCAATTCGTGCAGCACAATTAGGACAAAAAGTTACTATCGTTGAGAAAGGTAACTTAGGTGGTGTATGCTTAAACGTTGGTTGTATTCCTTCTAAAGCATTATTACACGCTTCACACCGCTTTGTAGAAGCACAACACTCTGAAAACTTAGGTGTTATCGCTGAAAGCGTATCACTTAAATTTGACAAAGTTCAAGAATTCAAAAAATCAGTTGTTAACAAATTAACTGGTGGTGTTGAAGGCTTATTAAAAGGTAATAAAGTTGAAATCGTTAAAGGTGAAGCATATTTCGTTGATAATAATAGCTTACGTGTTATGGACGAAAAAAGTGCTCAAACTTATAACTTCAAACACGCTATTATCGCAACAGGTTCTAGACCAATCGAAATTCCTAACTTTGAATTCGGTAAACGTGTTATCGATTCAACAGGTGCTTTAAACTTACAAGAAGTTCCAGGTAAATTAGTCGTTGTCGGCGGTGGTTACATTGGTTCAGAACTTGGTACTGCATTTGCTAACTTCGGTTCAGACGTTACGATTTTAGAAGGCGCTAAAGAAATTCTTGGCGGATTCGAAAAACAAATGGTTCAACCAGTTAAAAAAGGCATGAAAGCTAAAGGCGTTGAAATCATTACTGAAGCAATGGCTAAAAATGCTGAAGAAACTGAAAATGGCGTTAAAGTTACTTATGAAGCTAAAGGTGAAGAAAAAACTATCGAAGCTGATTATGTATTAGTAACTGTTGGTCGTCGTCCAAATACAGACGAATTAGGTTTAGAAGAATTAGGCCTTAAATTCGCTGATCGTGGATTATTAGAAGTAGACAAACAAAGCCGTACTTCTATCGACAATATTTATGCAATTGGTGATATCGTTCCTGGTTTACCACTTGCTCATAAAGCAAGTTATGAAGCTAAAGTAGCTGCTGAAGCTATTTCTGGCCAAGCATCAGAAGTAGACTACATCGGTATGCCAGCTGTATGTTTCACTGAGCCAGAATTAGCTCAAGTTGGTTACACTGAAGCACAAGCTAAAGAAGAAGGTTTAGACTATAAAGCTTCTAAATTCCCTTATGCTGGTAATGGCCGTGCATTATCATTAGATGATACTACTGGTTTCGTTAAACTTATCACATTAAAAGAAGACGGTACTGTTATCGGTGCACAAATTGCTGGTAATGGCGCTTCAGACATTATCTCTGAATTAGGTTTAGCTATTGAAGCTGGTATGAATGCTGAAGATATCGCATTAACTGTACACGCTCACCCAACATTAGGTGAAATGTCTATGGAAGCTGCTGAAAAAGCAATTGGATTACCAATCCACACTATGTAATAATTAATGATTAGTCGAATAGATTAATTTCATAAATTGAATAACTGTATTATAGTTATTTAACAGTCAACAGGGGTGCAACTCAAGTTCATATTTGAACTTGGTTTCATCCCTTTTTTTAATATTTTCTAGCTGTAATGGGTATAAGATTAATAACGGCTAAAATAATAAAAAGGAGGGTTTAGATGGAGTATCAATATCCGCTAGATTTAGATTGGACTAACGAAGAAATGGTCGATGTGATTGCCTTTTTCAATAAAATTGAAAGCTATTATGAAAAAACGGTCAATGGTCAAGACTTAATGCAGCATTATAAACGTTTTAAAGAAATCGTTCCTGGTAAAGCAGAGGAAAAGCAATTATTTAAAGAATTTGAAGAAAAGAGTAGTTATAACAGCTACAAAGTCATACAAGAAGTGAAAAATAATCCTGATCAAACGTCGTTTAGCGCTAATTAACTTAGCGATGTTCTATGTGAACTATCAAAACTTATAAAGTCTATTAGATTAATTTATATTTAATTTCAAAAAACTATTGAAGTCAAAGCTATATTTTGATACTTTTATTAAGCATTAAACAAAATGTTTAATATTAGTAAACAAGGTATAGCTTTTTTTAAGGTGATTAACAATGCAAATTGGCAATAAATTACGTAATTTAAGACGTATAAAGAATTTAACACAAGAAGAGTTAGCAGAACGTACAGATTTGTCCAAGGGATATATCTCTCAAATTGAAAGTCAGCATGCTTCTCCTAGCATGGAAACCTTTTTAAATATTTTAGAGGTGTTAGGTACATCTCCAAGTGATTTTTTTAAAGAAAAATCAAAAGAAAAAGTGCTTTACACGAGAGATGAGCGCACAGTTTATGATGAATATGATAGAGGATATGTTCTTAATTGGTTAGTAATGAAATCAAATGAATTTGAAATGGAACCGCTCATATTATCATTGAAACCAGGTGCATCCTATAAACATTTTGATCCATCTGAATCAGACACATTTATATATTGTTTAAAAGGATGTGTAACGCTGACTTTAGGAAAGTCACGATACCAGGCTAATGAAGAGGATGTTTTATACTTTAGGGCTGATGAAATTCATCAATTACATAATGAAACATCAGAAGAAATAGAAATTTTGATTGTTGCGACAGCATCATATTTATAAGGGAGGAGAATAGTAATGGAGCCATTGTTATCATTTAAAGGTGTGACAAAAGGTTTTGACGATGTAACAATATTGAACAAAATGGATTTAGAGATAGAATCAGGTCATTTCTACACATTACTAGGTCCTTCAGGTTGCGGGAAAACAACGATATTGAAGCTTATAGCTGGATTTGAACAACCAGATGATGGAGATATTATCTATTTAAATAAATCGATAGGTGATTTGCCTGCGAATAAGAGAAAGGTAAATACTGTTTTCCAAGATTATGCTTTATTTCCACATTTAAATGTTTACGATAATATAGCTTTTGGATTAAAGTTAAAAAAATATTCTAAAAAAGATATCGATAAAAAAGTAAAAGATGCATTAAGACTTGTGAAGTTATCAGGATATGAACAACGTAACATCAATGAAATGAGTGGCGGTCAGAAGCAACGTGTGGCAATTGCAAGAGCCATTGTCAATGAACCTGAAATATTATTATTGGATGAATCATTATCCGCTTTAGATTTAAAATTAAGAACAGAGATGCAATATGAATTACGTGAACTACAAAAGCGCCTAGGAATAACATTCATATTTGTAACGCACGATCAAGAAGAGGCGTTGGCTTTAAGTGATTATATCTTTGTTATGAAAGATGGTAAAATCCAACAATTTGGTACACCAACAGATATTTATGATGAGCCGGTCAACCGTTTTGTTGCCGATTTTATAGGTGAATCTAATATCGTTGAAGGTAAAATGGTAGAGGATTTTGTAGTGAATATCTATGGTCAAGACTTTGAATGTGTAGACGCGGGAATACCCTCTGGGAAGAAGGTAGAAGTTGTCATCAGACCTGAGGATATTTCATTAATAGCATCGGACAAAGGGTTATTTAAAGCCACTGTAGACTCAATGTTATTCAGAGGCGTACATTATGAAATTTGTTGCATTGATCGAAAAGGGTATGAGTGGGTAATACAAACAACTAAAAAAGCTGAAGTCGGAAGCGAAGTTGGCCTTTATTTTGACCCGGAAGCAATTCATATTATGGTTCCTGGTGAAACAGAAGAAGAGTTTGATAAACGTATTGAAAGTTACGAGGCGTTAGACAATGCGTAATATTAATAAAGTGCTCATCATTCCATATTTATTATGGATGCTATTATTCATTATCATACCAGTTATTCTACTCGTATATTTCTCATTTACCGATCTAAATGGTCATTTTAGTTTTACCAATTATGAACAAATATTATCATTGAAATATTTAAAGATGATGTGGGATTCAATTTTTTATGCAGCGCTTATTACAATAATTACTTTGTTAATTAGTTATCCCGCTGCTTACTTTATCCGTGCATCAAAAAATCAAAATATGTGGTTGCTCATTTTAATTATTCCTACGTGGATAAATCTTTTACTAAAAACATATGCGTTTATTGGCATATTAAGTCATGAAGGTTTGATTAATAAATTTCTTAATTTTATTCATTTACCGGCAGCTAATCTTTTATTTACGCCAGGCGCATTTTTATTAGTAGCAAGTTATATTTATATACCATTTATGATTCTACCGATATTTAATAGTATGAAAGCAATTCCTAATAATTTGTTACAAGCTTCAAGTGATTTGGGAGCTAGTCCTTTTACAACTTTTAGAAAAGTAATCGTACCTTTGACTAAAGAAGGTGTCATGACAGGCATTCAAGTAACCTTTATCCCAGCATTATCATTATTCATGATTACACGATTGATTGCGGGTAATAAAGTAATTAATATTGGTACATCAATTGAAGAACAATTTCTAGTGATTCAAAATTATGGTATGGGTTCTACAATTGCTATTTTCTTAATTGTATTTATGGCGTTTATTTTAATTATTACTAAATCAAAATCAACGGACGAAAGAAGGTGAATTAAATGAAGTGGTATGGAAAATTATATATTGGCATCCTATTAGTGATATTATATGTTCCGATATTTTTCCTTATGTTTTATTCATTTAATTCAGCGGGAAATATGATTCATTTTGAACATTTCACTCTAGAGCATTATCAAAGTCTGTTTCAAAATGACCGTTTAATGTCTGTTATTTTTAATACAATAGCAGTTGCACTATTAGCGGCAGCGATTTCAACTATTATAGGAACCTTTGGTGCTATTTCGTTATATTACTTAAGAAATAAAAAATTCAAAGTAACTTTGTTAACACTTAATAATGTACTAATGGTTTCCTCAGATGTAGTGATAGGTGCTTCATTTTTAATTATGTTTACAGCAGTTGGACATATAACTGGGTTAGGTTTAGGCTTTGGAACGGTGCTTGCATCTCATATTGCATTCTGTATTCCAATTGTTGTTATCGTAGTGTTACCACAACTTTATGAAATGAATAACAATATATTGAATGCTGCACGCGATTTAGGCGCATCAGAATCACAAATACTTGGACGTGTATTGATTCCAAACTTAATGCCTTCCATTATTGGTGGTTTTTTTATGGCTTTAACGTATTCATTAGATGATTTTACAGTAAGTTTCTTCGTGACGGGTAACGGATTTAGTGTACTGTCTGTCGAAGTCTATGCTATGGCACGTAAAGGAATTAGTATGGAAATTAATGCCATTTCAACGATTTTATTCGCTGCTATCGTATTAGGAATTGTTGGCTATTATGCAATACAACGTTCAGTGAAAAAACGACATTTAGCTAAGCGAGGTGTACAACAGTGAAGCAATTTTTACAACTTATATTGGGTGCCATTGTTGTCGGTTTAATTTGCTTAGGTATTAGTCACTGGTTTAAATCGCAGGATAATACGAGTACTGGTGAAAAGATTTATGTATATAATTGGGGCGAATATATTGACCCAGATTTAATTAAACAATTTGAGAAAGAAACGGGCATTCAAGTTGTATATGAAACGTTTGATTCGAATGAAGCGATGGAAGCTAAAATTCGAAATGGTGGAACGCATTATGATGTGGCTTTTCCAAGTGAATATACGGTTCAAAAATTGAAACGTGAAAATTTACTAGAACCACTTGACCATAGTAAGGTTCCCAATATTAAAAATTTAGATCCTAATTATATGAATATGTCATACGATAGAAATAATAAATATTCACTACCTTATTTCTTTGGAACAGTGGGTATTTTATATAATAAGCAAGCCTATCCAAATGAAGACTTTAGTAGCTGGCGTACTTTATACCAACCCAAATATAAAAATGATGTTCTATTAGTGGATGGTGCACGTGAAATTATGGGATTAGCTTTAAATAAATTAGGCTATAGTTTAAATGATACTAATCCCAATCATTTAAAAGAAGCGGAGAAGGATTTACACCATCTGGCACCTCAAGTTCGTGGTGTTGTTGGAGACGAGGTTACAATGATGCTTGAACAAAATGAAGGAAATATCGCAGTCGTTTGGAGTGGTGTTGCAGCTCCACTAGTGCAAAATAGTGACAAATATAATTATGTGATTCCGAAAGAGGGATCTAATCTATGGTTTGATAACATGGTTATTCCTAAGACAGCGCAAAACAAAGAAGGTGCTTATAAATTTATGAATTTCCTTCTTGACGCTAAAAATAACAAACAGAATACAGAGTGGGTAGGATACGCTACACCAAATAAAGCTGCACGTCAGTTATTACCTAAAGAAGTAAGAGATGATCATCGTTTCTATCCAACGCAAAAAGAGCAAGCGCGATTAGAAGTTTATAAAGATTTAGGACCTAAAACATTAGGAGAATATAACGAAAGTTTCTTAAACTTTAAAATGTCTTTAAAATAGACTATAAATAGTAGTTATTTTATAATGAATTAGATATAATTATTTGATAAGTTATATAAGGAGTTGTAATACATGTCAGGAGAACGTTACACGCAAATCAAACGGCCTGTGAGTCGTCTGACTGAAAAACTTTTAGGTTGGTTTAGTTGGATTTTCTTACTTATATTGACGGTTATTACAATGTTTATTGCACTCGTGTCATTTAGTAATGATACATCAATTCAAAATCTTGAAAACTCAATGAATAATAATGAACTAATTCAGCAGATTTTAACAAATAATAGTTTAAATACCACACAATTTGTGATTTGGTTACAAAATGGTGTATGGGCAATTATTGTTTATTTCATAGTATGTTTGCTTATTTCATTTTTAGCGTTAATATCTATGAATATGAGAATACTTTCTGGATTCTTATTCTTAATTGCCTCAATTATTACATTGCCATTGGTATTATTATTCGTAACATTAATTATTCCTATTTTCTTCTTTATCATTGCAATCATGATGTTTGCACGGAAGAGTAAGGTTGAAACAGTACCTATGTACGGTCCATCACAAGGCTATGAACCGCATTACTATCCTAGAGATGAATATAATGATTATGATGATCGTTATTATGGATCAAATAGAAATATTAATGACGACTATGGTTACGATAATCATAACCAGTATGACGATTATGAACAAGACGATGTGGAACCACCACATAAAACTAAAAAATCAGACCGTCGTACACGTCGTAAAAAACCATATTACAATGATGATATCGATAATAATTATCGAGATAACAACTTTGATGACACAACACATCGTAATGATGCTGAGCAAGATTTAGCAACTGACACTGAGGAAGATAAATATAATCAATATCCAAAACGTGCACTCACTGATGAGTACCACACAGATGCTAATGAGAATGAAGCAACTGGCGTACTTTCAAGACAGGCTAAATACAATCAGAAATCGAATAAACAATCTCAGTACGATAACAACATTGATCAAGATTCAAATGATTTTGCTGAAAATGTGGTTGATTCAGAGCCGAAAATTGATAAAAAAGAAGAAAAAGCGCAACGTAAAAGAGAAAAGGCTGAACTTAAAGCCAAGAAAAAAGAAAAACGTAAAGCTTATAATCAACGTATGAAAGAGCGTCGCAAAAATCAACCAAGTGCAGTTAGTCAACGACGTATGAATTATGAAGAACGTAAACAAATATTGAATAAAGATGATATTGAATCAGATAAAGAATCAAATAACAACGAAGATAATAAAGATTAATATCTCCTTAAAACGGTTAAGTCATTTATGGCTTAACCGTTTTATATATATATCTATGTATAAATTATTAAGTTAGTCGCAAATAAATTATAATTTTAGTATGATTTAATTAAATACTTCAATATTGGAGGTGTAGTGTGTGAATCGAAAGGTAGAATTAATTCTTGGCTGGATTGCTTGTGGTTTAAGTATGATGTATTTGATTATGTCATTAATATCATATTTTACGGTAAGACAAAATAGTAATACGGAACAATACCAGCAAATGTTAAAACAATTTGGTAATCAGGATGTGAAGGTTACGCCTGAAATGATAAACTTTGCAATGACTTTTTCTATGGGAACACTTATTTTCTCAACACTTTTAGGCATTATTGGAATGTCTATCATTAAAGGACGACCTATATTAGCTGGTTCGCTACTTATTGTTGCAGCGTTAGTAGGTATATTCAATATGAGTTTAATTGCAGGCGTGCTATGGATTGTTGTAGCAATAATGCTATTTGTTAAAAAAGATCCAAATCAACCTAACAAAAAGCCAAAATCAGTCAAGCCATCAATGGATGATTGGCAATCTGAAAGGGCTTATAATGATCGTAAGAAAGATGATCCCTATATTTATTAAAATATAGAGTGAAAATAGATGTGCAAAGGAAATAATGCCTAGCTAAATTGAGGTTGGGACAAAAATAATATAATGAAGCTATTTGGCAAATTCGCAGTAGCTGACTGAACTGAGAAGACGCTTAATTCAAGCTTTTCTCAGTTCTAGTCACCCTTGCGGAGGTGGGCGGGACCCCAACACAAAAAATCACGAAAGTGAAGTTGGGGTTCGGGGCCCCAGCAAAGAGAATTTCATAAAGAAATTCTACAAGCAAAGCAATCTGGGAGTGGACAACGAATTTAAAAAGAATTCTGTTCCACTCCCTTCTTCATTTTGCCGTTTAATTTTATAATTCTTTAAATGTTTCTATAATCAGATAAATATTTAGGAAGCTTAGTATAATGATTAAACTCCAAGCACATATATTTACCCATTTTTTATTTTGAAATGGTCCCATTAATGTTTGATTACTAGTGGCTAATTGTAACGGTATTAATGAGAAGGGTAATGCAATACTTAAGAAGACTTGAGAAAATACGAGCAATTGCTCCATTTTAGATTCGTTACCCCGAAAAATAATAAGACATACTAAAACAGGTATGACGGCTAAACTTCTTGTGATTAGTCGTCTCATCCAATTTGGAATGGATAATTTCAAGAAACCTTCCATCACTATTTGACCTGCAAGTGTACCTGTAATAGTTGAATTTTGACCAGAAGCTAACAATGCTACTGCGAATAAAGTGCTCATAATACTCCCCATCACAACACCTAAGACAGGTTGCGTTCTTAATGCGTGATATAAATCATAAAAGCCACCTAAATTATTCGAATTGACACCATAAAATAGGGCAGCGCCAAGAACGAGTAATAAACAGTTCACAATAAATGCGATACTTAATTGTATATTAGAATCAATCGTTGCATATTTAATCGCTTGGGCTTTATCAGTAAGGCTGTGACGATTATACTTTCGGGATTGCACGATTGATGAATGCAAATATAAATTATGAGGCATAATCGTAGCGCCAATAATACCTAATGCAATATACAGAATATTATGATTAGTAATAATTTGATGATGAGGAATAAAGCCATTAAGTATTTCAATTGTATTCGGTGATGAGATGAAGACTTCAAATACAAAAATCATAAGTACAGTAAAAATTAATGTACCGACGATTGCTTCAATCTTACGAAAGCCAAACTTCATTATAAAAAGTAACAAAAATACATCCAAAACTGTAATCAATGCGCCGATGATTAAAGGTATATCGAAAAGTAAATCTAAAGCGATAGCACTTCCAATTACTTCGGCAATATCAGTCGCAATGATTGCAAGCTCAGCGATAATCCAAAATATAATTGCAGTCGGTTTATTTAAATAATGACGTGTCATTTGTGCCAAATCTTTATCAGTTGCAATACCTAAGCGAACAGTCATACTTTGTAATAACATTGCTGATAAACTTGAAATCAAAATGATAAATAATAAGGTATAACCAAATTGTGCGCCACCTTGCATTGATGTAATCCAATTTCCTGGATCCATATAGCCTACTGCTACAAGTAAGCCTGGACCAAGAAATGCTAAAAACTTTTGACTCGTACGTTGTGTACCATTAAATTCGATTGTGCTATTAATTTCATCTAAACTACGTTGTTCATTGTTGTCTTTTATACCCATGATAAAACTCCTTCAAACTATATGTTTTATAATAATCCAACTTTATTTTTAGGTCAACCTAATAAATTCGAAGTAAAAAATTAAGGGAGTGGGTTAGAACGCTTATCACATTCGTATTCCCACTCCAAAGTTATTTGGATTATTAAATTGCTTCATAAAATGTTTTTTTAGTTTCTGCCAGTACGGATGACGAATGTTGAGAAGAGCAATTATTTAAGCGTCTTCTCAATTCAGTCAGCTACTGCGTCTGTGCTACGTAGCTCACTTATTACATACGCTTATATCATAATGACAACAATTAAAATAGCGTTAAACTTTGAGGTTATTCGTAGAATTTTAAAAATTCATCAAATGTTTCTTTAACGAAAGCTAAAAATGCCTTATCCGATTTTAATTCAGCATCATTAGGGGAGAGTGTACGTGCAACAAAAAATTCTCCCTTTTTAACATGTTTCACACGATCAATCGCTTGGTGTAATTCATCATCACTTAAATCTTTAATGTAAGATTTTTCAGGTTTCATATGATCTAAACTTACTTGATAATCTTCAGGTAAATGTTTAAGCGTATCAAAGTGTTTATCAAATACTTTCACACGTTCAGCTTTATCTTTACCTTCATGCATAACGCCAAACATTAAAAATAAATGGTCTTTAAATAAACCAATTTGGAAATGAGGTAGCATCTTATATCCACGTTTATTAGGAGCAAAAGCAACCCACGTATCTACAGGTGGGTTTACACTTCTACGTGCATGTTTTGCAACATGAGCATAAAAGGTTTCTCCAGTTTGAGAGGTGAAATATTCACTAAAATAATCCCCTAATTGATGAAGTTGTGGACGTACGTACTCATTTAATGCTTCCATTCGAGCATCTAAGCCTTCAACTTCAAACGCTTTGAAATCTTTAGGTTTAAATGTATATTGTGTCATTAGCGTTGCTCCTTTTCAGAAAATAATTTACCGTTATTGTAGCACAGATTGACTGAATCTATCCAAATGCTGAATTGAGATTATTTGCGTTTAAACTCATTATAATAAGGTATACAAAGATGTGTAGATTATATTGACTAAAATTCTGTATAATAGGAAACAACAGGAGATGATGATATGTCACTATACGAATTTGCTCAAGGTTTGATATTAGAAGCGGGTAATAAAGTAAGATTTATGATGAAAGAAGAACTGAGTATTGAAACGAAGTCAAACCCGAATGATCTAGTTACGAATGTGGATAAAGCAACTGAGAATTATATTTATGATGCCATACTAAGAAATTATCCTGATCATCGTGTAATTGGTGAAGAAGGACATGGTCATAATATGGAAGACGTCAAAGGTGTAGTATGGGTTGTCGATCCAATTGACGGAACGCTCAATTTTGTTCACCAGCAAGAAGGCTTTGCGATATCAATAGGTATTTATCGTGATGGTAAGCCATATGCTGGATTAGTCTATGACGTGATGAAAGATGTCCTCTATCATGCGAAAGTGGGCGAGGGTGCATTTGAGAATAAGCATGAATTAAAACCATTAAATGATACGCATTTAAAGCAAAGCTTAATAGGTATTAATCCCAATTGGATTACCAAACCTAAAATGGGACCAATTTTTTCAGAAATTGTAAATCAAGCAAGAAGTTGTAGAGCATTTGGAAGTGCAGCTTTAGAAATTATAAGTGTTGCTAAGGGACAATTGGCTGCATATATTACGCCAAGGTTGCAACCTTGGGATTTTGCAGGTGGCTTAATTGTTTTAAATGAAGTTGGTGGCGTTGGAAGTAATTTATTAGGTGAACCACTGACAATAGAAAGTGCTAATTCTGTTCTAGTTGGAAATAAGACGACGCATAATGAAATTTTGGTTGATTATTTAAATCCGAATAACGCCGTTTTAACAGAATTGCATCAACGTTTCAAAAAATAAAAAATGTCTCGGTCAGTCAACTTTGAAAGATGTGCATCTTCCAAATAGTACTACCGAGACATTTTTATTATATTAAAGCCAGTCATTTTCACGGTACTTCTTTTTAAGCGTGAAACCAGCGCCAAAAGTTGCAATGAAAAGTATAAATGTTAAAATCATCATTGGAATACTACCAGCACCAACGCTGAAACTAAAAAGCACTAAAAATATTACTGCTATAATGGATAGCAACCAAAATATACCTTTAGACTTAGGTTTTTCCATCCCATACCCCACCTTTTTGTTATCTTTTACTAATAATATGATATAATAAAAAAGTTGTAATTAAAAGTGGGAGTTTACTCGAGAAAGGAATAATAAAATGACTAATAGAAGAGAAGATGTACGTAATATTGCAATCATTGCGCACGTTGACCATGGTAAAACTACATTAGTAGATGAATTACTTAAACAATCTGGTATTTTCAGAGAGAACGAACATGTTGACGAAAGAGCAATGGACTCTAATGATTTAGAAAGAGAACGTGGTATTACAATTCTTGCTAAAAATACTGCGATTGACTATAAAGGTACAAGAATAAACATCTTAGATACACCTGGACATGCTGACTTTGGTGGCGAAGTAGAACGTATTATGAAAATGGTAGACGGTGTTGTACTTGTTGTCGATGCTTATGAAGGTACAATGCCTCAAACACGTTTTGTGCTTAAAAAAGCACTAGAACAAGACTTAAAACCTGTTGTGGTTGTAAATAAAATTGATAAACCATCAGCAAGACCTGAAGGCGTAGTGGATGAAGTATTAGATTTATTCATCGAGTTAGAAGCAAATGATGAACAATTAGATTTCCCAGTAGTATATGCATCTGCTGTAAATGGTACTGCTAGTCTTGATTCAGAAAAACAAGATGAAAACATGCAGTCTTTATATGAAACAATTATTGATTATGTACCTGCACCAATCGACAATCATGATGAACCGTTACAATTCCAAGTCGCATTATTGGATTATAATGACTACGTAGGACGTATTGGTATCGGACGTGTATTCAGAGGTAAAATGCGCGTAGGTGACAACGTATCGCTTATTAAATTAGATGGTACTGTTAAGAATTTCCGTGTCACTAAAATCTTTGGTTACTTTGGCTTGAAACGTGAAGAAATCGAAGAAGCACAAGCGGGTGATTTAATTGCGGTTTCAGGAATGGAAGATATTAACGTCGGAGAAACAGTGACACCAACTGATCATCAAGAAGCATTACCTGTGTTACGTATTGATGAACCAACACTTGAAATGACATTCAAAGTAAATAATTCACCATTTGCTGGACGCGAAGGTGACTATGTTACTGCACGTCAAATCCAAGAACGTTTAGATCAACAACTTGAAACAGACGTTTCATTAAAAGTAACACCAACTGACTCTCCAGACACATGGGTCGTTGCAGGACGTGGTGAATTACATTTATCTATCTTGATTGAGAATATGAGACGTGAAGGATTTGAACTTCAAGTATCTAAACCTCAAGTTATTTTACGTGAAATTGATGGTGTTCTAAGTGAACCATTTGAACGCGTTCAATGTGAAGTACCTTCTGAAAATGCGGGATCAGTCATTGAATCTCTAGGTGCACGTAAAGGTGAAATGTTAGATATGTCAACAACTGATAATGGGTTAACACGACTTATCTTTATGGTACCAGCACGTGGTATGATTGGTTATACAACTGAATTTATGTCTATGACACGTGGATATGGTATTATTAACCATACTTTCGAAGAATTTAGACCTCGTGTTAAAGCACAAATTGGTGGTCGTCGTAATGGTGCATTAATTTCTATGGACCAAGGTCAAGCAACAGCATATGCGATCATCAACTTAGAAGATCGTGGTGTAAACTTCATGGAACCAGGTACGGAAGTGTATGAAGGTATGATTGTTGGTGAACATAACCGTGAAAATGATTTAACAGTAAACATTACTAAAGCAAAACATCAAACAAACGTACGTTCAGCTACTAAAGACCAAACACAAACAATGAATCGTCCAAGAATACTTACACTTGAAGAAGCGTTAGAATATATTAATGATGATGAATTAGTTGAAGTAACGCCTCAAAGTATTCGTCTAAGAAAGAAAATTTTAAATAAATCATTACGTGAAAAAGAAGCTAAACGTGTGAAACAAATGATGCAAGAAGAATAAGCATCGTTGAAATCTAAATTGTAATTTAGAATATTTTATGCAAAAACCAGTAAATGTGTGCTAAGCATCATTTACTGGTTTTTTAGTTTGTGTATTTTAAATGTAATTAAGTGGAATAATGTGATATGAAATAAGCCAGTAAACGAAGGTAAACACTACCGTTTGCTGGCTAATTATGTGAAATATAAAAGTTTTAATCAATTATAAATAATTACAATCCATCATTTGGATTAAAATTTACTGTGTGGTGTGTATTCAGACGTTGCTTTGGTCTATCTAGGCGACTTTTACAATCATCACACATAAATGTTCTGATTGGGTTATTGCGAAGTCGTTTGGCTTCAACCGTATGTTCATCAATTAAAACCTTCGTATCACAAATTATACATTGTACTTCACGCAAATTAGATCACCTCTATATGCGTAACATATTTAAATTCATACGTGTAATCTTTTTCATCTGGGTTATAAACAAAGCTATCTACAGCGTTATCATCATACATTCGTTTACCGTCTTTCGCAAATTGGAAGAACAGATAAGGTAACAAGTCAATTGGAACTTCAATAGCATCATTTTCATTAAATAATTTAATTGCAGTCGCATTATCTTGCGGTTCTGCATTCTTGAAGAAAGGTGTCATATTGATAGCGAAAGAATCTTCTAATACAGAACGTTTACGATATTTTATTTCTGAATTTAAAGTTGGAGGATTCGTTTGTCCTTCAAGAATGGCTCTGTTCCATTCACGATTATCTTCAAATTTAATAGGTTTTGTTCCTTCAAACACACCGCTTTCAATATCTTCGATCTTTACTTTTCTATCATCGAATATCCAAGTTGTACTATCTAAAGTGATAGGGAACTTGACTAAGCCTTTGATTTGAATCATTTTTTGCCCACTCCCTAATTTCGTTCTAGTCATTATTTTATCACAATTAAATTCATGTATTCACTGAATAAACTTGCTTTTTAAAAAGTAGTAAGATAAACTTTTGATATGAAGATATTTAATGATAGGGGGAGTATGTGATGCCGAAGCAAACGAAAATGAGTAACGTGGCTTATGAGCAATTAAATCAAGATGCTGATAGAATCTTACATTTAATTAAAGTTCAAATGGATAATTTAACTTTACCTTCGTGCCCGTTATATGAAGAAGTTCTCGACACACAAATGTTTGGTTTACAAAAAGAAGTTGACTTTGCGGTTAAACTTGGTTTAGTCAATAAAGAAGACGGCAAAAATTTAATGCTACGTTTAGAAAAAGAATTATCTAAACTTCATGAAGCATTTACTAATGTAAAATAACTATCGATTAAATATATAAGTGAATTTTAATGATTTGCTTTTTCATTTATAAATTGAGTTAATTGTAATTTTTATTACATATAAATTATCTCACTATAGTGAGTCTGGGACATAAATAATATGAAGATGCTATTTTGCAAATTCGCAGTAGTTGACTGAACTAAAATGCGCTTAAATCAAGCTTTTTTCAGTTCTAGTCATCCTTGCGGGGGTGGGACGACGAATTTAAAAAGAATTCGGTCCCACTCCCATTTTATGTTTTAAGCGCTTTATCAAATTGAAGGTTGAAATAGTAGGTTAATTAGATGCATCTCTAATCAGTTTATATTTGTTAAATAATGTGCACAAAGTATATAATAGTTTAGACAGAAATTATGTTTAAATGTAATAGTATTGACCATAGTTTTAAAAATCTAGAATTGGATGATCATTTTTATGAGTAATTTAAAAAATATATTTCGGTACATAGGTAGAACTGCTAAGTTCATCGATTATCCATTATTAATTACATACGTTATTTTGTGTCTCTTTGGTTTGATTATGGTATATAGTGCAAGTATGGTTGCGGCAACTAAAGGGACGTTAACAGGTGGACTTGAAGTATCTGGTACGTATTTCTACAATAGACAGCTTATATACGTTATTATGAGTTTTATTGTCGTATTCTTTATCGCTTTTATGTTGAATATTAAAATATTACAACAAGCGAAAACACAGAAGTGGATCATGATAATCATCTTCGTGTTACTATTTTTAACACTTATTGTAGGTAAAAATATTAACGGTTCTAAGAGTTGGATAAATCTTGGATTTATGAACTTACAAGCATCAGAATTGTTGAAAATTGCATTCATATTATATATTTCATATGTGATCAGTCGAAAATTACCACAAGTAAGAGAGAAAATTAAAGTTATAACTGCGCCACTTGTGTTGATAGTTGTATGTCTATTTTTAGTATTATTACAGGGTGATATTGGACAGACATTGCTCATCATGATAATCATTGTATCTATGTTTATTTTTGCTGGCATTGGTGTTCAGAAAATAGTCAAAGGACCCGTCTTACTTATCGCTGGTAGTTTCGTTGGTATTGCTATACTCTTTGTAGCAAGTGGTATGATGCCACACTATTTGAAAGCCCGTTTTAGTACACTAATGAACCCATTCAGTTCTGAAGCTGGTACAGGTTACCATTTGACCAATTCATTAATGGCAATAGGTAATGGTGGTTTATTTGGACGCGGATTAGGTAATGGCATTATGAAACTTGGCTATTTGCCAGAGGCACATACTGACTTTATTTTCGCAGTCATTTGTGAAGAACTTGGTTTAGTAGGTGGATTATTTGTAATTTGCTTATTATTCTTTATCGTTTATCGCGCTTTCGTATTAGCTACTAAAACGCCATCTTATTTTTATAAATTAATTTGTGTAGGTGTTGCAAGTTATATCGGAAGTCAGACGTTTGTCAATTTAGGTGGTATTTCAGCAACTATCCCATTAACGGGTGTTCCATTACCATTCATAAGTTTTGGGGGTTCATCAATGTTAAGTTTAAGTATTGCAATGGGTCTATTATTGCTAGTTGCCAAACAAATCAAAATGGACGAAAAACGATCACAAAAAGCTAAAAAACAAAAAATTGGTTTAACTAGATAAAGTGAATAATATAAACGTTACCTTTACATGAACATAGAATTAGAGTTCATGTAAAGGTTTTTTACATTTTTATGAAAAATATTATAAAACGTCGATGTCGGTGGAGTATTATCTATTAAAGTGATAATATAAAGTTATGACTAATGATAATTTTTCCTGATGATACTCTGAACATACGTTTTAGAAAAGGGTATATATGCAATACCTATTTTCAAGCGTTATAAGTACTTTACTATTTTTATAACTCACATTTCATAAATAAAGATAGCTTTATTATTTGAGTTAGTATAAAATTTTATTATCTAATTAGTTAGAATATTCAAACTTTAAAAGGGGAGTGCCTTTTTTGAAACATATAAAAAAATTATTAGTAGCAAACCGTGGCGAAATTGCAATCAGAATATTTAGGGCAGCAACAGAATTAAATATTAAAACCGTGGCAATTTATTCGAACGAAGATAAAAATGCTTTACATAGATATAAAGCTGACGAATCTTATTTAGTGGGCAAAGATTTGGGTCCAGCTGAGAGTTATTTGAACATTGAACGTATCATCGATGTGGCGAAACGAGCTGGTGTGGATGCAATTCATCCTGGTTATGGCTTCTTAAGTGAGAATGAACAATTTGCACATCGTTGTGAAGAAGAAGGTATTAAATTTATTGGTCCGCACTTAGAACATTTGGATATGTTTGGGGATAAAGTTAAAGCGAGAACGACTGCGATTAAAGCTAACTTACCAGTCATTCCTGGTACTGATGGACCAATTGAAAGTTTCGAAGCGGCCAAAGCATTTGCTAAAGATGCTGGTTTTCCTTTAATGATTAAAGCCACTAGTGGTGGCGGTGGTAAAGGGATGCGTATTGTTCGTGAAGAAAGAGAATTGGAAGATGCGTTTCACCGTGCCAAATCTGAAGCGGAAAAATCTTTTGGGAACAGTGACGTTTATATTGAAAGATACATAGACAATCCGAAACATATAGAAGTACAAATTATTGGTGATGAATATGGTAATATTGTGCATTTGTATGAACGTGATTGTTCGGTACAACGTCGTCATCAGAAAGTTGTAGAAGTAGCTCCTTCAGTAGGATTATCTCATGATTTAAGAGAACGAATTTGTGATGCGGCACTACAATTGATGAATAATATCAAATATGTGAATGCGGGTACTGTAGAATTCTTAGTATCAGGGGACGAGTTCTTCTTTATCGAAGTTAATCCTCGTGTACAAGTAGAGCATACAATAACTGAGATGATTACAGGTATAGATATTGTTAAAACTCAAATTCTAGTTGCTGATGGTGCTAATTTGTTTGATGAACGTATTTCTATGCCTCAACAAGAAGACATTCAATCATTAGGTTATGCCATTCAATGTCGTATTACGACTGAGGATCCAACCAATGATTTTATGCCAGATTCAGGTACAATTATCGCGTACCGTTCAAGTGGCGGCTTTGGTGTACGATTAGATGCTGGAGATGGCTTCCAAGGTGCAGAGATATCTCCGTATTACGACTCATTGCTAGTTAAATTATCGACACACGCGGTTACGTTTAAACAAGCTGAAGAAAAGATGGAACGTTCTCTTCGCGAGATGCGTATCCGTGGTGTGAAAACGAATATTCCGTTTCTAATTAATGTGATGCGAAATGATCAATTCCGAAGTGGAGATTATACAACTAAATTTATCGAACAAACGCCTGAATTATTTAATATTGCACCTACACTTGACCGTGGTACTAAAACGCTTGAATATATCGGTAATGTCACAATTAATGGTTTCCCAAATGTTGAAAAGAGACCTAAACCTGATTATGAATCAACAACGATACCTCAAGTGTCTCACAGAAAAATTAATTCATTGAATGGTACAAAGCAGTTACTTGATAACGAAGGACCGAGAGCAGTTGCGAATTGGGTTCGTGAACAAAAAGATGTATTGGTAACTGATACTACATTTCGTGATGCACATCAATCGCTTTTAGCAACAAGAGTACGTACTAAAGATATGATGAATATTGCCTCTAAAACAGCTGAAGTATTTAAAGATAGTTTCTCTTTAGAAATGTGGGGAGGCGCAACATTTGATGTCGCATATAACTTTTTAAAGGAAAATCCATGGGAACGACTTGAAAGATTACGTAAAGCCATTCCAAATATTTTGTTCCAAATGTTATTACGCGCTTCAAATGCAGTCGGTTATAAAAACTATGCCGATAATGTAATTGAAAAGTTTGTAAAAGAAAGTGCAAATGCAGGCGTAGATGTCTTTCGAATTTTCGATTCATTAAACTGGGTCGACCAAATGAAAGTAGCAAATGAAGCGGTTCAAAAGGCAGGTAAAATTTCTGAAGGCGCAATTTGCTATACAGGAGATATCTTAAATCCTGAACGTTCAAATGTATTCACACTTGAATATTATGTTAATTTAGCTAAAGAATTAGAACGTGAAGGCTTCCATATCTTAGCAATTAAAGATATGGCTGGATTATTAAAACCTAAAGCAGCATATGAACTTATCGGCGAATTAAAATCAGCGATAAACTTACCAATACATTTACACACTCATGATACGAGTGGAAATGGCCTGCTTATCTATAAAGAAGCGATAGATGCAGGTGTTGATATCATAGATACAGCTGTTGCATCTATGAGTGGTTTGACAAGTCAACCTAGTGCGAATTCACTTTATTATGGACTGAATGGCTTTAATCGTCATTTAAGCGCAGATATTGAAGGCTTAGAAGAACTCAGTCATTATTGGAGTACTGTGCGCCCTTACTATAGTGACTTTGAAAGTGACATTAAATCTCCTAATACTGAAATTTATCAACATGAAATGCCTGGGGGACAATATTCAAATTTAAGTCAACAAGCTAAAAGTTTAGGCTTAGGTGAACGTTTCCACGAGGTCAAAGATATGTATCGTCGTGTGAATTTCTTATTTGGAGATATTGTGAAAGTAACACCATCATCTAAAGTTGTAGGTGATATGGCACTTTATATGGTTCAAAATGATTTGGATGAAGAAACAGTAATCAATGAAGGACATAAGTTAGATTTCCCTGAATCTGTTGTATCTTATTTCAAAGGTGACATCGGTCAACCGGTCAATGGTTTTAATAAAGACCTCCAAGCGGTCATCCTTAAGGGCCAACAACCATTAACAGAACGTCCAGGTGAATATTTAGCCCCTGTAAATTTTGATGATATAAGACAAGAACTTGAAGCAAAAGCTTATGGTGAAGTGACTGAACAAGATGTTATCAGTTATGTATTGTATCCAAAAGTATTTGATCAATATATTCAAACGAAACAACAATATGGTGACTTATCGTTATTAGATACACCAACGTTCTTCTTCGGTATGCGTAATGGTGAAACAGTTGAAATCGAAATAGATACGGGTAAACGATTGATCATTAAACTTGAAACGATTAGTGAGCCAGATGAAAATGGTTATAGAACGATTTATTATGTGATGAATGGACAAGCGCGACGTATTTCGATTAAAGATGAAAATATTAAAACAAATACGAACTTAAAACCTAAAGCAGATAAATCAAACCCAAGTCATATCGGTGCTCAAATGCCAGGTTCGGTTACTGAGGTAAAAGTTGCGGTTGGCGATGAAGTAAAAGTTAATCAACCACTACTAATTACAGAAGCGATGAAGATGGAAACGACAATTCAAGCACCGTTCAATGGTACAATCAAACAAGTAACCGTTGTTAGTGGTGATGCAATTGCCACAGGGGATCTACTGATCGAGATTGAAAAAGCAGATTAAATTAAATAGTTGCTTGAAAATAAGACATTTTGACGTTAGAGAACAATTCAATAAATAAAAAAAGGAGATGTGATAACACGGTTCACATCTCCTTTTTTAATATGATAGGTTATTTGTTATTTTCACTTCTAATGGTACGTAGCATTAACATAATGAAGTAGGCAATCATACCAAACAATAGTGTGATAAATAATGCATGTAAAAGGGCAATGAATAAATTTACGTTCGTCATTACAGATAATGCACCAGTAATGACTTGCAATATGATGAGAATAAACGCAGTCGTATATCCATATCGTATCGTTCTATTCTCAGAATAATTCTTAACTGCGTGAATAAATGTAATCATAATCCATATAAATGTAATAAATGCCATACCACGATGCGCAAATTGAACCCAATCTTGTTCAGTATGTGGAATAATATCATGGAAAGGTAACGGCCAACCACCATAAGCTAAACTTGCCTTTGCATGTCTAACTAACGCACCAGTATAAATGGTTACATACACAATGCCTGTCATGATCCATGTTAATCTTCTTAAAGGCTTTCTGATATATAATTCATCGGCTTCATATTTCTTATCAACTTCAAATATGATCAGCATTAGAACGAATACTGAAGAGAAACTAATCAAAGATATGCCGAAATGCAGCGCTAATACATATGAATTTTGTTGCCAAATAACAGCTGCTGCACCAATTAATGCTTGAACAAGTAAAAATGCGATACTAATAATAGCTAATGGTTTTACTTCTTTAATATAGCCGATATGTTTCCATGCAGTAATAGCTAACCACAGTACAACAATTAATGAGATACCTGAGACAGCGCGATGACTTAATTCAATAATAGTGTCTATTGGTAAATTGTCAGGGAGTAATGCACCGTGACATAAAGGCCAAGATGATCCACATCCATCTTCTGAGCCAGTCTTAGTAACTAATGCACCACCAAGTTGTACAAATGCCATTATGATAGTTGCTAATACAGATAACCATTTAAGGTTTCGTTTATTAAACAATGTTATACACCCCATCATTAATTAAGTGCATCTTCTAAATACAATTGATTACGCTTAATTAATGTCTATTTTATTGAAATTATATTATTAAAATAATTATACAACAATAAGAACTAACAAAAAATTAGTGTAGTAGAATGTCGCTAAAGTGTCACAATTAAATTTGATATAAACTAGTCAATTTTTAGTAATTACTATATCATAGTATTATATGGAAAATTTAAGGAGGGGGATCATGAGCAAAGAGCAAACTTTGTCACAACCATCGAGCCGTGTATCGTTTAAAGAGTTACAACAGATTATTAAGATGGGATTGGTCCAAGGTAACTTAATTCCTGCATTTGCAGGCGCTTGGTTAGCAGTTGTGATGACCAATCATTCCTTCCTATCGTCAATACCTCAAATTCTATTAATGTTGATTGGTTCAACATTAATTATGGGTGGTGCTTGTGCATTAAACAATTATTATGATCAGGACATTGATCGTATAATGCCAAGTAAACAAAATAGACCAACAGTTAATGATAGAATTTCAGATAAAAATTTATTATTTTTAAGTTTTGGTATGATGTTAGTAGGAGAAGCTTGTTTATTCTTATTAAATGTACCATCAGGCGTACTAGGACTTATCGGCATCGTAGGTTATGTGTCTTATTATTCAATTTGGTCTAAAAGACATACAACTTGGAATACAGTAGTAGGAAGTTTTCCAGGTGCAGTACCACCATTAATTGGATGGGTTGCAATTGATGGAAATATAAGTCTCGTTGCAATTGCATTATTTTTAGTTGTTTTTTGTTGGCAACCAATTCACTTTTATGCTTTAGCAATTAAACGAAGTGATGAATATGCATTAGCTAATATTCCTATGTTACCATCTGTTAAAGGATTCAAACGTACTAGAATAAGTATGTTTATATGGTTAATATTTTTACTTCCATTACCATTCCTATTATCAAGTCTTGGAACAACATTTGTAGTATTAGGAACATTGCTCAATTTAGGTTGGCTTTATATAGGTTTAACGTCATTTAAGAGAAATACAGATCAAACTAAATGGGCAACAAAAATGTTTATATACTCTCTAAATTATTTAGTAGTATTTTTCGTTTTAGTTGTTGTTATCTCACTTATAAAAATGATTTAAAATATACAAATTAAATAAGGATGAAACATATGAATTTACCAATTCTACCAACGATTAGTACAAGTTGTATTGTGATAAGTGCTATTTTTGTTGCCATTGGTTGGTGGCAAATTTGGCATAGAGATATAGATAAGCACAAGAAAACAATGTTATGGGCAGCAATTTTTGCATTAACTTTCTTTATTATCTATGCATCAAGAACGGTATTTATAGGTAATACAGATTTTGGGGGACCAGATTCAGTTAGAACGTATTATAAAATATTTTTAATATTCCACATTAATTTAGCTACAATTGGTGGCGTTCTTGGGTTAGTTCAAATCATTACAGCATTCAAAGATAAGTTTAATTGGCATAGAAAAGCAGGACCAATTGCATCAATTATTTGGTTCTTTACAGCGATTACTGGTGTAGCGGTTTACTTACTACTGTATGTATTTTACCCAGGTGGAGAAACAACGTCATTGATTAAAGCTACATTAGGCCTATAATCAATTTATATCATTATAAGCAGACAACATAATTTATGGTAACTACCTAGCAATATCGTAGCAGTATACTGTAAGAGAAAGCACTATAAAGTAGCGCTTCTTTATACTGGACATACTTGCGGGAGTGGGGCAATGAATTCAAAAAGAATTCTACCCTACTCCCTTTTTTTAATATGAGAATGTTAATAACAAAAAGAAAACGGGGTATGCCACAAGTCATCTTAAGTAGGATATCTTGATTAGTAAATTAGTTATTTTGTACAATAGATATAATTCAAAATAGGTGGGTGAAAGATGGCAAAATTAGTTATTAAAGTTTTAGGTGTAATATTTTTAGTTTTATTTCTTATTTATTTATTTTACTCACCAAGACTTAAATTTGATGTATTAGAGAACCCAAATAAAACCGTGTCAACCAATCATTCAGATCAAACACCTAAGACGCATAATACCACTGAAAATCCTGCACCTAAGGAAGGGGTAGGTACATGGATTGGTAAAGATATAGATACGCTAACTGATAAATTTGGCCAAGCAAGTCGTACATATCCGTTTAGAGGCCATTATATGAATTATGTCTTTAAAAAAGATAAGCAATATTATATCGTTTCAACTAAAGAACATAAAATAAAGTCAGTTTATGCTACAGGTAATAAAGCAAATGTTGCACCTTTAAAGATTAACGAGAGTGCGTCACGTATCTTTGAAAATACAAGTATTAATCCCGACCCTTCCATTAAAGTGGATGGCCAACGTTATAATTTTGAACTGTCTGATGAAGATATCAAGACACAAACATTAATAAAATATGGGAATGTGTATGCACAAGTGTATGTCGATCAACAATCTAATCAAATTATGGGCATTCGCTTTCTAGATAAAGAGACACTAGCATTTCTTAAACCATATCCTTTAGCTAATGAGACTGAAGAAGATGATAAAGGAGATAATTTTAATAATGCTCAGAAAGATAAACTGCCTTATGAACAAAACCCGAACCAATTAATGACGTTATACGAAATTACTAATGAGATGAGAGAGTTAAAAAACATTAAACCGTTAAAAGTTAACTCAGATATTGCTCATATTGCATCAGTAAATTTATACGAAGCAACGGGTTCTAATGATGTTGAGTTTACAGAGGATGCGTTAAAAAGCCAACTAAGTAATGAGAATATTTCATTTACTACGACAAGTCAAAATGTTGGGTATGATTTTGATGATGTACCAACATTAATTCATAGTTGGATGAATTCTGATATGCACCGTTCTAGAATGCTAAATACTAAATATGAAGAAATGGGTGGAGAAGTCATGAAAGATTACTATTCACTTATTTTCTTAGAAAAATAATCTAATTTAGAAAGGAGACTATGCATTGTATACAGAAGAAACAATGTCAATCCTTGATGACATCGAAGGCCTTTCGGATATGATTGTTCAATCAGAACTGTATCATGATTTTCGGGAAGCTCAAGAGAGATTAAATCAAGATGATGAAGCCCATCTTATGTACCAAGCCTTCTTGAAATCTAAGGTTGCTTATGATGAGGTAATGCGGTTTGGAAAATATCACCCCGATTATCAAAAAGTCATGTTAGAAACAAGACGACGTAAAAGAGCTTATGAAATGTTGCCTGTGGTTATGGATTATAAATCTAAAGAAGTATCACTACAGAATTTAATAGATGAAGTAGTAAGCAAGATTGCGCTGTCAGTTTCGCAAAATGTAAAAATAGAAGCGGGAAATCCATTCTTTAAGACTGGTCATGATGGTTGTGCAACGGGTGGCACATGCAATTGTAGTTTGTAATAAAAGATGAGGCTGGGACATAAATAATATAAATATGCTATTTTGCAATTTCGCAGTAGCTGACTGAACCGAGAAGACGCTTAAATCAAGCTTTTCTCAGTTCTAGTCATCCTTGATCACGAAAGTGATTTTACAAGCTAAGCAAGTTGGGGTGGGGCCCCAACAAAGAGAATTTCACTAAGAAATTCTACAAGCAAAGCAAGTTGGGAGTGGACGACGAATCTAAAAAGAATTCTGTCCCACTCCCAGTTTTACATTATCTTAAAGTATTTTATTTATTGCTTTGAAGGCTTGCTTTAAATTGTTGTCCTAAATCAGGACGGTCAGTCACTAATGTGTGAACTCCTTTACGATATAAATCAACCATTAAGTCAGTACTATTGATGCCGTAAAAACCAGGCACAATATTTAAAACGTTTAACCATTGAATGAAACGTTTAGAAGTTAAGGGAATGCCTTTAAATTGAATAGGCATTTGAAATGTATCAGCAACAGGTTGATATGTGTTACCCAATCCAGTGTTAAACTTAATAAAGCCTTCTGCTACTTCTTTTTGACTCGCACCAATCGCTACTTGGCCATTGCTTATCTTTCTAAAACGATCATTTTGTTCTTTATAAAAACTAGTTACAAGTACGCGATCTTGTGCGTTGTTATTAATGATATCTTCATACATTTTTGTAGGTGCAACGGTGCCTTCATAGCTATCAGGTGCGTCTTTTAAATCAACATTGATATACATGTTGGGATACATTTTTAACAGCTCATCAAAAGTTAAAATTTTAGCTTCATTGTGACCACGATATGGGAATAGACCATTTATATCTTTAAAATGATAACCAGCATCTAAGCGTTTCAATTCTGCAACACTATGGTCGCTCACTTTGCCAGAGCCATTTGTAGTACGATCTACAGTTGCATCATGGAAGACGATTAATTTTTCATCTTTAGTCAGTCGAACATCCGTTTCAAAACCATCTAAGTTGTATGCAACGGCGTTATCAAATGCTAATTGAGTTTGTTCAGGTCTGACCGCCATGCCACCTCTATGAGCAAAGATATATGGTGCTTGACCACTAAAGAACTTAGGTATTTCCTTCGTATGTTCTGTTTTATTGCTTTTATTTATAAAAAATAAGCTACCTAAAAAACTAACACTCGCTAAACTTAAATTGAGCGCCCATCTTTTTTTATTCGTCATTTATAACGCCTCCTCGTAATTATTGAATTAAGCGTACCAAACTTTGCACTAACGCAAAAGTAAATAGATATTTAATCAACAGGTATGCAAGATATCGTTTTAAGGATTTTATAAAATAAATAGACATGGTATAGTTATTATGCATAATAAATGGAGTGTGTATAGTATGGAATTGATTCCTAGAGTGAGTTTGATTATCTATTTAAAACATATTAAGCATGAACGTCAAATTAGAAAGTATGGTCATATCATTTATACAAATAAACAACGTAAATATGTAGTGTTGTATGTTAATGAGAACGACGCAGACGCAATTGTTCATAAATTAATGAAACTTAAGTATGTTGTTAATATAGATGGATCACCTTATAAATATTTGAAAAAAACATACGAGAAAGAAAAGCATGAAATGTTATAAATTGTTATTTAAATTATTATTCTAAATCGCGACGATTACAATCATCGGATGTCTCATTTTAGTGGTTCTCTGACTACATAATGACATAGCTAACGCCTTTACTGCATAGGTGGAATCCAATTTTGTAGTCGTAAGACACTAATTAAATATTTAAAATATTGGTCCAAAGTGTGGAACGCTTCTGGTGGTTGTACATCTACGCCCAATATAGGGATATTATATTGATTTGCTTGATTATTTATGAGTTCAAATTTTTTATTACTGTTAGGATATGGATATTTAAGTGCATTAAGCATGATGTACATTGCTTGAAAATGATTGCCTGAAGTAGGGTTCATAATCAACGCTACTGACGAAAGTTGTTTTGAAGATTGTGGTGTATGAAAATATACTATTTTACTGATTCGAAGATGATTGTATTCGATTAATGTATTAAATTCAAATAGGTCTGTTAATCCTTCACCTAAAACAATAAATGACTGTTTCATAATATAATCTTTCTCCTTTTTTACAACAAATTATAATAAATAACCTTGAGAAATGGAAGTGTAAGTCAAGATGAGAGTTATTGCTGGTAAACATAAAAGTAAAGCGCTAGAAAGTTTAGAAGGTCGTAATACACGTCCAACTATGGATAAAGTAAAAGAAGGGATTTTTAATAGTTTACAAGACGTACACGGTTTGGGATTAGACCTGTTCGCCGGAAGTGGCGCATTAGGTATCGAAGCATTATCTCGTGGTATGGAGAAGGTCATTTTTGTCGACCAAAATTTTAAAGCTGTTAAAGTAATCCAAGCAAATTTAAAGCAATTAGATTTACGTGAACAATCGGAAGTTTATAAAAACAATACGGATCGAGCATTAAAAGCTTTAAATAAACGAGACATTCAATTTGACTATATCTTCCTTGACCCACCATACAATAAAGGATTAATTGATAAAGCTTTGGAGCAGATTGCAGAGTTTAATTTATTAAAAGAAAATGGTATCATCATTTGTGAGTTTAGCAACCATGAACAAATCAACACAAATGGATTCAAAGTGATTAAACAATATCACTATGGTCTTACTGATACTTTGTTATTAGAAAAAGGAGAGCAAAATGGCTAAAACGAAAGCAGTCATTCCAGGTAGTTTTGATCCTATTACATATGGACACATTGATATTATCGAGCGCAGTGCAGGGCGCTTTGATGAATTGCATATTTGTGTGCTAAAGAATAGTAATAAAACTGGAACGTTTAATATTGATGAGCGAATGGCATTAATAGAAGAATCTGTTAAACACTTATCTAATGTTCAAGTACATAATTATAACGGCTTGTTAGTAGATTTTTGTGATAAAATCGGTGCTCAAACAATCATTAGAGGATTAAGAGCAGTTAGTGATTTTGAGTACGAATTACGTTTAACATCAATGAATAAGAAATTAAATAGTAATGTAGAGACGATGTATATGATGACAAGTACGAACTACTCTTTTATAAGTTCAAGCGTTGTAAAAGAAGTGGCGCAATATAAAGCTGATATTTCAGATTTTGTACCACCTAATGTAGAGAAAGCTTTGAAAGAAAAGTTTAAAAAATAATATTAAAGATTAAAGCAATCTTAATCACATTAGAAACTTAAACTTAGTGCTTGGATAAGTTGCAAGAGTCTAGGAAATAATTCCTTGAGAATAGATTAGGACATAAATAATATAATGATGCTATTTTGCAAATTTGCAGTAGCTGACTGAACTGATAAGGCGCTTGAATCAAGCTTTTTTAGTTCTAGTCAACCTTGCGGTCGGGGCCCCAACACAAAAAATCACGAAAGTGATTTTACAAGCAAAGCAAGTTGGGGGTCGGAGCCTCAACAAAGAGAATTTCATGAAGAAATTCTACAAGCAAAGCAAAGTTGGGGTGGGACGTCGAATTTTACAAGTATTCTGTCCCAATCCCTTCTTAAAACATTCTCTTACATACTACTTTTGTTAATAATCACTGGGGTATTAAAATCATTAGCTATTTGACCGGATAGTAAATTATAAATTTGTGTCGCTTTAATTTCATTTTCAAATAAAGTGGCTGTCTTCTTATTTATATTTGTCACATAAGAACGATTTGGGAATTTCTTTTTTAAATACTTTAAATATTGTTGCCCTTGAGGTGTCATTCCTAAAATACGTACGCCCTCAATATCCTCTTTGAACGCATCTTTCTTTATGTTCAACAATAATTGCATCAATACACGTTGAATATGCGTATATGTGAAACGCTTGGTCTTAACTAATGACATCAATGTGTCAAAATCCGGTGCACTTTGAATATTTGCTTTAAGTCGGTGTTCAAAGCCTTCGGACATTGTATAAATTTGTGACAATTCTGTAGAAGAACGACTCAAAATATTATATTTAATAAAATTAAATGTCTGTTGCTTTAATAGGTGTGGTTTCTCATATAGGCAAGTTATATTGGATGGTACAACATCCTTCCAAATATTATCGTTATTTATTAAGGCTCGTCTTATAGCTGAGCCACTTGCAAATGTGTCATGTTTAATGTCTTGATCATGATGCGTTGCAGATTGGCGTTGAATAGCAATTTTAGTAATCGTCGGATCAATGGTATTGATTGCCTTTATGTATGCGACACCTAGTATATTATTCGGTGAGCGTAAGACATCGGGGTCCTCAACCAAGTCATCAATAATTTTGGCATAATGATTGCCTTGCTTAATTAAATCTTGAAAAAGTGATGACTGTTCAAGTGCATTGATGTTTGCTGCTACCTTTTCAAGGCGTGCAAGATCATCAATTTCACTGCCAAATGCTATCGTATCAATATCTAAATAGTGAGCGACTTTAATTGCAAATGTTGCAAAATAATCACTAGATGATAGGCTGGCAATGGTTGGGAGTTCAACGACTAAATCTACACCTGATAAAGCCATCTTAGTACGTAAAAATTTGTTGTAGATTGCAGGTTCGCCACGCATAACGAAATTGCCGCTCATGATTGCAATAGCGATTTCAGCATTAGACTGTAACTTAGATTGTTGGGCATGATATAAGTGACCGTTATGGAATGGATTATATTCAGAAATCAGTCCAACACTTTTCATTTGCAATTCATCCTCTCAGTATTCATTATTAGTATTGTAACAGAAGAAAGTATGTTAAGAAAAAATCTTGACAACTTATACTTGTAAAGTTAAAATAAATTTTGTGTTTGTTAGAGGTGAAGCCATATGAAATGGTCAATAACGCAATTAAGAAAATATCAAGATAAACCATTTGAATTTAATCAAACGGCGAATTTTGAACATTTAATAGAACCCTTAGGCTTGATTGATTTATCAGAAATCAATGTTGAAGGTGAATTAACTGTTAAATCAAATGAAGTTATTGCAGATATGCATTTAACTGGAACGTATACAATGCCTTGTGCACGTACGCTTGTACCTGTAGAAGTTCCTTTAGACGTGCGTACATCTGAAATATTTGATTTAGAAGGTTATGATAGTTATACCGATGAAGAAGTTGAAGAAGATGAACATTATCATCTAGCGACTGATGGTATGATTAACATTCGAAACATTGCTGAAGAGTTGGTTATCATTGAGAAACCGATGAGAGCATATTCTGAGAATAGCGATCAAATGCTTACAGAAGGTAATGGTTGGGAAGTTATTGACGAAGATCAAATGATCGAACTTGAAAAAGAAAAAGACAATAATGATTCCCAAACGCAACAAGTTGATCCTAGGCTTCAAAAATTACAACAATTATACGATAAAGAGTAATAGCAGGTTGTTTTAAATTATTGTATAATGATTTAATGACCTAACACTTAAGATATGTGTTTAATATTAAGGAGGATATATCATGGCAGTACCAAAAAGAAGAACGTCTAAAACTAGAAAAAACAAACGTCGTACTCACTTCAAAATTTCAGTACCTGGTATGACTGAATGCCCAAACTGTGGCGAATACAAATTATCTCACCGCGTATGTAAAAACTGTGGTTCTTACAATGGTGAAGAAGTCGTTTCTAAATAATCGACGTATGAATTTGAAGGAAGCATGAACAATTTTAATTTGTTCATTGCTTCCTTTTTTTATCGATAATTAAAGCGTTAAATGCAATGTGCTTTAAAATGTAATGAATTTACGCATTATAATAAAGGCTTCATTATAATCAATTTGATTATGTTAATATAAATGTGTAAACAAAACAATCTAGCTACAATAATGGAGATAATTATGGAACAAATTACGTCAGTTCAAAATAATAAAATAAAAAATGCGAATAAATTAAAGAAAAAAAGAGATCGTGATAAAACAGGACATGCACTCATTGAAGGCATTCATCTTATTGACGAAGCATACCAAAGTGGCATCGTGATTAAACAATTATTTGTGATTGAACCAAATAGAACAGATGAGGCACTTATAGATTACGCGGAAGAAACGTATGAAATTAATATGAAAGTGGCTGAATCACTATCCGGTACGATTACACCGCAAGGATTTTTCGCTGTAATTGAAAAGCCAGAATATGACATTAACCAAGCCAAACAAGTATTGTTAATTGATAGAATTCAAGATCCAGGGAATCTAGGGACTTTGATTCGAACATCTGATGCAGCAGGCATTGATTTAATTGTTATGGAAAAGGGTACGGCTGACCCTTATCAAGATAAAGTTTTACGCGCAAGTCAAGGCAGTGTCTTCCATATCCCAGTAATTACTACAGATTTGAAGACGTTTATAACTGACTTTAATGGTCCTGTGTATGGTACGGCACTTGAAAATGCGCAACCTTATAAAGAAGTAGCTTCTCAAGAAACGTTTGCTTTATTACTAGGTAATGAAGGCGAAGGCGTTAACAAAGCATTGTTAAATGAAACTACACAAAATTTAACAATCCCGATTTATGGTAAAGCGGAAAGTTTGAATGTAGCCATCGCAGGTAGTATATTACTTTATCATTTGAAAGGTTGACCCTGAGAATTAAAATCGGCTATACTTAGAGATACACAACGAATAATGTAAATTGGTAAATCAATGCATAAAAATTTAAAATATAACCGATAAAAAGACTTTAACTAATAGAACGTGTTGTACAGGGAGAGTGAACGTGACTGTAATTCACTCCAACACGAATTAGTTTCTTTCATCTTTTTGGTTACTTAAAGAAATTTAAGTCGGAGTATGTCTTCGTTAACAACGTTTGCAAGTGTATGCGTAAGCATAAATTTGGGTGGTACCACGGAAAGACTTTCGTCCCAGTTATTGGGATGGAAGTCTTTTTTTATGAATAAAATAGTAAAACACAAAGTGAACATAAAATAAGAGGTGTAAGTCAATGACACAAAACGATTCTATGGCTGATTTAAAACAACAAGCACTTGTTGATATTAATGAAGCTCAAAATGAACGCGAATTACAAGATGTAAAAGTTAAATATTTAGGTAAAAAAGGCTCAGTAAGTGGCTTGATGAAAAATATGAAAGATTTACCGAATGAAGAAAAGCCAGCATATGGGCAAAAAGTGAATGAATTACGTCAAACCATTCAAACTGAATTAGACGAAAAACAAACACTTCTAAAAAATGAAAAACTAAATCAACAATTAGCAGAAGAGACCATTGATGTGACCTTGCCAAGTCGTCAAATCAGTATTGGCTCTAAACATCCTTTAACACGAACAGTAGAAGAAATTGAAGATTTATTCTTAGGATTAGGTTATGAAATTGTTGATGGTTATGAAGTAGAACAAGATTATTATAACTTTGAAGCATTAAATTTACCTAAATCGCATCCAGCACGTGATATGCAAGATAGTTTCTACATCACTGATGAAATCTTGATGCGCACACATACATCTCCTGTACAAGCACGTACAATGGAAAAACGTAATGGACAAGGACCAGTTAAAATTATTTGTCCTGGTAAAGTTTACCGTCGTGATTCAGATGATGCGACACACAGTCATCAATTTACTCAAATTGAAGGATTAGTAGTTGATAAAAATATCAAAATGAGTGACTTGAAAGGAACATTAGAATTAGTAGCGAAAAAATTATTTGGTGCAGACCGTGAAATTCGATTACGTCCTAGCTACTTCCCATTCACTGAACCTTCTGTTGAAGTGGATGTATCATGTTTCAAATGTAAAGGTAAAGGCTGTAACGTATGTAAACATACAGGATGGATTGAAATTTTAGGTGCGGGTATGGTACATCCAAATGTACTTGAAATGGCCGGTTTCGATTCAAATGAATATTCTGGTTTCGCATTTGGTATGGGGCCTGATCGAATCGCTATGTTGAAATACGGCATTGAAGATATTCGTCATTTCTATACAAATGATGTTCGATTCCTTGAGCAATTTAAAGCTGTTGAAGATAGAGGTGAAGCATAATGTTGATTTCAAATGAATGGTTAAAAGATTACGTTAACGCAAATGTTTCGGTTGAAGATTTAGCTGAGCGTATTACCCGTACAGGGATTGAAGTGGATGACATTATTGATTATACAAAAGATATTAAAAATTTAGTGGTTGGTTATGTTCAATCAAAAGAAAAACATCCCGATGCAGATAAATTAAACATTTGCCAAGTAGACATTGGTGAAGAAGAAGCGGTTCAAATCGTATGTGGTGCACCGAATGTAGATGCCGGTCAACATGTTATTGTAGCGAAAGTGGGTGGTCGCTTACCAGGAGGCATTAAAATTAAGCGCGCTAAATTACGTGGTGAACGTTCTGAAGGTATGATTTGTTCATTACAAGAGATTGGTATTTCAAGCAATATAGTACCTAAAGCATATGAGAATGGAATTTTTGTTTTTCCTAATGAAGTTGAACCAGGTACAGATGCTTTAACTGCGTTATATTTAAATGACCAAGTAATGGAATTTGATTTAACACCAAACCGTGCTGATGCATTAAGTATGGTTGGTACAGCTTACGAAGTGGCAGCGTTATATCAAACTGAAATGACGAAACCGTCAACTGAAAGTAATGAAATTGCAACTTCTGCTTTAGATGAATTATCAGTTACAATTGATAACCCTGAAAAGGTGCCATATTATAGTGCGCGTGTTGTTAAGAATGTAACCATCGCACCATCTCCAATATGGATGCAAGCACGTTTAATTAAAGCAGGTATTCGTCCAATTAATAACGTTGTTGATATTTCAAACTATGTATTATTAGAATATGGCCAACCATTACACATGTTCGACCAAGACCATATCGGTTCTCAAGACATTATCGTACGCCAAGCTAAAGATAATGAAGTAATGACAACATTAGATAATACTGAACGCACATTAGTGGACACTGATATCGTTATTTCGAATGGGCAAGAACCTATCGCATTAGCTGGTGTAATGGGTGGAGACTTCTCAGAGGTAACAGACCAAACGACCAATGTAGTGATTGAAGGCGCAATATTCGATCCAGTTTCAATTCGTCATACTTCACGCCGTTTAAATTTACGTAGTGAAGCTTCTAGTCGCTTCGAGAAAGGTATTGCAACGGAATTTGTCGATGAAGCGGTCGACAGAGCATGTTACTTATTGCAAGAATATGCTTCTGGTGAAGTACTACAAGATAGAGTATCAGCAGGTGACTTAGGTTCATTTGTGACACCAATTGATATTACAGCTGATAAAGTGAATCAAACGATTGGTTTTGATTTATCAAGTGATGAAATTAAAGCAATCTTTGAACAATTAGGATTTGATACGCAACAAAATGATGATACATTAACGGTTAATGTGCCGTCACGTCGTAAAGATATTTCAATTAAAGAAGACTTAATTGAAGAAGTTGCACGTATTTACGGTTACGATGAAATCCCTTCATCATTACCGATTTTCGGAGAAGTTACAAGTGGAGAATTAACAGATCGTCAACATAAAACTCGTACAGTTAAAGAAACGCTTGAAGGTGCTGGATTAAACCAAGCCATCACATATTCATTAGTGTCTAAAGAACATGCGAAAGACTTTGCATTACAAGAACGTCCAACTATCAGTTTATTAATGCCGATGAGTGAAGCACACGCAACGTTACGTCAAAGTTTATTACCGCATTTAATTGAAGCAACTGCATATAATGTCGCACGTAAAAATAAAGATGTGAGATTATATGAAATTGGTCGTGTTTTCTTTGGCAATGGTGAAGGAGAACTTCCAGATGAGATTGAATATCTAAGTGGTATTTTAACGGGAGAATATGTTGTTAATGCTTGGCAAGGTAAAAAAGAAGAAATTGATTTCTTTATCGCCAAAGGTGTTGTAGACCGAGTAGCTGAAAAATTAAACTTAGAATTGAGCTATAAAGCAGGAGAAATTAAAGGTTTACACCCAGGGCGCACAGCAATTGTGTCGTTAGAAGGCAAAGAAATTGGCTTTATTGGTGAATTGCATCCACAAGTTGCTGCAGATAATGATTTAAAACGTACGTATGTGTTCGAATTAAATTATGATGCAATGATGGACGTAGCAGTAGGATACATTAATTACGCGCCAATTCCTAGATTCCCTGGCGTAACACGTGATATTGCGTTAGAAGTCAATCATGAAGTGCCATCTTCAGAATTAAAACAAACCATTCATGATAATGGTGAGGATATCTTACAAAGTACATTAGTATTTGATGTTTATGAAGGTGAACATTTAGAAGAAGGTAAAAAATCAATAGCAATTCGTTTGAATTATCTAGATACTGAAGATACATTAACTGATGAACGAGTATCTAAAGTTCACGATAAGATTTTAGAAGCATTACAAGCACAAGGCGCTACAATTAGATAATCGTAGGAAAGGGAGCGGGACAGAAATTTAAATCAATTCATTGTCCCGCTCCCATCTTACTTTGCGTGTATGATTTTTAGTGAAATGCTCTTTGCTGGGGCCTCGCTAGAATGTTGACTAGGTTTGAAAAAATGATTTAAGCGCGTTTTCAAATCAGTCAGCTACTGTGCATTTTCAAATTAGCTTTATCTTATTAGTTTATCCTAGCTTTTTAATGTTTATTGATACTTTTTAGTCACTAAATGTTGCGCTTTATCACGATTTTTAAAATGTTTCTTAGAAATCGCATCTAGTGTTTCAATCCCATGTTTATCAACGATTTGCGCGGCTATCAAATCTACTTTATTGCTGGCCCCTTTAGGAATTACTTGTTTCATTTTATGTGATATATGATCCATATGTTTAACGAAAGCATATCGAGAAATAATACTCGCAGCTGCAATTGCTAATGATTTAGATTCCCCCTTAGTTTCGAATTTTGTTTTATCTGGATAGGGGAGTGCGCTTAATGCGTAACGTTGGTAAACACCACGTACAGCAAATTGATCAATCACGATGTAGTCTAAGTCATTGCAGTCTATTTTTTGCGTTACATTTTTAATAGCTTCGTTGTGAAGTACAGCTTTCATTTTAACTTGTGACCAACCTATCGCTTGTCTATCGTTATATTTGGGATTATCCAATGTTAATAAAGAATGCGGAATAAATGTGATTAATTGTTCGGCCAGCTCAATTATTTTTTGATCACTTAATTTTTTGGAATCATCCACACCTAGCGTTTTTAAAATTTGAATATGCTCTTTTGAAACATAAGCGGCACATACAGTTAAAGGTCCAAAATAATCGCCACTACCTGCTTCGTCACTACCAATACAATTAAAATGATTATAGGCCAATGTTTGGTCAGATGATTGTTGAGACGTTGTTGGTTTGGTAGAAGAGGTTGAATGTCCTGGAAGCAACTGTTGTGCGACAGCTTCTGCATTTTTACCTTGAAACATGACTTTACCTGAATTGTATATATTAATTACAGCTTGATTATATTTCGTCCGTGCCTTCATGCCTGGAGGTAATTGTGATGTTTCAAATGTAATGTGTTGTAATAAGTCTTGGATTTCAGATTCTGATAATTTATGAACGACGTTTGCCATACGCTAGTTGACCTCACTTTTCAAAATATAATAAAACATAGATAAGCATAACATATTATGATTACACTTCAGAATAGATAACGTGTGTTAGATGTATTATTTATAACGATTCCGTAATCGCTACTTACCAAACAACATATCCTAATGTATAATTAGTTGTGATATTCTACTTAATAAATTATGTAAGAATTGCATTCAATTGAAGTACGAGACGATGTGGTTATCTACGTGTAACCATTGATAGCTTTAAGAATAAATAATGTCAGGAGTTATTGCTATGGGAGAATTTAAAAATCGAATCAATGTCACGATTAACGATCAGAATTATACCATCATTGGTGAGGACAGCCCGGAGCATATTCGTTATGTAGCACATTTAGTAGATGAAAAATTAAGAGAAATGGGACGTAAATCAACCGGATTGGATACCACTAGAAAATCAATTCTAACTGCAGTAAACATTATGCATGAAAAGGTTAAACTAGAAGAAGAAAATCGTAAATTATTACAAGAAATACAACAATTAAAGCAAAGAGAAGAATAGATGATTATTGATTTAACGATCATTATCATTATTGTATATAGTCTTATCATGGGGTATAGAAGAGGAATATGGTTAAATAGTTTACATTTATTTTCGACGATAGTGTCATTTATCATAGCACATCAATTTTACCAACGTATAAGTCAACAATTAATTGTCTTTTTACCGTTTCCAAAGACGATTGCGTATGATATGGCATATGCATTTCATTTTAATGATTTGCAGCAACGTTTTGATAAAGTGATGGCATTTTTACTCATTGCCTCAATATGTAAGTTGATTTTATATCTTATTATAATTACTTTTGATAATATAGTGACGTATCGAATGATAAATCAAATAAGTAGACGCTTTGGTAGTTTAATTAGTGTAGTCATGGCTGTCGTTATTCTTCAGTTATTCATATATGTGCTAGCATTGTATCCGATTGAGTGGATACAACATAGTTTACAACATGCGTACATAGGGAAACTTATCTTATTTCATACACCATTTTTCTCGTCTTACATTTTAAATTTATAATACAAAACTGATATAAGGTCAGGACAAGGCTACTTTGTTAAATGTCCTGGTCTTCTTTTTATGGAGTGATTGGAATGACAAAAAAAGATGTAATTCAATTATTAGAAAAAATTGCTATCTATATGGAATTAAATGGAGACAATACGTTTAAAGTTTCAGCATATAGAAAAGCGGCGCAAAGTTTAGAAATTGATGAGCGTCCACTTGATGAAATAGAAGATGTCACTGAGTTAAAAGGAATTGGTAAAGGTGTAGGCGATGTGATTAATGAATATCGTAATACTGGTGAATCAAGTTATTTGAAAGAATTGCAACAACTTGTTCCAGAAGGTTTAATACCATTAATGAAGATTCAGGGATTAGGTAGCAAAAAAATAGCTAAGTTATACAAAGAACTGAATATTACTGATAAAGAAAGTCTACAATCAGCTTGTGAAAATGGGAAAGTGAGCGAACTGAGTGGTTTCGCTAAAAAAACCGAACAAAATATACTTGAAGCAGTTAAAGCTTTAGGTGCTAAAAAAGACCGTTACCCAATTGATACAATGCGTGGTTTAAATCGTATCATTATCGATTATTTGGAAACCATAGATGATATTGAGAAATATTCCGAAGCGGGTAGTTTCCGTCGATATAAAGAAATGAGTAAGGATTTAGATTATATTATCAGTACGGAGCATCCAGACAAAGTACAACAACAACTTTTAAATATACCTAATAAAGTTAAAGATGTTGCTGTTGGACAGACCAAAGTATCATTAGAGTTGACGTACGATGATGAAACGATTGGTGTAGATTTCCGACTTATCGAACCAGTTGCGTTTTACCATACATTACAACATTTTACAGGTTCTAAAGATCATAATATTCGCATTAGACAGATGGCCAAAGCGCAAAATGAAAAAGTAAGTGAATATGGCATTGAACAGCAAGATGGGTCATTACTACAGCTAGAGAGCGAAGAAGCGATTTATCAACATTTCGGTAGTGAATGGTTAGCACCTGCGCTAAGAGAAGATGGCAGCGAATTTGATAAAGATTTAAGTCAAATGATTACTTTAGATGATATCAATGGAGATATTCATATGCATACCACATATAGTGATGGTGCGTATTCTATCCGAGACATGATTGAGGCAAATATCAAAAAAGGCTATCAATTTATGGTGATTACTGACCATTCACAAAGCTTAAAAGTCGCTAATGGCTTACAAGTAGAACGTTTATTACGACAAAATGAAGAAATCAAAAAACTCAATCAAGCGTATTCAGAAATAGATATATATTCAGGCACAGAAATGGATATTTTGCCTGATGGTTCGTTAGATTATGATGATGAAGTGTTAGCGCAACTTGATTACGTCATTGCAGCCATTCATCAAAGTTTTAACCAATCAGAAGAAGAAATTATGAAACGTTTGGAAAATGCATGTCGAAATCCATATGTTCGACACATTGCACATCCAACAGGACGTATTATTGGTCGACGAGACGGTTACAAACCGAATATCGAAAAATTAATGCAATTAGCAGAAGAAACAAATACGATAATGGAAATTAACGCAAATCCTAAACGCTTGGATTTAAATGCTGAAACAGTAAGGAAATATCCTAACGTCACATTAACAATCAATACAGACGCACATCATGTAGACCATTTAGACTTTATGAAATATGGTGTAGCAACTGCTCAAAAGGGATTTGTAAACAAAGAACGAGTAATAAACACGATGTCTCGTCAAGCATTTAAAGATTTTGTTGAGAATAATAAAAAGTTGAAGAAATAGAGGGATTGTATGAGACAAAAAACATTAGACGTCTTAGAATTTGATAAAATTAAGTCATTTGTTGCTTCTGAGACAATCAGTGACTTAGGACGTGAAAAAGTGTCTAAGATGTCTCCAGCCACAGACTTTGAAACAGTGGAATTTCAAATGAATGAGACAGATGAAATATCACAAATTTATAATAAACATCGTTTACCAAGTTTAAGTGGTTTAGCCAAAATTTCACCATTAATTCATCGAGCAACGATTGGCGGTGTACTTAATGTAACAGAACTTAATTTGGTTAAACGTTTGATACAAGTTCAGAACCAGTTTAAAACATTTTATAATCAATTGTTAGAAGAAGATGAGAACGTTGTTAAGTATCCAATTTTGAATGACAAAATGAACCAATTACCAATTTTGTCAGATCTATTTCAAGAAATAAATGAAAAATGCGATACACATGATTTGTATGATAGCGCGAGTTATGAATTACAAGGGATACGTAGCAAGATTTCAAGTACGAATCAACGCATTCGTCAAAATTTAGATCGTATCGTTAAGAGTCAGGCTAATCAGAAGAAATTATCTGATGCGATTATTACTGTAAGGAATGATCGTAATGTTATTCCAGTCAAAGCGGAATATCGACAAGATTTTAAAGGTATTGTGCATGATCAATCTGCCTCTGGTCAAACCCTTTATATTGAACCATCATCTATTGTTGAAATGAATAATCAAATTAGCCGTTTACGAAATGACGAAGCAGTTGAACGTGAGCGTATCCTGACAGAATTAACAGGTATGGTTGCTGCTGAAGCAGATGGTTGCCTAATTGCTGAATCTGTTATGGGTCAAATTGATTTTTTAACTGCTAAAGCGCGTTATGCACGTTCAATAAAGGGAACGAAACCTACATTTTATAAAGAAAGAACGGTTTACCTACCGAATGCTTACCATCCGCTCTTAAATAAAGATTCGGTTGTAGCCAATACGATTGAATTTATTGATGATATTGAAACAGTGATTATTACAGGGCCTAACACAGGTGGTAAAACAGTTACATTGAAGACACTTGGTTTAATTATCGTAATGGCGCAATCAGGGTTGCTCATTCCTACTTTAGATGGTAGCCAATTAAGTGTCTTTGAAAATGTTTATTGTGATATCGGTGATGAACAATCCATTGAGCAATCATTATCAACGTTCTCTTCACACATGAAAAATATTGTTGAAATTTTGCGAGAGACTGATAAAAATAGTTTAGTATTATTTGATGAATTAGGTGCAGGTACTGACCCAAGTGAAGGTGCGGCGTTAGCGATGAGTATCTTAGACCACGTTCGCGATATTGGCTCATTAGTCATGGCTACGACACATTATCCAGAATTGAAAGCATATAGTTATAATCGTGAAGGTGTGATGAACGCTAGCGTTGAATTCGATGTTAATACGTTAAGCCCAACTTATAAATTATTAATGGGTGTACCTGGTCGTTCAAATGCATTTGATATTTCTCGTAAATTAGGACTTAGCTTAGGTATTATTAATAAAGCTAAGACGATGATTGGAACGGACGAACAAGAAATAAATTCAATGATTGAATCTCTTGAAAAGAATTCAAAACGTGTCGATGAACAACGAATTGAATTAGATAGACTGTTAAAAGAAGCGAGAACAACGCATGATGATTTAGAACACCAATATGAACAATATAAAAATTACGAGAAGAAATTGATGGATGAAGCGAAAGAAAAAGCAAATCAACGTGTCAAATCTGCGACTAAAGAAGCGGATTCAATCTTAAAAGAATTAAGAACATTACGCGATCAAAAAGGTGCCGACGTTAAAGAACATGAGCTTATCGATAAGAAGAAACAATTAGATGATCAATATGAAGCAAAATCGTTAAAACAAAATGTTCAAAAACAAAAATATGATGAAATCCATGCAGGTGACGAGGTTAAAGTGTTATCGTATGGTCAAAAAGGTGAAGTCTTAGAACTCGTAAATGAAGAAGAAGCAGTGGTTCAAATGGGTATCATTAAAATGAAATTACCTATTGAAGATCTTGAAAAGACTAAAAAGAAAAAAGAAAAACCATCTAAAATGGTCACTAGACAAAATCGTCAAACGATTAAAACGGAATTAGATTTACGTGGTTATCGTTATGAAGAAGCAGTAGGCGAATTAGATCAATATATTGATCAAGCCGTTCTCAGCAATTATGAACAAGTTTATATTATTCATGGTAAGGGCACTGGGGCACTTCAAAAAGCCGTTCAAAACCACTTAAAGAAACATAAAAGTGTGAAATCGTATCGTGGCGGTATGCCAAGTGAGGGCGGCTTTGGCGTAACAGTTGCTGAACTTAAATAAGTTACATTGACGTCTAAGCAGTGTTGTTGATTTTTTAGAAAATAACGTACAATTAAGCCAGTGAAAATAAAATAAGATGAATGAGATTTGATGATTATTGACAGATTATTAGTAAATGAGCAACTGCGATGCACGTGCCACTAAAGTCTGTTATAATTTGCTCATCATTCAAAATTTAAGGAGGATTGGCATTTATGGCAATCGTAAAAGTAACGGATTCAAACTTTGATGAAAATATTCAATCAGGCGTTAAATTAGTAGATTTCTGGGCAACTTGGTGTGGACCTTGTAAAATGATCGCACCTGTATTAGAAGAATTAGCTGGAGACTATGATGGTAAAGCTGATATTTTAAAATTAGATGTTGATGAAAACCCATCAACAGCAGCTAAATTTGAAGTAATGAGTATTCCAACTTTAATCGTATTTAAAGATGGTGAACCAGTTGATAAAGTAGTAGGTTTCCAACCTAAAGAAAACTTAGCTGAAGTATTAGATAAACATCTATAAGAATAATCTAAACATTAATGAGACTGGGGCATTACATAAATGTAATCGCTCCGTCTTTTTTATATGTAGTTAATCTCTTAGGAAGGAGGGGATACATTGTCAGACTACAAAACTAAAATAAAAGATAAATTAAGTGTAGTTCCTTTTGAACCGGGTTGTTACTTAATGAAAGATCGGAATGACCAAGTGATTTATGTTGGTAAAGCGAAACGTTTAAGAAATAGATTGCGTTCCTATTTTACCGGTGCACATGATGCGAAAACAACAAGATTAGTAGGAGAAATCCGAAATTTTGAATTTATAGTCACTTCAAGTGAAACAGAATCCCTACTTTTGGAACTAAACTTAATTAAACAGTATCAACCTCGCTATAATATTTTATTAAAAGATGATAAGAGCTATCCTTTTATAAAAATCACTAAAGAGAAACACCCTAAGTTAATTGTTACACGTACCGTAAAAAAAGGAACTGGAAAATATTTTGGACCATATCCTAATGCCTATTCAGCACAAGAGACGAAAAAATTATTAGACCGCATTTATCCATTTAGAAAATGTGACAAAATGCCAGACAAATTATGCCTTTATTACCATATCGGACAATGTATGGGACCATGTGTTTATGATGTAGATCAACAAGCCTATGCACAAATGACTCGTGAAATAAGTGACTTTTTAAATGGAGAAGATAAAACCATTCTCAAAAATTTAGAGGATCGTATGATGGATGCGAGTGAAAAATTAGACTTTGAACGTGCGAAAGAGTATCGCGATTTAATACAACATATTCATAATTTAACTAAAAAACAAAAAATTATGTCGTCAGATAACACCATCAGAGATGTGTTTGGTTATAGTGTTTCTAAAGGATGGATGTGTATTCAAGTATTCTTCATTCGACAAGGGAATTTGATACAAAGAGATGCGACAATGATTCCTTTACAACAACAAACTGAAGAAGAAGAATTCTATACATTTATAGGTCAATTCTATAGTTTAAACCAACATATTCTGCCCAAAGAAGTGCATGTTCCTAAACATCTAGATAAGACTATGATTCAATCCGTAGTTGATACTAAAATTGTTCAACCGGCGCGTGGTGCTAAAAAAGAAATGGTGGATTTGGCTAATCATAATGCCGAAGTTGCACTTGAAAATAAATTCGAGCTAATTGCAAAAGATGAATCTCGTACAATAAAAGCAATTGAAGAGCTCGGAGAACGAATGGGCATTCAAACACCAATCCGTATTGAAGCATTTGATAACTCAAATATTCAAGGTGTAGATCCCGTATCAGCCATGGTTACTTTTGTTGACGGTAAAGCAGATAAAAAAGGATATCGTAAGTATAAAATTAAAACGGTCGATGGACCAGATGATTACAAGTCAATGCGAGAAGTCGTTCGTCGTCGTTATACGCGTGTTTTGAATGAAGGATTGCCTTTGCCTGATTTAATTATCGTCGATGGTGGGAAAGGGCATATGTCAGGTGTATTAGATGTCCTTGAGAATGAACTAGGCTTAGACATTCCCGTTGCTGGATTAAGAAAAAATGATAAACACCAAACGTCAGAATTACTTTATGGACCACAAGCAGACGTTGTACCATTGAAAAAGAATAGTCAAGCATTTTATTTATTACATCGAATTCAAGATGAAGTTCACCGTTTTGCAATTACGTTCCATCGTCAAACACGCCAAAAAACAGGTTTACAATCTGTATTGGACACTGTTGACGGCATCGGAAGTAAACGTAAGACGCGTTTATTAAGAACGTTTGGATCGATTAAGAAAATGAAGGAAGCAAGTGTTGCTGACTTAAAACAAGCAGGTTTACCTGAGAAGGTTGCACATAACTTACAACAAGCTTTGTCAGATAATTAATTAAAAAAAGGGCTATGAGAATTATTCTCATAGCCCAAAAACATATAAAAAATGTTACAATACAGTTAACAAAAAGTTTATTTTTTTAAGAAAGTATGGAAGCGTTTTCTAATTGAGAAACATTATCATTAAAGTGTTTTTAGAAATGATAAATGTAATACTTGCATTTATCATTAAAAAATAACGAACTCAATTTACTTTTTTAAGTCCTACTTGTTTACATAGTTCTGATTGGAACGTCTATTGATGAAGAAATGTCAGGATCCTTAAATAAGACAAGTACTAAATAAAATAGTAAATCGTTATGTGATATATGGACTTGATTAAATTAACTTTCTTAGAAATAAGCGATTTAAATTAATAGTTTTACAGGGGGGACTCCTTTTGGCAAAGTCTAAAAATGAATTCTACCTTAGACGTGTACACTCGTTACTAGGTATTATTCCAATTGGTGCATTCTTAATCGTTCATTTAATTGTGAACCATCAAGCAACACAAGGGGCAGAGGCTTTTAATAAGGCAGCTGGCTTTATGGAATCAATTCCGTTTTTACTCGCAGTTGAATTTTTATTAATTTACATTCCGATTTTATACCATGGTCTATATGGTATCCACATTGCATTTACAGCTAAAGAAAATATCGGCCATTACTCATTATTTAGAAACTGGATGTTCGCATTACAAAGATTCTCAGGTATTGTGACATTTATATTTATCTTCATGCATTTATGGCAAACGACAATTCAAAAATACTTCTTTGGTAAAGCAGTTGATTTTGAATTGATGCACAAAACACTTGAAAACCCACTTTGGGTCATTGTATATATCGTTTGTGTATTATGTGTTATTTTCCATTTCTCTAATGGTTTATGGTCATTCTTTGTAACATGGGGATTCTTACAATCTAAACAATCTCAACGTGTTTTCACTTGGATTTCTTTAGTTGTATTCTTAGTTCTTGGATACATTGGTGTATCAGCAATTTTCGCATTTGTATAAAACATAAATAGTAATCACATATAGTACGTTGAAATTTTTGATAAGTAATTGATTTAGGTGCTTATCATATGAGCTTACGTAAACACGTTAAGCGATCGATATATTTTAGGGGAGTGACTTTTCTATGGCAGAGAAAAAAATTATTGTTGTCGGTGGAGGACTTGCCGGTCTGATGTCAACAATTAAAGCTGCAGAACAAGGTGCGCATGTAGATTTATTCTCAATCGTACCTGTTAAACGTTCGCACTCTGTATGTGCCCAAGGTGGTATTAACGGTGCGGTAAATACCAAAGGTGAAGGGGATTCTCCTTGGATTCACTTTGATGATACAGTCTATGGTGGGGACTTCTTAGCGAACCAACCACCAGTAAAAGCTATGGCTGAAGCTGCACCATCAATTATCCATTTATTAGACCGTATGGGTGTAATGTTTAGTAGAACGAAAGAAGGTCTTTTAGACTTTAGACGTTTCGGTGGTACACTTTACCACAGAACCGCTTTTGCAGGTGCTACTACAGGTCAACAACTATTGTATGCACTTGATGAACAAGTACGTTCATTCGAAGTAGATGGACTCGTTACGAAATATGAAGGATGGGAATTCTTAGGTATAGTCAAAGATGATGAAAATGCTGCAAGAGGTATTGTTGCTCAAAACATGACCACTTCAGAAATTAAATCATTTGGATCAGATGCAGTTATCATGGCAACAGGTGGTCCGGGTATCATCTTTGGTAAGACAACAAACTCAATGATTAATACAGGATCAGCAGCATCAATTGCCTACCAACAAGGTGCTAAATATGCAAACGGGGAATTTATTCAAATTCATCCAACTGCCATTCCTGGTGACGATAAATTACGTTTAATGAGTGAGTCAGCACGTGGTGAAGGTGGTCGTATTTGGACGTACAAAGACGGTAAACCTTGGTACTTCTTAGAAGAGAAATATCCTGATTACGGTAACTTAGTTCCTCGTGATATTGCAACGCGTGAAATCTTTGATGTATGTATTAATCAGAAATTAGGTATTAACGGCGAAAACATGGTTTACCTTGACTTATCTCATAAAGATCCACATGAATTAGACGTTAAACTTGGTGGTATCATTGAAATTTATGAGAAATTCACAGGTGATGACCCACGTAAAGTACCGATGAAGATTTTCCCAGCGGTTCACTATTCAATGGGTGGTTTATATGTAGACTATGATCAAATGACAAATATTAAAGGTCTATTTGCTGCTGGTGAATGTGATTTCTCACAACATGGTGGTAACCGCTTAGGAGCGAACTCATTACTATCAGCAATCTATGGTGGTACTGTCGCAGGACCTAATGCGATTAAATATGTAGAAAATGTTGAAACAACATATACTGAATTAGATGATAGCATTTACCAAAAACGTGTAGATGAAGAACAAGAACGTTTTGACAAATTATTAAATATGCGTGGTACTGAAAATGCATACAAACTTCACCGTGAACTTGGTGAAGTTATGACAGCGAACGTAACAGTTGTACGTGAAAATGATAAATTATTAGAAACAGACAAAAAAATCGTTGAATTAATGAAACGTTATGAAAATATTGATATGGAAGATACGCAAACGTGGAGTAACCAAGCTGTATTCTTCACTCGTCAATTATGGAACATGTTAGTTTTAGCACGTGTTATTACAATTGGTGCATACAATCGTAATGAATCTCGTGGTGCGCATTACAAACCAGAATTCCCTGATCGTAATGATGATGAGTGGTTAAAAACAACATTAGCTGAATATCAAGGTAGAGAAGAAGCACCTAAATTTACTTATGAACCAGTCGATGTAAGTTTAATTCCACCACGTAAACGTGACTATACAAGTAAGTCTAAAGGAGGTAAAAAATAATGGCTGACAATCAATCAGTAAAAGAAACTCCCGAAGAACTTCGCCAAAACGATAGTAAAACAAATGAGACAGAACAACAAAAGCCAAAACAAAAATCAATTAAATTGATTATTAAACGACAAGATAATCAAGACTCTAAACCATATGAAGAAACATTCGACGTTCCTTATAAAGAAAACATGAATGTGATTGCATGTCTCATGGAAATTAGACGTAACCCAGTAAATAGTAAGGGTGAAAAAACAACACCTGTTACTTGGGATATGAACTGTTTAGAGGAAGTTTGTGGTGCTTGTTCTATGGTTATCAATGGTCGTGCAAGACAATCATGTTCAGCAATCGTTGATCACTTAGAACAACCAATTCGTTTAGAACCAATGAGTACGTTCCCTGTAATACGTGATTTACAAGTAGATCGTACAAGAATGTTCGATAACTTGAAACGTATGAGAGCATGGATTCCAATTGATGGTACGTATGATTTAGGACCAGGACCACGTATGCCTGAGAAAAAACGTCAAACCGCTTACGAATTGTCTAAATGTATGACTTGTGGTGTTTGTTTAGAAGTGTGTCCGAATGTTACACCTAAAAATAAATTCGTTGGTGCCCAAGCAATTTCTCAAGTTCGTTTATTCGACTTACATCCAACAGGTGCAATGACCAAAGACGAACGTTTAGATGCGTTAATGAGCGCCGGTGGTTTACAAGAATGTGGTAATTCTCAAAACTGTGTGAATGCCTGTCCTAAAGGTATTCCTTTGACAACGTCAATCGCTGCTATGAATAGAGAAACAACATTCCATATGTTTAAATCATTCTTCGGTTCAGACCATAAAGTTGATTAATACTTTTTAAAAAGTTAAAGATAGCAAAAATCATAATTAGTGACAACTTAACGAATTTACAGTAGTTGATAGAACTGAGAAAATGTGTAAATCAAACTTTTCTCAGTTCGAGTCATATGTAAGGGGTAGGGCAATGAATTCAAAAAGAATTATGTCCTACCCCTTACTTTTTTGTTGTCATTTAAATGTGTAAAAACGTTTACTCAATCGGATTAGTCAAACTCTCAACATGTATATGGTAAAATAACTATACTATGTGTTATAAGGATGAATGAAAATGAATAAACCAATTGGTGTTATAGATTCAGGCGTAGGTGGTTTGACTGTAGCAAAAGAAATTATGCGTCAATTACCTAATGAGACAATATATTATTTAGGAGACATTGCAAGATGTCCATATGGTCCAAGACCTGGAGATGAAGTAAAAGCATTTACTACACAACTCGCTAACAAACTAATGCAGTTTGATATCAAAATGCTAGTTATAGCGTGTAATACTGCGACTGCTGTTGCATTAGAATATTTGCAACAAGTGTTGCCTATTCCTGTTATTGGGGTTATTGAGCCAGGCTCCAGAACGGCTATTATGACAACTAAGAACCAAAAAGTTTTAATTCTTGGGACAGAAGGGACAATAAAATCTGAAGCGTACAGACATCATATTAAACGCATTAACCCTAATGTGCATGTATATGGCGTAGCTTGTCCTGGTTTCGTCCCGTTAGTTGAACAAATGCGCTACAATGATCCTACCATTACAAGTATTGTCATTCATCAAACGTTAAAACAGTGGAGAAATACAGAGGCAGATACAATAATTTTAGGTTGCACACACTATCCATTGTTATATAAACCAATCAATGATTACTTTGGAGGAGAGAAGAAAGTTATTTCCTCTGGACTAGAGACAGCGCGTGAAGTAAGTGCTTTATTAACGTTTAGTAATGAACACGCGAGTTATACGCGCCATCCAGAGCATCGATTTTTCGCTACTGGAGATACCGTACATATTAAAAATATAATTTTGCAATGGTTAAAATTAGATGTTGAAGTTGAGCGCATCAGTGTAGATGCTTAGTGAGGAGGAATTATAATGGCAGATATCGTAATCGCTACAAACAATAAAGGTAAAATTAATGACTTTAAATCTATCTTTCCCCACGATAATGTGATAGGTATATCAGAGCTTATCGCAGATTTCGATGTAGAGGAAACTGGAACAACTTTTGAAGAAAATGCACGGTTAAAGTCAGAAGAAGCTGCAAAAGTGTTAAATAAACGTGTTATCGCAGACGACAGTGGTTTAGAAGTATTTGCGTTAAATGGGGAACCGGGTGTCTATTCAGCTCGATATGCCGGTCTAGACAAGAGCGATGATGCTAATATTGATAAATTATTAAAGAATTTAAATGGTATTGAAGAGCGTGAGGCACAATTTGTTTGTGTCATTAGTATGAGTGCACCTAATGAGCCGACGCAAACTTTCAAAGGAACAGTATCTGGTGTAATTACGACTGAGAGACAAGGTGAGCATGGTTTCGGATATGATCCTGTATTTTATGTTCCTGAAAAAGGTAAAACCATGGCACAACTCACAACAACAGAAAAAAGTGAAATTAGTCATAGAGGTAATGCAATTAAGAAATTAAATGCTTATTTGGAGAGTGAATCAATATGACAAAGTGGCTTATCGTCAGTGACAATCATACAGAACCTGGTATTTTATACCATATTTATGAATCACATAAAGACGCTGAAATGTTACTACATTTAGGTGACTCTGAATTCGAATACAATGACACAGAGTTAAGTCTATTTAAAAGAGTAAAAGGAAATTGTGACTTTTATCCTGAATTCCCAAATGAGGAAGTTGTAGAAGCTAAAGGTATTAGAGCCTTTTATACACATGGCCATTTATATTCAGTTAATCAAACGCGCATGCACCTAGCTGAGAAGGCTAAATCACTTAGATGTCAATTTGCTTTCTATGGTCATACTCACGTCGCAAAATATGAACACTTTAGTGGTGTACACGTTATTAACCCAGGCAGTATATCACAATCCCGCAGTAGTATTGAAGAAACGTTTGCAGAACTCCGCATTGATGAACAAAATATGAATGCAATTTTAAACTTTAGAAATCGTGACAACCGTATTATAGAAACAATAGAATTCGAAATTTAGCAAAGAAACACTTAGGCAAAAGTCGTTGCCTAAGTGTTTTGATTTTAGATAGGACAGAATTCAAATTAAATAAGTCATGTAGGATGAAGGTATTAAATTGAGAAGTAAAAACGAACCACTTCGGCACTTTACTTAGCAATAAGCGCATGGTTGCTTTCAATTATTAATTTAGTACTTACGGTTTAAATCATATTGAGGCTTGATAAATTAGAAAAAGCAGATATAAAAGTGTTAAGCACGTGTCAAAATAGTTCAGTTTTCTTCTGTTTTGTTCGAAAACAAAAAAGCCGAAAGCCTATAATAACGGGCTTTTCGACTTTGTTCAAAAGTTATATAACGTCCTGGGAGGGATACTATAAACCTTATAACGACGGGTTTCATGGGGTTTTGAGTCCCTAATGGGTCCCTAAAAATCACATTGCGCTTATTATTTGCGTTGCTTTTTCATCTTCTTCTTTGTAAGTTTCTTCAAGTAAATGTGAATAAACTTCTGTGGTTACTGATATATTTTTGTGTCCTAGTCTTTTCGAAATGTAATATATAGAAATGCCTTTGGCTAATAAATATGAACAGTGAGTGTGACGTAAAGCATGTGAAGTGATTTCTTTGATACCTAGATTTTTACAATATACTTTTAAACGTTTATTAACTGCATTGTTTGTTAATTCTCCAAATACAGTACCGTCGATAGTTCTAGGTAATTGATCAATAGACTTAATAATATGGTTCATGTCTTTTTGACTAATAGACACGTAACGTGGTGACGAATCTGTTTTATGCTCATCAATATATATTTCACTTTTAACTTGGTTGATATATTCACGCTTTAGATTCAAAGCACCACTTATACGGCAACCAGTACATATCATGATGAATAGTACAAGTGATGATGCATTATCTTTAGTCATCAAATGCTGTTTTAACACTTCGTAGTCTTTTAGATTGATATACTTACTATCTTCACTTTTATTAGGGTTATTTGCTCTATAACTCACTTTAAAAGTAGGGTTTTTAGATATAAGTCCTTCATATACTGCATCGTCTAACGATGTTCTAATATAGCCGTTTAGCTTCCTAATAGATTCTTTAGAATGGTGTTTTGAAAATTCATTAATAAAATCTTGATAGTGGTATCTCGAAATATCCTTTAATTTTTTCTTGCCAATAGGGTGGTTATTGATATGTTCAATTGCGGAGGTATAGGACTTATATGTTTTAGGTGTTACAGTCGATTTTTTAAATGTTTCACACCATGTTTTGAAATAGTCATATAACGTTAAATTAGGTTCGTATTCAATACCTTGCTTTAATTCGTTTAACTTATCTAACCCTGCAGAATTAGCCTCTCTCTTTGTTCTAAAACCTTTCTTTCGATATCTCTTACCCTCGTATTTAAACTCATATTGCCATTTTTTACCGTCATAACATCGTGTTTGCATGCTATCCCTCCTCAAAAAAGGTAAAAAATAATAAGGGTAGATGGACTACCCAAAACTTCAAATTTTATAAAAATATGATATACTAAATAAAAATGGTGGTGATGATAATGCTTGGTTTAATTAAAGATAAAATTAAACAAACTGAAATAGAGCGGAAAAGTATGTCTAAAAATCATCGTGAAAACTTTAATAAAACGAAAGAAAAAATTGAATTGCATAGAGATAAAACTAAAATTAGTGATGTTCAAAATCATGTAAAAAAAGAATTATCTAGACACTTTTGAAAATTCTAATCCTATCGGATGGATAATATCATAAGTGTCTTTTTCTAATCCTAAAATTGGGCTGGTTATAGATAAAATTAATTCAGGAAGACCTTTATTAACTACTTTATGCAATGCAGTTGCGCTATTAGACATAATGTTTCTTCCATCTATGGTTAAATCTGTTTTTAAAACTCTGCCTAAACCTTCAACACTAACGCTACTAATTAAAATAAGAGCTTCCGAATCAATTCTCAAATTGTTTTTATTCCCAATCAAAATCTGATTATCCTTGATTAATATCACTTTATCCCTTAGATAATTTTTTATATGTGAAGTTAAGGTACCTAAACCTTTAAATACTTTAGCGGCTTCGTAATTATCAAGATAATTCTCTGCTTCTACTTTATTATTGAATATTGTGTTTTTTGTTGACTTGTTTTTATTCAATATGTTTTTAGCAGTGTTGACATTCTTTTTAATATCTTCTATTTCCGGAAAATAATTTTCAGCCTCGTCATAAAAAGATAGTCTGAATAACAAATCTCCTGAGAAAAAATTGCCAATAGTATTTATGTCGTAAAACTCATACTCACCCTCTATTTTTATGAAGTCGTATAAATTTGCTTGGCTAGAATCCAAAATATTGCCCTCTTTTTCTAGGACATCATAAACTTTATTATACAAAAAATCATCATAGACTTTCTTTACTCCGATTTTAAAGGTTTCATTATTTAAAAATTCAATAGCTTTTCTTTCAGATGTTTGATTTTCATTTTTTCCATCCAAGCTAGCTCCAGGCAAACTCGCTTTTGCACCCGTTGTTTTTTTCTCATCTGTTCCAAAACTATCAGTAATATTCTCACCTTTATTTTCAGTTTGTTCATCGATAAGTTCAAGTATATTTCCTTCAAATAGTTGTGCAGAAATACTTGAAACAGCATCTGTGTCCAGGTAAATAAAATCTTTCATTATGAATTTCCCTTCATTTAATATTTTTATATCCATATACTCTCAACGGCTCAAACGTAATAGCATAATTGCAGTAGTGAATTTTAATTAATAGGTTCAACTTCATCTAATATTTCATTTTGACGTTTTTCCATTGCTTCATATTCTTCGTCGCTTACATCTTCCTCAAACATTTTATCTGATAGATCAAAATATTCTTTTTGAAGTTTAGCTTCTTTTTCTTCTTGTGCTTTTCTATCAGCTTCTATTTGTTTATCAACTTCGTCATAATCTATCATTCCCGCGTCTGTACCAGGAGTTGATTCAGAAGAATTAGAATTATCATATACTGATTTTTCTTGACCGTTTTCAACTTTTAAAGAGCTTTCATAAGCTGCACTAGCTGGACCTTCCATAACGTTACCTTGGGGGATCACACTGTTGGCTACTGCGCTATTGTAAGCTTGTATTTTTTGTTCTTCGCTGTAATTACCGTATATAACAGATTCTAATGTGCTTCTATCTTTGATATTAGACAAGTCAACTTTTTGATTGTTCGATTCAGTAGATTTTTGTTCCTGATTGTTTTGATTCTCTTCATTAGAAGATTTTTCTTTATCTTCTTTCTTTTTATCTTTATCTTTTGACGTGTCTTTATTTTTCTTTGGATCATTAGACTTCTTATCGGATTTGCTTTCAGATTTTTTGTCATGCTCTTTTTTAGAATTGTCTTCACTTTGACCACATGCAGTTAATAATAGTGCTGATGATAATATAGCCGTTCCTAATAATTTGAATTTCATTTTTGTTGCTCCTTTATATATTTATATTAAAGCGTCACTAGGACATTTATTAAAATAGTTTTTGACTTGCTACAACTCTACCAATTATTTTTACTTCGTCATTTTTTCCATAAACTTGTGGGTAATGACTTTGATTATTAGATTCTGGAATTAATATAATTTGGTCGCCGTTGTATCTAATACGTTTAACAGTAGCGTTATAGCCATTAATCATAACGACACCTAACTGACCATTTTCAACAACAGAGTCTTTTTCTACCACAACGATATCGCCGTCTTGGAAAATCTTATCCATACTATCGCCAGACACTTTTAAACCAAATTCTTCTTTATCTGAATTAAGTTTGTTAGTAGCAAAGTATATGTAATCAATTAAATTTTCTTCACTATATATAGGTAAGCCTGCAGATATTTTTGAGACTACTGGAATCTTTTTGACTGGCAGGGTTTCGAGTTGAGGTTGTGGTTCTTTTTGAAATAAGTCTGTCGGAGTCACACCGAGAGCCTTGCAATAATTCATGATGTCTATTTCGTCAATACCACGAGTTCCATTTTCATGAGATGAAATAGTATTTTGTTTGTAACCAGTCAATTTGCTTAAATCAGTTTGAGTTATTTTTTTCTGTTTTCTAAGTTCTTTTATTCTTTTTCCTATTACATTTTTACTCATTTGGTATCACTCCTTGAGATAAATATATCACATCTATAATAAGGAAACAATAAAAATATTACAAATTGTGATAAAAAAAGTTTGAAATGTATCACGATACGTGATATAGTTTATATACAGTCATCGGAGGTGATAATAAATGACGGCAACAGATAAAAAGAAAATGCTTAAAGAAAAATATTTAAAACCTAAAACCAAATTGCGTAAATTACGACTATCTGAAGAATTTACCACTGATTACGTAGCAAGTTTAATCGGTTTGCAGCGTAGACAATACGAACAAAAAGAGCAAGGTAAATATCCATTCAACGATTATGAAATGGAAATTTTAGCTAACACATTTGACGTTAGCATAGAAGATATTTTTTTTAATTATTAATATCACATTACGTGATAAAGGAGGGGTTTGATGGGAGAACCTAATTTATTAAGAACAGTTGTAACTGTTCAAAACGGCTTATTTGAAGTGCATGCTACTGGAGAAATATATAGAAACACTAAACATGGCAGAAAAAAATGTAAACCATTTGGTATTTCTCGTAACAAAAAGTATTTGGCAGTAACTGCATATAAAGACGGTAAGCAAAGACATTATTATGTTCATAGATTATTAGCAGAAGCTTTTATACCCAATCCTGAAAATAAACCTCAAGTAAATCATATAGATGGAAATTCTAGAAATAATAAACTTGAAAATTTGGAATGGGTTACTGCAAAAGAAAATGTTGAACATGCTTATAAAATTGGTCTTGTGCCAACGTTAAAAACAGCAAAAGAATGCATTACTTGCACAAACAAAACAATGAGTAAAGATGGCGTTTGTTCAGAATGCAAAATTAATAGTAAAAGAATTGAAAATAAAATAAAAAGAGATTTAGAAATTTATAATACAGTGTCTGATGTAGAAACTTCTATTTTAACTGACAAAGAACTTAGAGCCGTAAATTTGAGGCTTGAATCAATGACTTACGAACAAATTGCTAAAGAAATGGGAGTTACAAGACAAAGGGTTGAGCAGTTAATTAAAAGAGGCATCGAAAAGTCTGACGCTTATAAAAAAGGATGTTACAAACCTAAATCTCCTAAATCTAGATATAATCCAGTAGAAAAAAATAAACTTTGGAATTTAAGAAAGTCAATGAAGATTAATCAAAATGAATTAGCAAAATTACTACAAATAACAAAGGCCTCATATTCTAAAAAAGAAAGTGGAGCTAATGAATTTAAATTGAGTGAAATAAAAAAACTTTGTGAGTTTTTCGGAAAAACTTTCGAAGATATATTTTAACCCACAATCGAACAAACAAATTAAAGGAGGAAATGGAATGTTCAAACGTAAAAAGAAAAACAGAATTGAATTAAAAGTCAATATAACAAACCGCAATGAATTAGATGAATTGCTGGAGACAATTCAAAAAGACATTGCAGTTTTAAAAGATGATTTTGATAAATTAGATCAATTTAAAATTACTTTCGATTTAGAGTAATCTCAACCCCACACTTCGGACAATTAGCTTTATAATTTCTGAATTTGAAAGTCGCTTTTTTATCACAAGCTGGACATTTCATTTTCTTATCAAATTTAGCTAATTGTTTATCCAAAGCTTTTCGAAAGTCCTTATCAAATTGTTTTTCATCAAAATCAATAGAAACATTTGACTTTTTAGCCATAGGCAACACCTCCCTTCATTAAGGGATAACGACATTATACACGAAAGGAGTATCTAAGATGACGCAAACTTTAACCGTATCTGTACCAATACCCGAAACACACGTACTTGTCGCTAAAGATGAATACGACGAGTTATTAAGTTATTCACTAGATCCAGTTTGGGACTTAAAAGAATTGAAACGCAAATTGAAAATGTCATCTGACGAAACTATCAAAGACAGATTACTATTCAATCCTAAGTTTGAGAAATTACTCAAAAAGCAAGGCATCGCACATTATCCAGATGAAAGTTTAAATCGTTGGAGATTTAACGCTAGAAAGATGAGCAATTTCATCGACGAACATTTTGAAGAAATTCATAAGGGGATGAAGAAATGACAAATGACGATAAAACGTTTGTACTAACAGGTTTTATGTTTATTGCAGTGTTCTTTCTATTATTAATCGCATTAAATGTGTTTATCACTAATGCAGCTGCAATTGCATTGTTAGTAGCTATGCTAACCTATTTATTCTTTGACACTTGTTACTACGTAAAAAAAGACTGAGTGCTACGCCAATAGCAAACAGTCAAGCACATATTAAATAAAATTCATATTAATAATATAACAGGAGGACTAATCGTGCAAGAGGTAACTATATCTTTAAAAGAATATAACAACCTACTTAAAGATAGGGGCGATTTAACGCTAGTTAGTCTGCAAAATGGTTATTTACAACGCCAATTAGATACTGCAAACGAACATATAGATGCTTTGAATGACAGTATCAATCATTATATCAAGATGTATCAAAGCGCAGATGCTAGAGCAGACAGGGCGGATAAACGATTGGAGGAGTATGTGAATGCAAGAGCCAATATTAAATTGTGAAGTAGAGTATCGCATTAAAGATAATTACTTTGGACGCTGGATCACTAATAAACCTACTGCTCAAGAATATGCTAATTACAATGCTTTAAGACGTAATGCTCGTAAATTCGATGGTTTGCAAGATATAGACATTGACTGGGATAAACACTTGATTGAAGTATCAACAATCGAAACGAAAGAAACACGTAAAGTATACAGTTTTGAAGATTTGGAGGAGGTAAACGATGGCTGAACAACCTAGCTTCTCAGATAAGTTTAGAGAATTAAACAGTAGAGATGTAAGTGCGCATGTTGAGAAAAAACAAAATTTAAATTACTTATCGTGGGCGTATGTACAACAAGAATTAACTAAAGAAGATCCAAATTATACAGAGAGAGTAATTGAATTTCCTTATCCAGATAGTAATAACGAAAACTTTTTCGTACCTTACCTTAAAACGAATGAGGGGTACATGGTATGCGTCGAATTAACAGTGTTCGGTGTAACTAAACGTGAATGGTTGCCAGTTTTAGATTACAGAAATAAACCAGTAACGGTTGGTAGTGCTACTGCGATATTTGATATTAACAAAGCAACTAAGCGATGCATGGTTAAATGTGCAGCTAAGTTTGGACTAGGCAACTACTTATATTTAGGTGAAGAAGGGCCAGATGTAAATGATAGTGATGTTGCAGATTTAGAAGAGCGTATTAAACAATTCGTAACACTATCAAAAGAAAAAGGTAGAGATGCAACGCTTGATAAAACAATGCGTTGGTTAGGTATTCAAAATATTAACAATGTAACTCAAAAAGATATAGCAGTTGCGCATCAAAAATTAGATGCAGGACTAAAACAATTAGATAAGGAGAATACAAATGACTAATTTAACTATTTTGACAGGACGTATTACTAAAGATTTAGAACTAAAGCAAGCAGGACAAACTCAAGTAACTAACTTCTCGTTAGCAGTAGATAACCCATTCAAAAAAGACGACACATCATTTTTTGACATCGTAGCATTCGGTAAAACTGCTGAACTACTTAATAACTACTGTGGTAAAGGTAGCAAAATTTTAATTGAAGGTAACTTGAAACAAGATAGATTTCAAGACAAAGAAGGAAACAATCGTTCAGTAGTGCGAGTGATTGCTAACAGAATTGAATTTTTAGATAGCAAAGGTAGTAATCAACAAAACGGCCAACCTCAACAGCAACGAGTACCAGCAGGGAATAATCCGTTTAGTAATGGTATCAATGATATAGACGATTCTACACTTCCTTTCTGATGAGGTGATTAAATGAATGAAATTTGGAAAGACATTGAAGGATTTGAAGGAATTTATCAAGTTAGTAATAAAGGTGAAGTTAGACGGTTACAATACCGAAGTTTTAGAAAAGATGGTTCAAGTAGAGTTTTGAAACCTAAAATATTAAAAGGAAAAGGAAATAAAAGGCCTCATAAAAGAGTTTCGCTGTGGAAAAACCACAAATCACATGATTTTTGGGTTCATCGTTTAGTTGCTTATGCATTTATCCCAAAAATCGAAGGGAAGGAATATATAAATCATAAAGATGGTAACCCTAGAAATAATAATGTTGAAAATCTTGAATGGTGCACAATTGCTGAAAACAACCTACACGCTTGTCGTACAGGATTGAGAAAAAATTCTTATAAGGTGAAGTTGACCCGTATTAAAGATGGTAAAGTTTTTGAATTTCCAACCCAACGTGAAGCCTCAAAATTTATAGGTAGAGCTCAAGCGTGCGTTGGCAGACATTTAAGAAACAAAACTTGTCCTAAAGATATAAATGGCAACTATTATTTAGCGGAAAGAATGTGACGTTCATGCAATACATTGCTAAATACAAAGAGAATGACGAGGGAAATTTCGATGTGTTGTTGAGAAATGTTTCTTTGGATAATAAAGAAACTTTGTTAATAGATAATGGAATCAAAGTGGAGACGGACTTAAAAATACAAGATCCTTTCAAAGTTACAGATAAACAACGAAGAAAAATATTTGCACTTTGTAATGATATAGAATCGCATACTGGTCAACCCCGAGAATATATGAGAGAGATGTTTCAAGATTATGTAACGTTTTTATACGGCTACGATAAACGCATCTCATTAAGTGATTGCACACGTACACAAGCAAGCCGAATTATCGAGGTTACATTGGACTGGATATTCCATAACAATATCCCACTTAACTACAAAACAAGCGACTTACTCAAAAATGATAAAGCATTTCTATATTGGTCGACGGTCAATCGCAACTGCGTTATCTGTGGCAAACGTGGAGAACTAGCGCACCATAAAGCGATAGGTAGAGGTGCTAATCGTAGAAAAATGGATCATTACGGTTATGAAGTGCTGTGTCTATGTAGAGAACATCATCAATCGCAGCATGATATGGGAGTAGAAACCTTTGATAAATTACATCATCTTGAAAATTCATGGCTTTCAGTAGATAGAAGGTTAAACGATATGTTAAAGGGGCGTAGTTAGATGAAAGAAATTTGGAAAGATATACCAGGTTATGAGGGTTATTATCAAGCTAGTAATTTGGGGAGAATAAAGCGACTGAAAGGTAAATATATTCCTGACGAAAGGGTTTTGAAACCTCAAAAAAGGCCTAATGGCTATTTAGCTATAACATTATCGAAAGATAATTGTCGTATAACTAAATCAATTCATAGAATTGTAATGTTAGCGTTCATGGGCGAGTCAAAATTAACTGTCAATCATATAGATGGAGATAAACATAACAATAAATTAGAAAATTTGGAATACGTTACCTCCAGAGATAATTGCAGACATGTATTTGCATCAAAGATAAAACTCACTAATATTCAAAAATTCGAAAACGATATTATAAACGATTATGGTAAAGGGTTTAACTTAACAAAATTAATTAAAAAATATCACGTGGATTTGCGTGATTTGAAAAAACTTTTACTAAAAAATGGTTTTGAATTAAAAGAGCAAAGAACAGGAAATTACCCGAAAATTATAAATAAAAAAATCATAAATGAGATTCAAGCTATCTACAAAAATGATCCAGAAATAACTAACAAAGAAATATCTATTAAAACAGGCCTTTCTGTAACGACGGTAGGCAGAATATTAAAAGACATTTCTTAAACGCTATGCTGAAAGGAGAGAAAATAAATGCGATCAATAATGATTAAACCAGAGGATAGAATGAAAATTGCTCAACGCATAAACGAAATAAGATTAGATGCTAATATGCTCCAATCTGAATTTGGTGAGCGTTTAGGTGTAGGACGATTAGCTGTGTGTCGTTGGGAAAATAGAGCGCAGTTACCACCAATGAAAACAATTAGAAGAATGGCAGAGGAATTCAACACTACGCCAGAGTGGATATTGTATGGAAGTGATGAAGTATGAGTGACAAAGTAAAAACTAGTATTACTGGTTACGGACTTGTATTTAAAAGAGTAATGAAAGATAGAAATATCAGTATAGAAGCTAAAGCATTGTACAGTTATTTATCAGCTTATGCTGGTGCAGATGAAAGTGCATTTCCTAGTGTAAATTTAATCAAACATGAATTAGGTATTGGTAAACACCGATTTCTAAGAGCGAAAAACGAGCTGATTAACAACGGTTATTTAATGGTTGATAGGAAGCAGACTAAGAATATTTACGGAAGTAATTTATACACATTGTTCCATAGTCCTCGACAGGCTAATGGTCGACCCGTCGATGACCGACCCGCCTATGACCGACCGGTCGACAGTCAACCCACTACAAATAACAGTATTACAAATAACAGTATTACAAGTAACAGTAAGACAATTAATAATAGCGCAACTGACGTTACGCGTGAACGCTTTGAGGAATGGTGGAAACTTTACGATAAAAAGCTAGATAAGAAGAAAGCATTTAGCTTATTCAAATCAGCACTTAAAAAACATGGATTCGACACCATTATGAATGGGACTAGAGAATATCTAAAAACAATTACAGATAAACAATATCAAAAGTACCCTAAAACCTTCCTATCACAAGAAAGTTATTTAAATGACTTTAGCGAAGAACTACAACCTAGTGGCATGGATCAACTTAACAGAATGAAGTATGACGAAAGTTATTGGGACTAGGAGTGATAAGACATGCAATCATTAGGAAGTTTAGCAAGGAATATCAAGCCTAATCGAAACATTGTAGAAGAAGAACATAACCTAAAATGTGAAAGATGTGGTAATACCTACGACTATTACAAATTTAGTAATGGCAAAGAATTTAGACATGGTTGTGAATGTGAATTGATTGAAATAGGAAAAAAAGAAAGAGCGGAAAGAAAAGAGAAATATCTCAACCGTATCTTTAATCAATCTAATGTGAATGCGTCTTTACGTGATGCGACAGTCAATAGTTATCAACCTCAAAATAATCATCAAATACAAGCTAAGAATACAGCGATAGAGTATGTTAAAGGCTTTTCGGTAGATAAACCTAAGTCGTTAATACTACAAGGCTCGTATGGTACTGGAAAAAGCCATTTAGCTTATGCCATAGCAAAGGCAATTAAACAGCAAGGGTATTCAGTAGCTTTTATGCACATACCAATGCTTATGGAACGTATCAAAGCAACGTACAATCGTAACGCTACTGAAACAACAGATGAGTTAGTGCAGTTACTAAGCAGCATTGATTTGCTCGTACTTGATGATGTGGGTGTAGAAAACACTGAACACACATTAAACAAACTATTTTCAATCGTAGATAACAGAGTAGGCAAGAATAACATCTTTACTACTAACTTTAGCGATAAAGAATTAAATCAAAATATGAACTGGCAACGGATCAACTCACGCATGAAACAAAATGCGAGAACGGTTCGAGTGTTGGGAGAAGATTTCAGAGGACGTGACGCATGGTAACGATAGATGACATCAAACTAAATCTTGAGTGTTCAGATGTGTATGCTCAGAAACTCATAGAATACGCACAGGACGACCAAGACAAGTTGGAGGATATATACTTCCAGAAACTTGCAGAACGTCGTGTGAGGGAGGCTTTGGTTGAATATGGGCCTTAGAGAAAATCAACCTAATGCTTATGACCTGTTCGAAAGTGACGGTTGGAAAATGTTGAGAGTGCTGCCTAGAGATGATGGCACTTTCAACTTAACCAACTTAGGTGGAATGGCTGATAAACATTTTAAGCAGTATGTGACAAAAGAAGAATTAGCGAAGATGAAAAGAAAACATAAGCTGTTCAGACGAGAAGAACTGAAACAGCAGACAACAATAGATGATTTTCTATGGGAGTGACAACGTGAGTAAATACAATGCTAAGAAAGTTGAATATAAAGGTGTCGTGTTCGATAGCAAAATCGAATGCGACTACTACCAATATTTAGAACGTAACTTAGGTAAGGGATATGATCGTATCGAGTTGCAACCTAGATATGAATTAATACCTAAACTCGATAAGCAACGTAAAACAGAATATATCGCAGACTTTGCACTATTCAAAGATGATGTGCTAGTCGAAGTGATAGACGTAAAAGGAATGCCAACAGAAGTAGCGAAGTTGAAAGCGAAAATGTTTAGACATAAATATCCAAAAGTAAAACTCACATGGATATGTAAAGCGCCTAAATATACAGGTCAAGAATGGATAACGTATGAAGAATTAAGCAAAGTACGCAGGGAGCGTAAGAAGGAGTTGAAGAGAAATGTCTAAATTAGCAGTTACATTCAAAATCGAAGGCACCGCTTACATTATTCCGGATAACGAAAAGCAGACGGAAGAGCAGGTGCTTGAGATGGCAGAGAAGTACCCAAACGAATTTGACAAACACTTAGATATTAAAAAAGTAGAAAACCTTAGCGTTATATCAGAGGGGTGGAAGTGACACCATGATAAAAGTGAATTTAAACGGTAAACGTTACAGATTGTGTGATGTATATAAATATTTTGATGTATCAGATAGCACAGTTAGGAAACGTTATGCAAAAGGTTTACGTGGACCAGAATTAATACATGGTAAAGGAGTATATGAATATGGTGCAGATGTACGAAAGAAATGAAAAGCAATTAACAGCTAAGCAGTTGTATGAGATACAGCAAGCTAAACTTAGACACGAAAGAGCGTTGAAACGTAAACGTAGAGAAGAACGTATTGCTAGGGCTAAACGTGCAGAACGTGAGGTTGCTAAGCACAGAGTGAACACTAGATACTTTAAAAATCTAGTACAAAATAATCTTGTGGTTAAAGTCAAGACAGATCAATACGGCAATGTACAGAGGGGGTAGCGGAATGGAAAATGTAAGAATAATTGATTTAAAAGTAGACAATATTGTTCAGTTTCAAGCGGCATTTAAAGGTATTACTGCTATGCAAACGGCCATAGTCAATCGTGTGTATGCAAAAGAAATACTATTAAAAACAGTTTGGTATGCAGAGGTAGAGAATGCAGGTGGTTATAAATTCACACTTACAGATAATGATGATTTTATCAGAGTAAACGAGCCGTTCACACGTAAGGTGGATATGCAGGAAGAACAAGATGTAGTAAATAAACCGAAACATTACACTTACGGTGATATTGAAGTCATTGATTACATTGAGCAAGTAACAAAGAACTACAAGCCAGAATTAGCATTTGCGATTGGTAACGCAATTAAATATATCAGTCGTGCTAATCATAAGAATGGTAAAGAAGATTTAGATAAAGCACGTTGGTATTTAAATCGTGCATTTGAGAAATGGGAGGACTAACAATGATCTATTTAGGTGGCGATATGCTTAGCATAGGGCAACAAATGCGTCGTGAGTGGGAGAAGCAAGAGTTACAACGATTAGGCTTTAAAGTGTACGCACCACATGACGATAAAGACATCAACGATAAAGCAAATGCTAATCAAGATAAACTAGCAGAACGTATTGTGTTTAATGACACATTAGGCATGGAAACAAGCGATGTAATGATATTCGACTACTTACCTCATGCACAAGGGACAATTTGCGAAATGGGGTACGCACAGCGTCTTAAAAAAGAAAGTGAGAATGATATTAAGATCTATGTTCAATGTACCGATATCAGACAAGGTACAGGACATATTTCAGACGAGCAGGACCGAGCAGAGTTCAGCATCAATCAATATGTGTATGGCGTAATTATGGATATCACTGATAGTAGAGGTATTCAAACGTTTGATGAGATATGTGAGGAGTTGGTGGAAGAATGATTAACAAAATTTTAAACATCAATGACAGTTACAAAGCACCACAGCGTATTATGGATATCCTGTATGGCGATATAGAAGAACGTAACAAAATATTTATGGAGTTTCTCGAGGCGTTTGATAAAGACGTCAATTATGACTGGTTTCATGAATACTTTCAAGATGAACATGCTAATCGTAAGAAACACAAGCAAGACTTTACACCGCAATCAATTAGCAAATTACTTGTGGAAATGGTAGCAGACAGTAAAGGCGATTACTACGAGCCAGCAGCAGGTACAGGTGGCATTGTGATTGAGAAATGGAATAAGGATAGAATGAAACACTCGCCTTTTGATTATGAGCCTAGAATGTACTTCTATACAGCAGAAGAATTAAGCGATCGTACTATTCCTTTCTTACTATTCAATATGCTTATTCGTGGAATGAATGGCGTAGTTGTTCAATGCGATGTGCTTACTAGAGAGGCATATGGCGCATGGTTTATACAAAACGATGCTAACGACCACTTAGGCTTTAGTAGTTTGAATAGATTACCTTATACAGAAGATATCGAGAAAGAGCTTAATATTAAATTTGTAGAGCATAAATACCCAGATATTAGACAGACAGAAGGTGTACCAGCGTGGCTAGTGTCCTAAAGTTAAGCGAAACAGTAAAACAGACATACAAATATCAAACAAAAGGTAAATCGCCTACCGAAGTTCAGCACGAACTAAAGGATATGGGCATTGAAGGTTTTGTTATTCGTATGACAAATGTACATGTAACAATGCGAGTACCGAGAGAAAGTAAGGATATGAACAGGGAGTGTGTAAGGAATGCCAAAGATTAAAGTTAAAAAACAAATGAATTTACCGGAGTTACTCGCGTGGGGTATGACGGCACATAATTATGAAACTGAAGAAAAATTTCATAACGAAAATGTGTCGGTATATTTTAATGATATCGGAGAACCTAGAATTGAATGTAAGTATCGTTTTATCCCTTCTTATGAAACTTTCACGGTCGAAATTGAAGAAGAAATTACGGAGGAAACGGCAATTTCTAGACTTTTAGAAGTTAGAAATGCAATACCTTCAAAAGAGAAAGGTTGGAAAGACTTAAAAATATTAAAATCTTATATGTACGGTAACCACACTATTGCAGAAGTGAAAAACGAATATACTGTTGCTTTTTACATGCTTAATGATGATATGACGATGACTTTACTGTGGAAGGACGGTGCTATGGTGTAATGACAGTAACATTATCACAAAAAAGTTATAACGCATTGCTTGATGATCTTGAGAAATTGCGCAAGTGCAATATAGATTTGGAAGAAAAATTGAATAAAGAGATTAAATTAAGTTATGAAATAGAAGGTAATTTATATGATGTATCAAAAGAACGTGACAAGATAATCGATGATATGGCAGAAGTGAAAAGGAAGGCAGAGGCGTTTGATTTTATTAGCAATTTTTATACAACTGAAATTGAACAAGCTATAAAAAATAAAGAGTTAAATCAATGCTTATTCTTATTAGATCAAATATTGGGAGATTTGGAGCGTGGTAGTGATGAGTAAGTGGCAAACGATTGAAAAGTTAAAGAAACATCACACAGTTAAAAATAAAAATTTAAAAGCAATTTACATTGATGATAACAATGTTGAACAAGTACAAAAAGAAACAAATTGTTTTTTTATATTTCCTAACAAAAAGTTACTTATTGCTACTTTATCTTTTATTAATTATCCGTGTTACATGATTTGGATAAATCCTAGTGGTCACGGAACACCAAAATATTACTTTACAGATGAATATGAATTCGAAGAGTATTTCAAATTTAAGGAGGAACAATAAATGACTAACACATTAGATACTTTAATAGCGTTAAGCAAAGAATACACAAGACTGCTTGAAAAACGTAGAGAGTTAGAACCTGACTTATCTGCGTATGAGCCGGAAATATCAAATGAAAGAATAAAACGTACTGGATTAATGTTAAGACAAACTATGTTAGATGTTGAAAAAGGGAGAATGAAAAATGACTAACACATTAGAGTTCAAAATGTTATCGAAAGACGCAACTGAACCAGAACGTGGACGCTTAGATGCAGGGTATGACATCTTTGCAGCAGAAACAGTAATACTTGAGCCACAGGAGAAAGCAACAATTAGAACAGACATAGCTGTGAACATTCCAGAGGGGTATGTAGGGCTATTAACATCAAGAAGTGGTGTAAGTAGTAAAACACATTTAGTGATTGAAACAGGCAAGATAGACGCAGGTTTTCAGGGAAATATGAGGATTAATATTAAGAATGATGATTTACCGAGAATACCTAATTTACGTCAGGCTAAGTATAAGGGTTTAGAAAATTACTATATTAAAACAAATGGAAAGGAAACATATAGACTTGGTACTTACAAAATCAACAAAGGCGACAAACTAGCTCAACTTGTTATCGTACCTATTTGGACACCAGAGTTAAAAGAAGTAGAGGAGTTTAGTTATGTGTCAGAGAGAGGGACAGACGGGTTTGGAAGTACAGGGTACTAAGGACATACTAGAAAAAGTAAAAGAGGTGCTAGGGAAGTGAAACAATACCTAATCAGAGAATTCACAGATAGCACAGGTTATGTGCATGTCAATGTAGAAGAACCTAGAGAGAATGAGAAGATTTATATTGTAGAAGCGAATAGTAAAGAGCAGGCACAACTAAGACATACTGCTAACAAGATTAAAGAAAGGTTTAGAGTTTTAGGTAATGTTATGAAAAATTTGTCAAGAAAGCTAGGTGATAGGAATGATTAAACGCATACTAAAAATATGGTTCATCATCGGAATGTATGAACTTAGTAAATATCTAACTAACGAACTTATCGTGAAGTTGCAGAGTGTAGATGATGTTGATACTGCACCTAAAGGCTTTGCTAGTGAGTGGGATCAGATTGATTTGAATAAAATTAGGGTGGAGGTGAGTGAGTAGTGTGGATAGCATTAACTATTATACTCGGCATACTTCTACTCATAGTGATAGGCAACAACACAGTGTTACGTCAGGAGTTAGATGCACTGAAATACACCAACGTATATCTCTTTAGTAAGTTTGTAAGAGAAAGTGATATAGAAGATATTGAACGTGAGATAGAGAGAGCGAAGAAACAGTTTAAGTAATGGAGGTAATCATTTGTACACACGTAATGAAGTTAAGAAGATGATCAATGATTATAAGTGGATGCGTAACATCATAGAGTCACAGGTGTATGATGCAAATAGTACTTCAATAGCACAATATGGCATAGAAGCAGTGATGCCTAAAGCTAAAGGTGGTACAGGTGATAAGGTGTTAGTTAAGGTACTGAATAGGAATAGAGAGTATAGACGCAACCTTAAGCTACTTAATAAGATAGAGTTTATAGATAAGTATGAAGAGTACATTACAGATGAGAAGAATTTCCACATACTTCAAATGCTTAAGCTTAATATGCAGCATAAGACTATTAAAGATTTAATGGAGATTAATAGTGACTCTAAGTTCTATGCATGCATTAATGAGATAGTCAATGTATACATGGATGCACAACAAGGACACTACGATAATGAGAAGACATCGAAGAGATAGAAGACATCGAAGGGAATGTGCAATCAATATATAAACAGATTTATAATATAGATATACGATAATGATTACACAGGCACAGCACATTAGTGTTGTGTCTTTTTGTTTGGAGTAACAGAGATGAGCAAATCATATGCAGATTATATAGAACAACGAACCAAGAACAAAGGTTTTTATTCAAATGCCAAATGGCGTAAGACAAGACTGAAGGTGTTAGCACGTGACCATTATGAATGTGTGATGTGCAATGCAGAAGGTAGATTGACGATTAATCAGAAACAATCACTAGAAGTTGACCACATTATTGAATTAGAAAAGCAACCAGAACTTGCATACGATTTAAGTAACTTAAGAACCTTATGTAAGTATCATCATAATAAAAGGCATGGCAGATTTGAACATAATCCAAATAATCGAAAAAACAAATTCAACGATGAACAGTGGTAAAAAATAAAATTGTATAAAAATGTTATTTAATTCAAAAAATAAAAAAGTGTAAAAAGTGTCAAATACCCCCGGGTAAAATAATCGCACCACAAAAGGAATCACGGAAACCGGCGCTTGGGTCAACTCCGCAGATTTATTCATCAAAAAGATACGTAAGGGGGCCTGACATTTCGAAAAAATAAAAAAATAAAAAAATGAGCAAAGGGGGGGAGGGTCTTGAAAAAGGATAAATACCTCAAAGATAAATTAACAGCTAGTCAAATTAAACGAATTAACGCTTCTGAAGATTACTTAATGGAACAGATAGATACAGATAATGATATAGAAGTTGAGAAAGTTGAACGCTATACCAACTTACTTAAATTGTTTTACGCGTTAGACGTTTATATCGAACAGCCTGGACCAATTACAGTAGTGAAAAATGCTTCACAAGAGTATATCAAACCTAATCCTGCAATAGCAGAGAAGAATAAAGTGAATGGTTCATTGTTAGCTTTAGAGAAATCATTCCATTTAGAAAGAAAAGCCGAAGAAAGACGCAGACAAGAACAAGCGAAAGGACCTGATTTAACATGAAGATACCTAAACATGTTACAGACTATATAGAAAAATATAAATCAGGCAATGTAATTTTTAATGATGAACGTGCAGATCTTGTTTCTTTCCTTGAAGATAACATCTTACATCGTGATGATTTATATTTTGATAATCAGAAAATAGAAGATTACATCAAATTTAGTGAGAAATGGTTTTTCAAGCTACAGGATTTTCAAAAATTCATTTCATGTTTTGTTTTCTTATACGAGAACGATACCAAGACACCTTACTTTTCAGAGTTTTTCATTTCAATGGCTCGTGGTGGCGGTAAAAATGGATATATTAGTACGTTAGCAGCGTTCTTCATGACACCATTGCACGGTATTCCTAAATATAATATGTCGGTTGTAGCTAATAGTGAGAAACAAGCGTTAGTAAGTTTTAGAGAAATCTATGAAATGATAGAAAGTAACAACTTATATATTACAGGCGAACGACCTAATAACCCTTTTTATTTAAGTAAAGTTTATGTGGAAGGTACAAGCACTAAATCACAATTCTTATTTGATACTTCTAATGAAAAAACAAAAGATGGCGCTCGTGAAGGTTGTATTTTCTTTGATGAAGTACACGCTTATGAAAAAGATACAATTATTAACATCAAACGAAGTGGACTAGGTAAAGTTGCTCATCCTCGTACTTTCTACATAGGTACAGACGGATATGTAAGAGAAGGTTTTTTAGATAGATTAAAAGATAGAGCGGAAAATGTCTTAAAAGGTATTAATCCAGAAGATAGACTTTTTCCTTTCATCTGCAAAATCGATGACAAAAAAGAAATAGATAAACCGGAACTTTGGGAAAAGGCAAATCCAATGTTTGAAAACCCTAAAAGTGAATATGGCGCTCAATTATTTAAAGAAGTGCATCAACAATATCTAGGACTTCAATTTAATCCATCTAACCGACCAGAATTTATGACTAAACGAATGAACATGCCTGAAACCGACACACAAAGTGTTGTAGCACCGTGGGATGACATAATGGCTACAAATCGACCTATACCCCCACTTGAAAACAATGAATGTATTGGTGGTCTTGACTATGCAAGTTTAAAAGACTTTGCAGCAGTCGGTTTACTATTTAGATCTGGTGATGATTATATTTGGAAAACTCATTCATTCGCTAGAAAGGAATTCCTTGATAAATATAAATTAAAACCACCTATTCACGAATGGGAGAAAAAAGGCTTGCTTACTATTGTAGATGAGCCAACGATAAATCCTAAACATATAATTGATTGGTTTATTGAAGCACAAAAGAATTATGGATTACAAAAAATCGTAGCCGATAACTTCCGTATGGACTTACTTAGACCGTTGTTTGAAGATGCAGGCATCGAATATGAAGTAATAAAAAACACTCGTGCAATTCAATCATTACTTGCACCAAGAGTTGAAGATATGTTCGCACAACATCATCTTATCTTTGGTGATAACCCTCTAATGCGTTGGTACACGCAAAATGTAGCCGTTAAGATACGCAAGGACGGTAATAAAGAGTATGAAAAGAAAGAGCCAATAAGACGTAAAACTGATGGTTTCCAAGCCCTTATACATGCATTGTATAGAGCAGATGATTTAAAAGATTCTAATTTAGAAGAAGAAATCAATCTGTTAAGGGGCTTGAGATTTTAAAGGAAGGAGGGAGTAAGTTGTGGGACTATTTGATAAGATATTTCAAAAAAATAAAGAGATTTCATGGATGTATGACTTAGAACTTTTACAAGAAACAAGTTCAAAAGCTTATATTAAAAGAATGGCTTTAAATGTGGTAGTTGAGTATGTAGCAAGGACAATCGCTCAGTCTGAATTTAGAGTGAAAGAAAGTGATCATGTCACTAAAGATGATATGTACTATTTATTAAATGTTCGACCTAATCCTAATCAAAATGCTACACAGTTTTGGCAAAAATTTATTTATAAACTTCTTGTCGATAACGAAGCTTTAATCATTAAATCAGATGATGATTATTTATATGTGGCAGATGACTTCGAACATGAAACAGAATTAGGACTATTACCACATCGTTTTAATTCAGTTATGGTTAATGATTATAAATATAATCGCTACTTTTCAATGGATGATGTTGTTTATTTAGAATATGCCAATGAAAAGTTAGATAAATTTTCATTAGGACTATTTGAAGATTATGGTGAAGTATTCGGTCGTATGTTGAATATGCAGCTCAAGAAAAATCAAATACGAGGTATTTTGAATGTGAATAGTACAACGTTGTCTACGAAATCCATCCAAGATTATATTGATATGATTTTTAATACCTTTGAAAAAAATCAAGTTGCAGTTGTACCTTTAACGAAAGGTTTAGAATACGAAGAACATTCAACAAATAATTCTAGTGCGAATGGTTCAGATTTCAAAGAGTTACGACAAGCAATAGAAGATATTCTCATCTATATTGCACGCATTGTCGGTGTATCACCCTCTCTAATTCTAGGCGAAAATGCAGACTTAGAAAAAGCAATTGAAGCAACTAACAAATTCTGTTTCAAACCGTTAACTAAGAAATTAGAGCGTGAGTTAAACGCTAAATTATTCTTTAAAGATGAATACTTAAAAGATAACAAACGTATTGAAATTGTCGGTATAGATAAGAAAAATCCAATTGAATTAGCAGAAGCCATTGATAAGTTACGTTCTTCTGGTACATATACTGGTAATCAGATACGCGTCATGCTTGGTGATGAACCTGGAGATGATGAACATTTAGATGAATACGTATTAACTAAAAACTACGAATCAGTTTCATCAACAGAAGGGGGTGAGACTAATAATGGGTAATCCGATTGTAAGAAATGTCACGCCAGTTTTTAGAAACGAAACTAAGAATAACAAGCACATTTTAACGTTGTCAGGTACTATTGCTAACTTTCCGTTTTTTGAAGATGGTATTTCTTCAAAGGCTGTTAAAAACTCACTTGATAATGTAGACAAAGATATAATCATTCGCTTAAATTCTGGCGGTGGTGATGTGTTTGAAGGAATTGAAATTTATAACTATCTCAAATCGCTTTCAAATCATATCACTATTGAAGTTACTGCATTAGCTGCAAGTGCTGCATCTTTAGTAGCAATGGCAGCAGATAAGATTATTATTCGTACAGGCGCGAATATGATGGTGCATGAAGCTTCTACAATGGCTTTTGGCAACAAATCAGACATCCAAAAAACCTTAAACGCTTTGAATGCGATTGATACATCAATTGTTGATATCTATCAAGAACGAACAGGTTTAGACCGTGATGAGATTATTAATCTGATTACAAACGAGACCTGGTTTACTGCAGATGAAGCGATTAAAAAAGGTTTTGCAGATGAAAAATCATCTCGTAAATCGATTGATAAAAATAAGGAGGGGGTCAATAACGTGAAAGACACTAAATATGTTGCAATGCTTAAGCAACAATTACAAACAATCACAGCTATGATTGATGAAGCGGAAGAAGATCCTAAGGAACCATCAAGTGATGATTCTTTAGAACAACGTGTAGCAGATGTCGAAAACGATATTAAAAACATCAAATCTCGTCTTGATAAATTAGAAAAAGGCGAAGATGGTGAAGGTGAAGAAGAAAAGAAAGAACCTACACCACCACAAAACAACAAATTTAAAAGGTTCGCATTTTAACTAGCTATTAGTAATAGAAACTAACGGCTATTTTTTATGCATTAATTTAAGGAGGAATTTATATATGACTATTAAGGTCAAAGACAAATTAAAAAGCTATCAAGATCATAAAGCACATTTTGCAGAATTAGTACAAAACGGTGCTTCTGATGAAGAACAATCAAAAGCATTTGGTGAGATGTTCGATGCATTATCAAATGATTTAAGAGATGAAATCTCTGCTGAAGTAAACAACCGTGTGGTTGATAATGGTATTTTAGCAAAACGTTCACAATCGCCTTTAACTTCTGAAGAACGTAAATTCTTCAACGAAATCAATACTGAAGTTGGCTACAAAGAAGAAAAGTTATTACCTGAAACAGTTATTGAACGTGTATTTGATGACTTATCAACCGAACATCCATTACTTTCTAAAATCAACATCCAAAATGCAGGCTTAGTTACTCGTATCATTAAAGCTGACGCAACAGGTCAAGCAGTTTGGGGTAAAATCTTTGGCGAAATTAAAGGCCAATTAGATGCTGCTTTCAACGAAGAAGAATTCAAACAATCTAAATTAACTTGTTTTGTAGTTGTACCTGACGATTTAACAATGTTTGGACCAAATTGGGTTGAGCGCTTTGTTCGTACTCAAATTGAAGAAGCTATTTCAGTAGCATTAGAAGCAGGATTCTTAACTGGTGAAGGTGCTGCTAAAAACCAACCAGTTGGTTTAATGAAAGATATTCAAAGTAACGGCGGCGTTGTAGATAAAACATCATCAGGCACATTAACTTTTGCTGATGCAGATACTACTGTGAATGAATTAAAGGATGTATTAAAAGGCTTATCAGTTAAAGAAGATGGTAAACCAGTAAAAATTGATGGAAAAGTTGTATTAGTTGTTAATCCACAAGATTCTTGGGATATCCAAGCTCGATACACTTATTTAACTGCCAATGGTGGTTTTGTAACTGTTTTACCTTACAACGTATCAATTGTAACTTCTGAATTCGTACCTGCTAATAAATTAGTAGCTTTTGTATCAGATCGTTATGATGCAGTACGTGGTGGCGGATTAACAGTGAAAAAATTCGACCAAACTTTAGCATTAGAAGATTGTATTTTATACACTGCTAAAACGTTTGCTTATGCACAACCTGCAGATAATAACGCATCTCGTGTTTATGACTTGAAATTATCTACTGCAGTTCGTACTTCAACACCAGCTGGTGGCACTACAGACGGTAAAGCTCAAGCATAGAAACGGGGTGATGTAAATGGAAAACATCACTATATCAAATGAGATTCTAGACGAATTTAAAGAATATACAAAGATATCTCATGATACAGAAGATGAACACTTAAAACGTGTATTAGCTATGTCCTATAACAATTTGATATCACGTTTTGGGGAGTTTGATTTAAGTAGTAATTTAAATGGTAAAAGCTTAGTTTTTGCACGAGCTCGTTATGATTATGAAGACCTACTTGAGTTTTTTAACGACAATTATCAAGATGATCTTCTTAATTTTGGTTTTATAAATAGAATTGAGCGTGATAGCAATGAAGAGTAATTTTAAAAAGCCTTTTATTACTACTAAAAAATTAAATACTCGTGTTCATTTTTATTCATATCAAGAGAATGAAGGCCCTGAAGCCGGTGTCAAACGTAAAGTTAAACTCTACAGTTGTTGGGCTTATGTGCCCCAATGGAAGATGACTGAACTTCAACAAGCTATATCAAACGGAACTGAGCATGACGTTAAAATCTTTATAAGAGAAACACATGGTCAGTACGTTCCGAATGAAAAGCATTACGTTGCAATAGAGTCGCCATATATTCATCAAGATTTGAATATTAAGTTAGTACAACCTGATGTAGAGAACGAACAATTTTTAATGCTAACTGCAGGGGTGGTAACTAATGGCGAGTAAAAACTTTTCAGGCATTCGTGCAGAAGGGTTAGATGAATTGCAAAAAGAACTTGATAGACGTTTTAATCGTAAACGTATTACACAGATTATTGATGATGCGCTTTTAGAAGCGGGTCAAATAGTTTTAGATGCGATTAAAGCGAATATCCGATATTTCAGAGACACAGGTGCCGAATATGCAGAAGCTAAAATCTCAAAACCTTATTGGGATAAAGGCGTGCGCTCAGTCCGTATTTATTGGGAAGGTCCACATCATAGATATTCAGTCGTGCATTTAAACGAAAAAGGTTTTTATGCTAGAAACGGTAAGTTTGTTAGACCTAAAGGCTTTGGGGCGATTGAAAAAGCACTACGTTCTGCAGAAGTTGCGTTTTATAAAAAAGTACAGGAAGAAGTTGAAAAGTTATTATGATTGATATTTTAAATACAATTTATAGCGTCTTAAAAAATGACGAAAAACTAATGAAGTTACTCAATGTTAATAACATCAAATTCAATGATTATCCTGATGTTAAGGATATAACGCAACCTTATGTAGTGATTGATGATTTTGATGATCCTATCCCGGAATTGCACTATGACGGTAACCGAGTAGCTTATAACTACATTGTTCAAATTGATGTTTTTGTTAAGGCAAATGATAGCTACAATGCAAGGCTTCGTAGAAATGAAATATCCCAACGTATCAGTGACTTGCTCTGGAAAGAATTGAAAGCAGGGCAAACAAGTAATTTAGGTAATGAATATGATAAACAGTTCGCTTTATATCGTTCTACAAGACGGTATGAAGCGATTTTTTATGAGGAGGAAAATTAAATGGTTAAATATGCAAAAACACCAAAAGCTTTTATTAATATTAAAGACTTAGGTTTCGCTCTATTAGATACAGATGAGCAAGATAATGTTAAATACACAAACGTAACTCAAACTCGTGGGTTACAAGAGATTTCAGTTGAAACAGGTGGGGAAACAGTAAACGCTTATGCAGATGGTACTATTATTGAATCTGGTACAACTGATGGTGAAGGTAAAATTTCAATGACAATGCACGCATTCCCACAAGAAATTCGTGAGTTAATCTTCAATGAAGTTTATGATGAAAACGGAGTTTTCCAAGAATTAAAAGGTAAACAAAATAAATATGTGGCAGTTTGGTTTAAACGTGAACGTCGTGATGGCACTTTCCAAATGGTTGGCTTAACTAAAGTGTTATTCGCAGATCCAAACTTAGAAGGTAAAACTGCAGAAGATGATTGGGAATTCAGTTCTGAAGAATCAGAAGGTACTGCAATGCACCGTATCAATGATGACGTACGTAAAATTTTATTCGATAGCGCACGTGAAGGCGCCAAAGTAGATTCATTCTTTGAAAAATTATTAAAAGGTGCTTACGACGAAAAAGTTGAAACAAGTGCTGGTACTGCATCAGCTTAAAAAGGAGTTTTGACTTATGGCTAAATTTAGAGTCTTAAAAGATGCGATTAATTTAAAAACCGATAAAGAGTATCGTAAAAACGAAGTTGTGGAAGAGAAAGTTAAAGATATCAACGACTTTGAAAAGCGTTTGAAAAACAAAGGGTATGAATTACCGTTTTTTGAACGCATTGAAGAAGAATAGTAAAGCTTAGGACGGTGTAAGAGCCGTCCTTTTATTTCGAAATAAAAAGGAGTTTTTTAGACATGTCAAACAAATTAAAACGTAATTATATTAGATTAGTAGAAAATCCTGAAGCAGAAGAAATTAAATTAGAAACTTATTTAACACCTCATTTCATTCCATTAGATGTATTATATGAAGCAACTGACGTAATGTCAGAATTAGAACAAGCTGAAAATGGAGAAATCGAATTATCATTCAAAGATCAATTAGATAAATTAATTGATGTAGTTGTAAAAATTTATGGTGGACAATTTGCAGCTAAAGATATTAGAACACGTTTGCATGCACCTGATGCAATTCCAACTTTACAAAAGCAAGTTGAATTCATTGCAAATGGGCAACAAGACGAAGAGACAAAAAAGTTTATTCAGAGCATCAGTTAAATAAAATAAAAGACGAAGATTTAACGTATCGTGGCATGAAAAAGAACTTGGACAAAGTTGTTAAACAGATGATTGAGAATGGCACACCTGCCGACCAAGTACTCAAAATGCCATTTTATTATATACTTCAAATTTTAGATGAACGTCATCTAAATACTGTTGATACTGATGATAGAGCAGATGCGTTATTTACTGCCTTATAGCCTTAGTTATCAACACTAAGGCTTATTTTTTTTATACCTAAAATAAGAAAGGAGTGACAATGAGTGGCGGAATCAAGATTTAAAGGCATGTCCATATTAATGAATATGCGTGATGTTGGTATTGATAGGACTATGAAACAGATACGTAGTCAGTTTAAAACATTAGATACTGAAATGCGTCGTTCTAATGCTAACTTTAAAAACTCTGAAAAGTCTATGCAGTCTTTCCAAACAAGAACAAAAGAGTTAAATAAAGCGATTGACGTGACTGAAAATTCAATGAAAGATATCTCAAGTCAATTGAAAAAAATGACTCTAGAAGAGCAACGTACAAGTGTGGAAGCAGAGAAGTTACGTCAAGAATACAGTAAGCAGCATAGAGCGTTGCAAATGTATCAACGTCAATTAAACTCTACGCAATCCGAAATGAAACAATTTGGTACAACTTCTAAACAAACTTTGTTCTCAATGGAAAAAATAAACACAGTGTTAGGTACAATGAAACGTCAATTGAATATCGCAAACATGGCATTTCAAAGTGCAGAGAAGTCAACTACAAGTTATAAAAACTATTTAACTCAGTTAAACACAGTTATTCAAAAACATCAAAACACGATTAGAGTCTTAGAAAGTCGATATCAAAAAGTAGTACGTGAACAAGGTGTTATGAGTAAAGAAGCACTTGAATTGAAAGAAAAAATCTTGCAAGAGAAAAATTCTTTAAATCAATTAGATAACCAATACAAAAAGACAACTGCAGAAGCTAAGCGATTTTCTTTTGAACAAAAAACGCTAACTTCATCAATGAGTGAAATAAGAGCAAAGATGACGCAATTATCTCAATCATTAACTATCAGTGCTAATAAATTTAAGCTTAGTGGACAAACTGCACAGGCTTATAAAGCACGCATAGCCGAATTAAATAATGGCATGAAGCAACAACAACTCATTGTTCAAAATCTATCTAGACAATATGACTATGCTAAAAAGCAATACGGTGCTACAAGTCAAGAAGCACAACAACTAAATGCTAAATTAACTGAAGAACGTGTGAAGTTAAAAGAGTTAAACGGTCAACTTACACAAACTACACAAGCGCATAATCGACTTGAAATGGAACAAAAGCAAGGCATCTCATCTATGTCTCAAATAAGAGCAAAGATGACGCAATTTAATGATACCTTAGCTTTATCTCGTAGTAATTTATCGCGTGCAGGCGAAAGTGTTAAAGCTTATAAAGTTCATTTAGACACTTTAAGTGGTAATTTAACTAAGCAACGTACAGTGTTACGTGAATTGAGTGCTCAGTATAAGCATGTTGCAAATGCTCAAGGTGAAAACAGTCAAGAAGCACGAGAATTGGCTAGTGCTATTACACAACAAAAAATCAAGATGAATGAACTTGAAACCGAAATTGATGAAACAACTCAAAGCTATAAACGGTTGGCACAAGAGCAAAAACAGGCTCAATATTTGAGTGGTTCAGGATTTGGTAAAGGTATTCAAACAGTAAACAAGTACAAAGATTCGATTAATAACGTAGGATCATCAATGCGTAATGTTGGTTCAAACATGTCTATGTACTTTACGTTACCAGTTGTAGCCGGTTTTGGTGCGGCAATTAAAACGGGTGCAGACTTTGAAGGGCAAATGTCACGAGTAGGCGCTATTGCAGGCTCTTCTAAATCGCAATTAAAAGCTATGAGTGACCAAGCAGTTGATTTAGGTGCTAAAACTTCACTCTCTGCTTCAGAAGTAGCAAAGGGCATGGAAGAATTAGCAGCATTAGGTATGAATACTAATCAGATTATGAAAGCTATGCCAGGTGTTATTAGTGCGGCAGAAGCAAGTGGTTCAGATTTAGCAACAACTGCCACAATTATGGCTTCATCTTTAAACTCATTTAACTTAAAAGCTTCTGATTCAGGTCATGTTGCAGATTTACTAGCAACTGCAGCTAATGATAGTGCAGCAGACGTTCAATATATGGGCGATGCACTTAAATATGCGGGTACACCTGCACATTCATTAGGTGTTACATTAGAAGATACTTCTGCAGCAATTGAAGTTATGAGTAATAGTGGACTTGAAGGCTCACAAGCTGGTACTGCATTACGTGCATCTTTCATCAGACTAGCAAAACCATCCGCTCAATCTCAAAAAGCCATTGATAAATTGGGTATTTCTTTATCAAATTCTAAAGGTGAATTTGTAGGTATGCCTAATTTGATAGGTCAATTTAAAGGTGCTTTACAAGGTATGACTAAAGACCAAAAACTTGCATATGTAGCACAAATTGTTGGTACAGAAGCTGCAAGTGGTTTCTTAGCATTGATTGACGCAGGTCCAGCTAAACTTAAAAAGTACAGTGATTCGTTGAAAAACTCAAATGGTGCCTCAAAAGAAGCGGCAGATAAAATGAAAGATAATTTAAAAGGGTCGCTTGAACAATTAGGTGGTGCTTTTGAATCACTTGGTATCACAATCGGTACTGCATTTGCACCAGTATTAAGAGGGTTAGCTAAAGCGGTAACCTTTTTAGTAGAGAAGTTCAACAACATGCCAACACCATTGATTGTTTTAACCACAATATTTGTCGGTTTAGGTGCTGCTATAGGGCCTTTACTGGTACTAACCGGGATACTTGCTCACAGTATTGTTGGCATTTCAGAAGCGGTAACCTTATTAACGGCTACTGAAGGTGGACAAGCATTCTTTACTAAATTTGGTGCTAATATTAAGGGAATCCTACCTAAGATAGGTGGGCTGATTACTAGAATACCATTAATAGGTGGACTGATGACTGCATTAACTGGACCAATAGGAATTGCAGTTGCAGCTATTGCAGCGATAGGTGTGGCATTTGTGGTTGCTTATAAGAAATCTGAAACATTTAGAAATATTGTTAATTCTGTAATAGAGCCAGTCATTAATAGCTTCAAAAAAATGTGGGGAGTAGTTAAAACCATATTTGAAGCATTAAAAAAATTATTGTCTGGAAATTTCTTGCCGACACTTGATTTGCTCTCAAAGATAATGCCGAAAGAAACAGCGACTAAATTGACAATGAGATTGTTACAAATTCGTCAATTATTTGTAGATACTTTTAACTCTATATTTAATTTTATTAAAGAAATTGGCAAAAAGTTAACAGATTTCTGGAATGAAAATGGCGATACAATTATACAAGCTTTAAAAAATATTGGAAATTTCTTCGTTGACTTTTTTGTATATCTCAAAGATCTTATTGGGCCAAATTTGAGAGATTTAGGTAACTTAGTTCAATTAATATTTATGAATGTTATTGTTCCAGTAATTAAGGGCGCTATGAACATTATTTTAGGCATAATGAAATTTGTATGGCCTTTAATTAAGATTCTAGTAGTAGACACTTGGAATAATATTAAAAACATCATTAGAGCTGCATTAGATGTGATACTGGGTATCGTTAAAATTTTCTCTGGCATTTTCACAGGTCAATGGAGATTAGTTTGGGAAGGCGTCAAACAAGTATTTAAAGGTGCATTAGTTTTAATTTGGAACTTAATACAATTGTGGTTTATCGGAAAAATATTGAAAGTTGTAAAAATATTTGGCGGCTTATTTAAGTCAGTTATTAGTAAATCATTTAATGGTGTGAAAACAATCATTAGCACTGTCTTAAGATTTATATGGAATATTATTAGCACAGTGTTTAGAAGAATTTTAGGGATAACTAAAACAATTTTTGGTGCAGTCCGTAGATTTATAGGCGTTGTTTTCCGTGGAATAAAAAACGTTATAGTAAATTCGGTAAAAGCTATATTTAATGGAGTAAAAAAATGGTTTACTGCAGTTAAGAATATTACACATACAATTTTTAGTGGTTTAAGACAATTTATATATAAAGTTTGGACTTCTATAAAAAATAAAGTGATTTCTTTAGCAAAAGCTTTAAGTTCAGGAGTAAAAAAAGCATTCACTAGTCTGTGGTCCTCAACTAAAAGTATCTTTAGTAAGTTGAAAAACTGGTTAGTAAATACTTGGCGTTCACTGAAAAATAGCGTTGTAAAATTAGCTAAATCTTTATATTCTAGCGTTAAAAATACATTTAATAATTTGTGGTCAAGTACTAAGAATATCTTTAACAAATTAAAAAATTGGCTCGTTAATACGTGGCGTTCTATTAAAAATAAAGTCACTGATTTAGCTAAATCATTATGGAACGGTGTACGTGGAACTTGGAATCGTATGAAATCCGGTACACATAACACAATGTCTAAAATAGCTAGTAGTACCAAAGCTAGTTGGCGTGGTATGAAAAATTCTGTTGTTGATATGTCAAAAGCTTTATGGTCTAAAGTTAGATCAACCTTCACTAATATGCGTGATGGCCTCAAATCTATCATTGGTAAAATTAAAGGGCATATTGGTGGCATGGTCAATTCGGTTAAAAGCGGTTTGAATAAACTGATTGACGGTGTAAACTGGGTAGCTGGTAAATTAGGCATGGATAAACTACCTAAGATTAAATTGCATACAGGTACTGAAACTACCCACACACAAAATTATGTAACAAACGGTAAATTAAACCGCGATACATTGGCAACTGTTGGTGATAAAGGTAAAGGTAACGGTCCTGGTGGATTTAGACATGAAACAGTAATCCCACCTAAAGGTAAACCTTTCATTACACCTGCGAAAGATACTACTATGCCTTTATCAAAAGGTACACGTATCTTAAACGGTGCCCAAACTCATGCAATGTTAACACGACCACAGTTTAGTATGGGTACAATACCTAAGTTTGCTAGTGGTACCTTGTCTAATCTTTTAGGCGGGGGTAAAAAACCTAAGAAACATAAGCATGATGACAATCTAGTGGGTGATGTACTAAACGGTACTAAAGCTCTAGCCGGCAAAGTAGTAAATAGTGGTAAAGCAGTAGTTAGTAAGACCTTAGAAACTGCAGGCAAAGGCAAAGACTGGTTGAAAAGCGCGATTGGTGACGTTATGGATTGGTTCGACAAACCTGGTAAATTAGTAGATAAGATACTTGAAGGGTTTGGTGTCAGTCTTGACGGTTTTGGCATAACTAAAAGTGCAGAATTACCGTTCAACATGATGAGAGCGATGTTTAAAAAAATAAAGACCGGCATAAAAGATAAATTCACTGAATGGTTCGATGAAGCCGGTGGCGGCGAAGGCGGTTGGGTTGATATTGGCAAAGGCGTCAACTTCCCATTTAGCCCGCATGGTAGAGCACCTGGGTATCCATTCCCTTATCCACATAAGGGTGTAGACTTAAACTATGTGTATGACAAATTATACTCAACTCACAATGGTACAGCTACCGCAAAAACAGGATATAACGGTGGTTTTGGTAACTCAATGTGGATAAAATCTGGTATCTATGACATCATTTATGGTCATATGAGCAAACTGGCATTCCACGGTTCTAAAAAGGTACACCCAGGTAGTTATTTAGGTGTATCTGGTAATACTGGTATGAGTTCTGGACCGCACTTACACTATGAAATGCGAAAAAACGGTAAACCAATTGATCCTATGCCTTTCTTGAAAAAACAATCAAAAGGTGGAGGTAAATCTGGTGGCTCACGTGCAGCAAGTAAGTGGCGTCCGGAAATTATCAAAGCGTTAAAAGCTAACGGTTTACCAACAAGCAGTAACTATGTCAATGCATGGATAAGACAAGTACAAAGTGAAAGTGGCGGTAACGCTGGTGCAAGACAACAGGTTCAAGATAGAAACAGTGGACCAAACGCAGCAAGAGGTTTGCTCCAAGTTATACCTACAACGTTCGCTGCAAATAAACTACCGGGTCACGGCAATATCATGAATGGTTTAGATAACGCAATGGCAGCTATCAATTACGCTAAAAAACGTTACGGAAGAACTGGAATGTTACAAGTTATCGGCCACGGTCATGGTTATGCCACAGGTGGATTAATCAAAAACGCAGGTTGGTACAACCTTGCAGAAGGTGGATATCCTGAATGGATTATTCCTACAGACCCTGCTAGACGCAGTGATGCTATGAAGTTGTTAGCACTTGCAGCACATGATATTGATAAAAAAAGTAGTGCAAGAGGTAATAAACGACCTAATTCATTGCCTAATCCAAGTGGAAGTAATGACAATGATGTGTTGTTGCAAATGCTACAAGCACAACAACAACAAATCGCTTTATTAACTCAAATTGTAACAAGTAATCAAACAATTGCAGATAAAAACTTTGAACCAACGATTGATAAATATACACATGAACAACAAGTTTTTAATTCTATTGATAAATACAATAGGCAAAAACAAAGAAAATCGAGATTTAGACCGGGGGAGGTAACATAATTGATTGATACTATAAAAGTAAATAACAAGACACTTCCGTGGTTAGTAGTTGAAAGAGGGTTTAAAATACCCTCTTTTAATTTTGGTATTGAAACTGAAGAAGTATTAGGTAGAAGTGGAAGTGTAGTTAAGCAAAGACAACTTAAAGAATATAAATTCGAACTTCCACTAATCATCAGAAATGATTATCTTTCATCTGGTGGTATAAAAACACATGATGAAGTATTAAATGAGTTAGTTAAGCTGTTTGATTATGACCATGCTGTACCTTTACAGTTTAAATCACAAGATTGGTACTGGAATGCTTACTTTGAAGGACCGATTGAGTTAGATAAATACAGTAAAACGTTTTGGCAATTCAGTATTAATGTAGTTTTAGCTGATCCATATAAATACGCAGTCGAAGGTACTAAAAACACAGCTATTTCTGACCAAGTATCAGTAGTAAGTACAGGAACAGCAGATAGTCCGGTTATTGTACAAGCTACTGCATTACAAAACGCAAGTTATTATATGATTACTAAAAATGATGAAGATTATTTTATGATTGGCGATGATGATCTAGACAAAAAAGTTGAGGATTACACACCTATCTTGTGGAATAACGAAATGCGTAACTTTACAGGGTGGACTAAGCAGGGTAATGGCGCAATTAATGATAACTACACAGGTGGTGCGACAGGCGGTTCAATGCAACTGAGTGGCTCGAAAGAAAGTTTTGTATTGAATAGTAGTAGCATTACCGCCACATCCGGTTGGAACGGTGCAGAATACAAGCATAGTTTTGGTAAATCTGCGCAAGACTTTGCATCAACCTGCAAAATTCATGTTAATCAGAAGAAAAAAGGTTCTACGCATTTTGCCCAATATTTATACGATACAGATAATCGCCTAATTGCAAGTATTGGTTACCGTAATGCTAGAGCAAGTCAAGCAATAGGCAGTATTGTCGTCACTCTATTTGACCAACTAGGGGTTCAAAAGAAAATTTACGAATATACAAATCTACCTAAGTTTTATAAATGGGACGATATCGTTATTTATATGCGACTTGAACGTGTTGGTACAACATTCAAAGTAAAAACTTGGAAATACAAAGAAGTTGAATACCCTAAACGTGTTGTTCCTGTGGATGTGCATGAAAAACAATGGGAAGATAGCGGGAAGTTTTATCAACGACCTATCGCAGCGGTCAGTGTTTATGTTGCTAAGAATGGTAATAATTATCACATGCCTACGTATGTGTTAGGTAGTTATACCCATGAGAAATTGCCTAAACCACCTAAAGCTAGAGACATGATTATTAAAAAAGGTGATTTAATCAACATTAATATGCAGGATAAAACAGTGACGATCAATGAAGACCCAGCCCTTGATTTAAAAACATTTGGCAGTGATTTTTTTAATATCGATAGTGGTTACAACGAATGTATTATTTATCCAGAAAAAACTTTTGACACTACTGTTTATTGGCAGGACAGATTCTACTAAGGAGGTGTGAAAGTGAAACAAACAGGTATTCATATATTAGATTTTAACGATAAAATTATAGATTATATAAGCCGTGATGACGGGGCCTTACTCAATGCGGTTATGAGTATAAACGCAGATGAGAAATCAGAAACCTTTGATTTTACCGTTTTAAATGAACGTGCTGATAATTTAAGAGAACGTAATCGTATCATTGCACAAGATAGTAATGGTTTATATAGGGAGTTTATCGTTACACATGTGGTTGATAACTTTGACGGTACAACTGAAATAGAAAGTAACGCATCGTATTTAGAAGATATCGGTTCATCTAAGCCGATTAAACCTGGAAAATATAGCGCTTATAGTACAACGCAAGCATTAAACGAAACATTACGTAATACGGGTTGGGAGTTATCAGATGACACTGAACATGGTGGTATGCGTACAACAAGTTGGACCTCTTACGTTACGCCTTATGAGTTAATCAACCAACTATGTACAACGTATAGTATGGTTGCAGATTACTATATCGAATTGAGTTCCCACACGGTTGAACACCGTTATGTATCTCTTAAAAAACCAGTTAGTCTATTTAAAGGTAAAGAAATTACTAAAGGTAAAGATTTAACAGGGATGACACGTACAGTTGATATGTCGGAAGTACGTACGGCATTGTATGCAGTTGGTCCTGAAAAAGAAAAAGGTGAGCGTTTAGAAAAAATAGTGACAGATGATGATGCACAAATGCAATTTGGGTTACCCGGTCGTTATTTATGGAGTGTGTATGAGCCAGAAAGTGATGACGAAAATATGACACTTGAACGCTTAACCACACTAGCTAAAACAGAACTTAACAAACGTAATAAATCGGCTATTAGTTATGAGATAGGTTCAACTGATATTCATAAATTTTATAAAGATATCACAATTAGTTTGCATGATACTGTAAGAGTTAAAGATAGAGATTTCAGACCGCCTTTGTATTTAGATGCAGAAGTCATTGCAATTGATTATGATCTATTGAATGATGAAAGTACTTATAAATTTGGCAATGTAGTTGAATACGAAGAAAGTAAGTTAAGAGATGCTTTTAATAAACGTTTTGATGCAATTAATAAAAAGTTAAATGATAGTATCACAAATATAAACACTATTGTTAACGATACGATTGCCGGGGAACTTGAATACTATGAACGTAAGATAATTAAAAGCAATACGTCACCAGAGAACCCAGTAAATGACATGCTTTGGTACGATACATCAAACCCGGATGTTGCAGTATTACGAAGATATTGGAACGGAAAATGGATAACTCAAACAGCCGATGATGTAGAAAAAATAGGCGGTTTAAGACGTGAGCAAGTAATGTATCGAGATTTAAATAATAGTTTCATCAATTTAACTATCCAACACAGTAAGTTACAAAATGATGTGTATGATGTTTTAAATAGTGAATATCTTGTCGATGATGATTTAAAAGGTAATTTAAACCAAGCATTGTTGGATGTAGACGGTGTATATCAAGAGATTAAAACTAATTTGGATAGTATGGACGAAGATACAGCTACAATAGGAAAATTAGTCGATACACAAACTTTATTTACAGTGTATCGTCAAAAGTTACAAACATTATATAAATACGTTACTGACGCTAAAATTTCTATTGATAAACGGTTGAAGTTACTTCAATCACAATATACTGATGAGAAATTTAATGATGCTATGGATAAAATAGCTCAATCATTGCCTAATGGTCGTTGGGATAGTGAAAACCAACAATTATATGCAGACATACCTAATAAAGAAGAATTAGAAAATATAAGGACTGCTCTAAAAAGCTATACAGACGGTAATATTCAATCGTTAGAAGATAAATTGACAAACACAATAGATAGTAAAGTGAACGTAGCTAAAGACCAAATCAATGCAAATGTAAGTAGCATTGAAAACAAAGTAAATCAAATTGATACAACTAAAAATCTGTATAGATACAGTAATAATTTAAACTTTAAAGATGCAAGTTATTATAAAGCGTCAGCAATTGTAGAGGTGGATGTCAATGGCTAGGAAATTAATAAATACCGTCTATGTTAATGTAGACGCAACTAAAATATATATTTCAGCTGCAAGTGAAAGTGAATTAAGCGGAATTAATCAAGCCACTCAAATAGAACTTGTAAACGTTCAAGGTCGTAACTTTTCATTTTCTCCACCATTTCAAGCAAATGGAAAGTTTCTTGTACTAGATAATACTGCATTTGCACCAACTGGCTATTACTACAATGTGAGCGTGTACATGGAAGCGAGTAGTTTTGAACAAGTAGAATGGCGAAGTAAAAGTTCAACTACTTCAACGCCTTACAAAAGTGAAAATGAATATGATAGTTCACTAGATCCTTCTGAATCGCATATAAGACAACATGGAAGAGATAAGGTTATATTAATACAATGGGAAGAAAAATATGTAAACGGAATTAGTACTGGCGAAACACGAAATCGTACAGAAACGATACAAGATTATGGCCAAGATGAGATAAAGGTAGTAGGTACTAAAAGCGATACAACTGAATGGCGGCAAAAAAGCACTACGAACTCAACACCATTTGTAAGTCGTACTGAATATGATAATTCTATAACACCTGAACAATCATACGTTCGACAAAGTGGTATCAACAAAGAAGTGCTTGTTACTTGGGAAGAAAAGTATGTTAATGGTGCGAGTACTGGAGAAACAAGAAACCGTCAAGAAACTATTCAAACAAGTGGTAGAGATGAAATAAAAGTAGTAGGTACTAAAACATCTACAACACCCCCTAATGAGTTGCCGGATAATAAAATTGATTATCCTAGTGTTCAAGATAAGGTGAAAGCTATTGAATATTATAGTGACAATAAAATGTTTTTTGGGACACTTGATTATATACAGTATTCTAATGAATCTTATACTTTTTCATTTGATATTTATAATGATAGCTATACAGATGTCACTATCACACAAATAGATGATGGCAAAACAATACATTCTATCAATCCTGTTATTATCCCTAGTAAACAGTGGATTATAAAATCAATAACTTTCACACCTAACGAAGGTAAGACGGAAGGTATTAGTTTAATTACATCTTCATATTTTAAGAGAGTATTAGTAAAAGCTTTCCAATTAGCTAAAGGAACAAATGTTGGTTCGATAGAAATTAATAATTATGATAACCACCAAGCATTGACGAATTTAAATATTACTTCCATTAAAACAAATGCTGATTTAAATATAGTAAAAGACGCATTAGTCGCGACTGCTACGAAAGATGAAGTTATCCAAACATTAAATTCACAATTACAACCTATTAAAACAGAAGTAAATCAAAATAATGCTTATTTAAACGTATTAAGTACTCAAATTGATAGTAAAGTTTCTAAAAGAGATTACACTTTGGATAAAGATAATATCGTTCAACGTTTAAATAACGCAGATAGTGAACGTATTCAATTATCAAATAAAATATCAGATAAAGTATCGCTAAGCGAATTAAACTATGGAATAGCAGATGCAAAATATTATGCAAATCAAAAAGTAACTTCAAACGATTATCGTTTAAGCCAAATGGAAACCTCTATCAGTCAAAACGGTAGAGAAATTCGACAAAGAGTTAGTCAACAAGATTTTAATGCTAGTCGAAAAACGCTATCTCAAGTTATTTCAGAAATATCAGCGACAACCAAAGGTATCAATTTAAGTTACGATGAGAATGGTAATATCCAATCATACACAATGGATAGAAACGGTATTCAACTTAGAGGAGATAAAGTAGATATTACGGTTAATAAAGATTTCAACGTTGTAGCTAACCGTGTCGATGACAAAGTAAGTAAAGACGATATTATAAACCGTATTAATTTAAGTCCCGAAGGTTTAAATATTGATGTGAATAAAGTCGCATTACGTGGTGGCGATAGTGTCAACTACACTTATTTAAGTCAAGATAAATTTGAAATGGCTGGAACGTTCCAACGTACATGGCGTGGCGATACACAAAAAGATAATGTATACATGAGAGCGCAAAATGGTTTATTACGTTTTAGAAATAATTCAAGAGCGCGTTCGCTATATTATTCAGACTTTGGTATTTCAACTTTTGTTGACGGGGATAAAGATTTAAGTTCAGGTACTATTCAATTTTGGGATACAAGTTATGCGAGAGGGCAAGACGCTAGAGGTATTACTATTGATAGTGCTGGAGGAACAGTAGCGTTACATTCTGAACGTCACAGAGTTGTATTAGACGCTGCTTCCACAGTACATCTTGAAAGTGAAATAGGCTCAGTGTATGTAAGGCCTATGAAAAACACTCGTGTAGGACAAAATGAATTTAGATTTTGGACTAAAGAAAGAGATACAGAGGCAGAAACAGATGGCGTTTTAACTTACGGAAATCTTACTGATTATGAAGGTGGGGGTATTGACCCTAACAGTTTCGGATCTGGTATTCGTTTTGACAAAAGTCCTAAAAATCCAACTGTTTACGCAACCGATTCAACAGGTGTTATCGGTACTGGCAATTTCTACTGTAATAATTTTATGGGTAATTGGTGGGCAAAAACGACTAATGTTTATGCTCTGGTAGACAGTGAATTACGTGTTACAGATAGAAATGGTTATCAAAATGATAATACAAAATACAAAGATTTAAGAGTGAACGCTATAAACACTATGAAGGCTTCTGCTTTTTCAAATCATAGTGGTGGCAATGTTTATTTTGGTGTTGGTTATAACGAATTAAGAATAACAAATAACAACCATTACAACGATGGAAATACAGGTTACCAAGACATACGTTTTGGTAAATGGTACGCTATGTCATCTGAAAAGTTCAAATACGATATTAAAGAATGGAATTACAGTGTATTAGACGCATACAGAAATGATCTTAAATTGTATTCATATAAATATAAATCAGAAAAAGATAGTAAGTACATTCGCAATCATCATGGTGTTATTATTGAACGTGAGCTGCCTATCGAATGGCGACATGGAGATGGTTTTGATGGAAATGAGGTAATGTTTTGGAACACTAAAGCGATACAAGAATTAATTAAAAAAGTAGATAAATTGGAGGAACAATTAAATGAAAAATCAATTACAAGCTAATCCAAGTTATGTTATCGAGGAGTTAGTTACTCAAAACGCTAAACTTTCACAAGAAAACGCAATATTAAGAGCAGTAATCAGAGAACAAGAAGAACAACAAAATAAAGATACTGTAAGTGCTGAAGGAGAGTAACCTTTAGCACTCTTTTTATACCAAATTTTAGGAGGAATTTATCATGGCAAATGAAATCGTAAAAAACACAGAAAGTTACATCTTAGTACAAGTGAATGGAAAAGGAGAAGAAGCAGTTTTAGATAATGACTTCAGAGGTCAATTCTACCCAACTAGTAACGTGAATATCGCAACTAAATTCGATGATTTAAATAAAGTTAAAGCACTTGCAGAACGTTTAAATAGTTTAAATGAATTAAATTATGAATTTGGTATTATTACTGAAAAAGTGACAGTTAAACCAGTAAAATTAACAACTTCACTAGAGTACGTGGAAGAAACAACTGAAACTAACGCAGAATAGGAGTTGAGAATGTGAAAGAAAATGCGATTAATTATAAAATTCTAGTCATTTTTTTATTTGGTTTCGGATTGCTTATGTTCGAACGTGGTTTTTTTTGGACGAAAGAACAAAATGATGTGCTAGATGATAGCGATTTTTATATGGCGCTTCATCAGATTATGCCAATTTGGATGTGGGGCGTAATGGGTATGATTTTTAGTATACTCATCATCATTGCACCTTTCTTTTTACCTAAGCAACATATCAATAATAAATTTAATTATCTATGCTTAATAGGAGGTACCGGGAACGGTATCTTCTATTTTTTAATGACTTCGGCATCTATATATAATGCGATTAATTGGTTGACACCTTTGCAATTTGCAACGTTTACCACAATCAATATTTTAATAGGTTTTTACGGGGGTGCTGCAGTTGTCAGAAAACGATAGCCGTTTTGTAACACGTACAGAATGGCTCGATAACAACATTAAAGTAGATAAAAAAATTGATAAGATAGATAGAAAGCATACTGACGCTTTAAACGATTTATCTGTCAAAGTGGAACGGCAAAGTGTTTTACAAGAGCAATCTCTAGTGAGCCAACAAAAATCAGAGAAACATCTCGAAAAGTTATCGGAAACAATGGGGAATTTTGGAGATAAATTTGTTGATATGGAGTATCAAGTAAAGGACCACAGTAAACAATTAAAAATGGTTAGTGAAGCTATCAAACAAAAGAAAAACTACAATGCGACGGTAGTAGGTGCAGTGGTTACAGGAATTTTTGGTGTAATTATTGCTTCGATTGGCTTTGCTGCAGCGTTCTTTTAAGTCGGCACTTATGTGTCGGCTTTTTATTTTGAATAAGGAGTGAAGCGAAGATGAAAACAGATGTAGGTTCAATTGCACGTACAATCGCTTTAGCATTAGCGTGGATAAATCAAATTTTAGCTATGAATAAAATATCACCCATTCCAGTCGATGAAATGACGATAAGCACAGTGATTACTGGCGTAGTATCACTTTTAGCTTGGTGGAAAAACAACAACTTTACTCAACATGCGCATAAAGGTCAAAAAGAAATCAATAAATCTAAAGCAGGTGTGACTGGTGGTACTGGTTCGCCGTTAGGAGATGATTAAATGGCAAGTAAAAGGACATATAAAGATGCTATTAAATATTTAAAATCAATGGAAGGTAATGCTTACAACCCGGACCGAAGCTATGGATTTCAGTGTTTTGATTTAGCTAACCAATGGTGGTTGTATCTGTTCAATCATACATTAAAAGGTGTAGGTGCAGCAGATATACCTACATGGAATAATTTTACAGGTGAAGCTACGGTATATGAGAATACGCTTACCTTCCAAGCGAAACCAGGCGATTTAGTTATTTTTAACCGTAATTACGGGCAAGGTTACGGTCATGTTGGTATTGTATTAAGTGCTACATTAAACTCAATACAAATCTTAGAGCAAAATTGGCTTGGTGGTGCGTACTGGAACCCACCGGAAGTTACGACTAAACGTGTTCATGGTTATGATTTTCCAATGTGGTTTATTCGTCCATTTTACGCAAAAGAAACGACTGTTAATAAGGTTAAAAGCAAATCTAAACCAGTTGCTAAAGCTACTAAAAAGAAAGGTAAAAAGATTTTACTTGTTGCCGGTCACGGTAAAGGGGCATATTCTAATGACCCAGGTGCAGTAGCGAATGGTTATAATGAGCGTGATTTTAACCGAAAAAATATCATACCTAAAGTTAAAAAGTATCTTGAAAAAGTAGGACACGACGTTGTTTTATACGGTGGTTCAACAATGAACCAAGATTTATATCAAGATACAAAGTACGGTCAACAAGTTGGTAACTATACTGACTATGGCTTATATTGGGTTAAATATAACGTCAAACCAGATGTAATCGTTGAATTCCATTTAGATGCAGCAGGGGCTAGTGCAAGTGGTGGACATGTGATTATTAACAATCAATACCCGGCTGATAATATTGATAAAGCAATCAGTAGTGCGTTAGACAAAACGGTTGGTAAAATCAGAGGAGTAACAGCACGTAACGATTTATTAAATGCAAATGTAGCTGGTAAATTAAATCTTAACTATCGATTAGTTGAATTAGGTTTCATCACATCTAAAAAGGATATGAATTACATCAATGATCACTTAGATAGCTTTACTAAACGGATTGCAGAGGCTATTCACGGTAGACAAATCGACGCAAAACAAAGTAAACCTAAAAACACTACTTGGAATTGGAAAGGACATATTCATTTTACAACTTTAATGAAGGTACGCAAAAAACCAGGACTAACTGGCACTGTGTTAAATAGTAAACAATGGTTCAAAGCAGGAGATTATACAGACTTTGACCAAATTATCAAAAAGGACGGTTACTGGTGGTGTCGTTTTAAATTTGATAATAAAGGTGAATACTTTTATGTAGCGCTTTGTAGAATACACGATAAAAAGCAACGTATTAAATCAGAAACTAAAGAGTTGTATGGTAAGATTAGTTGGTATTAATATGATATAATACACTCAGATGACATTTCACTATTAGTTCGTAAAGGGATAAGCATAACGGTGCTTGTCCCTGTTTTTTTATGCCTGTTATAAAATACTTAAAGAAATTTAAGTAAAAGTATTGACAATATATGATACTTAAATTATTATAAGTATATAAATTAAAACAAAGGCGGTTATTACAATGAGAAAACAAATCGAAGAATTATTAAAAAGCGAAGTTACAGGTTATAGAATTGCAAAGAAAACAGGTATTGGTGAAAGTGTTATTAGTAATTTAAGAAGTGGCAAACGTAATTTAGATAATATATCACTAAAGAACGCTGAATTACTAGCGCAATTCAAAAATGATTGGGACTTATATACAAATGCAAAACAAATTGAGGTAGATCCTGAAAGTGAAATAGAATTTGTAGAAAGTTTATATACTAATTACAGCATGATTAATACTAATAATGAGAATAACGGTTACTTTATTAGCTTTGAGAGTATTAATAAAGTAGAAGTTAATGACAAAGAATTATTCGAAATAGAATTTAAATATGCTGATGAAATTGAAATAGAAGAAGATTACTTTAAAGATGAAGTTGAACGTGCAATTTGGGACAATGAGGAAGTCGAAGATAGAATATTCTTCAAAAAATATGAGGAAGCATTATCATATCTTAAAATGAGATATGATATATTCACATTAGAAGAAGTAATCGAAACAAAATAAAGTTAAATATGCTATAATTAACTCACAAGGGGTTTACACCCAGTTAAAAACGTAATGATCTCAAGGAACAATTCATTTGAAAATGTTCCAATACGTATTGATCTAGCCATATCTCTATTCGGGGTATGGCTATTTTATGTTATAATAGATGCATGCCCAATTTGTGATAGTAGAGATTTTTAAGATTTATTTATGAGGTTAAACCACGTTCTTATGAGCGTGGTTTTATGCGAGGGACTCGGGTCCCTAAAAAGTCCCTAAAAATTTGTATTATATGGTGTGTTATTAATAGGCAAAATAAAAAGAACCCCGTCGTTATGGGATTCTTAATTTCGAAAAGTGTTTAATTTTCGGTTAATAGCGTCCTGGGAGGGATTCGAACCCCCGACCGATGGCTTAGAAGGCCATTGCTCTATCCAGCTGAGCTACCAGGACATGATTTTTTAACACAAGAATAATTATAGCTAAAGAAACCTTATTTATCAATAGCTTTGATATAAAAAAAGTTTATATTTTTCACTAATTATGCGCATTTGTAACTCTTACGAAACGAATTGACCAAAATTAGACGTTAAACCTTTTATATACTATCTGCCGATTTTGAATTTCAACGTTAGTTATCAATAGTAGTACAATGAAATGCGTGAACAGGAATGGTATTGATAAAGTAATGTCATTTAATTAGTATGATCATTGATTAATACGCGTTTATTTACGATTATGCTTTGTTTTATGAATGAAAATAGACACAGATTAACTTAGCAAGGACTATAATTGATGAAATAAACTGTTTAAGCGAGGCTTTTATAATCTAATTTTAAGCGAATGTAAAGGTATTGTAAACGTTTGCAGAATTGTCTGATTTTGTACAACATATATGAATGCCTAAGTGTATTCTAATAAATCAAATGCCTACAGTTTTGATGTTTAATGTTTGAGTTAAGAAAGATAGAACGCAAAACCAACAAATCGGTATATAGTATAAGTATCAAAACGATAGGTAAACAAAAACTTACCAATTCATCGTTTTTAGTTTTAAGAAATAGCTTAATGTATTTCGAACAAACGAGTGCATTAAGATTCAAATATTCTAGCTAAAAAGAAATGGAGCGATTTAAATGTCAAAATTAGTACAAGCAATTTCAGATGCAGTTCAAGCAGGCCAAAACCAAGATTGGGCTAAATTAGGTACAAGCATTGTAGGTATCGTAGAAAACGGTGTTGGCATTTTAGGTAAATTATTCGGATTCTAATATTTCGACTAATAACATTTCATTAAAATATAAATCTACATTATAAAGGAGATTATTATCATGGAAAAAATCGCAAACGCAATCAAAGGTGCAATTGAAGCAGGTCAAAACCAAGACTGGACTAAATTAGGTACAAGCATTTTAGATGTAATTTCTAACGGTGTAACAGAATTAAGTAAAATCTTTGGTTTCTAATTCAACGCTTTTTTTAAAACTTAGTTAATATCATAAATATACAAACAGAAATGGAGAGATAAATATGCAAAAATTAGCAGAATCTATTGCATCAGCAATTCAATCAGGTCAAGATAAAGACTGGGGTAAAATGGGTACTGACATCGTAGGTATCGTAGAAAACGGTATTAGTGCTTTAGGTAAAATCTTCGGTTTCTAATATAAATTTTAAGTCATATGGACCAGGGCAAGCGCTCTGGTCTTTTTTTAATTTATAGATCAATTTCTGTTAAAATACATAGTAGTAAATAATGAGTAAGGATGAAACGATGAAATATAATACAATTCTATTAGACTTCGATGATACTTTAGTTGATTTTTATGATGCTGAAGATAAAGCATTTCATAATATGGCAAAGCATTATCAACATTATCCAACAGCTGAAGACTTTTAATTTTTTAAACAAATTAATCAAGCACATTGGGAGGCATTTCAAGAAAATAAACTTACTAAAGAAGAAGTTCTATCCCACCGTTTTATTGAATACTTTAATCATTATGGTATAGAAGTTGATGGTAAACAAGCGGATATTATGTTTAGAGATGAATTAGCAAAGGCACCTATTAAGCACTTTGATTCAACTTTAGAAACCATAGATCGCTTAGCTCAAAATAATGAACTGTATATCGTAACGAATGGCGTTACTGATACGCAAAAAAGACGTATTGCGCAATTACAGTTTATAGATACATTTGCGGGTGTGTTTATTTCAGAAGAGACAGGCTATCAAAAGCCTATGATAGAATTTTTTGATTATGTGTTCGATGAAATTGGTGAAGCGAAACGCGAAAGTGCCATTATCGTAGGAGATTCGTTAACTTCAGATATATTAGGAGGCAAAAATGCTAATATCGCTACATGCTGGTTTAATATAAGAAACAAGAAGAACACCTCTAACATAGAGCCGGATTATGAAATTAAATCATTAGACGAATTAGTTAAATTAATTGAAATGGATAATGAAACATAGCTGAGTGCGGGGCTTAACGTAGCAGGTTCCAAACAGAAACGTCACACATATGTCAAGTTGTGCTAGTGAGCTATTAATTCTCAGTTTTTCAAAAATTAAAGCCAGTAAATGAATTAAGTCAAAACACATTTACTGGCTTTTTTCTAGTAATTGAATCTTGGTTTTTATATAGAAATGATTTGAATCACTTTTTTGTTCACGCTATGAAACGATTATTTAGGAGACCAAACAAGTACATCGTGGCCTTCAGGGTTTTTGGCATGAACATCTTCAAAATCTTGATTGATTAAAAAGTTTTTAGAATTTTGACGTGCAATCGCTTTGATAGGCATATTATAAGATTTGGCATAATCAATGAGTGATTGGCCGTATCCTTTATTTTGGTACTTCTCTAATACTTCCAATTTCCATAATAGTAAATAGTCATCAAATTCTGGAAAATAAATTTCCTCAACATCACCTTTTTTTAACAACGCCATACGCGCAACAAGGTTTTCACCATGGAAAATGCCATAGAATGGTGAATCGGAACTAGCGTCTATCATTTGACCTTGTAGTTCTTCTACCATGTATAAATCTTTGTTTCCAAACGCTCTAAAAGCTTCAAATAACTCGTCTGTTTTATAATTAATTTCAAGATGTTTAACTTCACTCATTTTCGTTATCCCCCTTATTTCTTTAGTTTTATTATAACTTAAATAATATGTAAATTTCATTCAATTATATTTTCCTTAGCAAAGACATCTTTTACAATACTATTTATAATTTTTTAAGCCGTAAAATTGTCATATAGTGCTATAATCTTTATACTATATGAGTAATAGCTATGTTGAAGGAGTATGGATATGGACTGTCGAGTAACTCAGTTTAAAGAAAAAGATTTATTTATTTCAAAATTAAAAGAAAGTGACAAGCGATTATTAGCGTTTTATCAGTATGATCCTGTTGCATCATCTAGCTTCACTGCGAGAATGGAACGTCCAAATAATGGTAGAGAACAACAATTAGCACAAATCATTAAAGACGAAATGGCAGATTTAAAATTAACGACTTCTCAACTAGAGCACATAGAGGCGCTTGGACAAGGTGCAAAAGTAGTCATCGGTGGTCAACAAGCCGGTCTATTTGGTGGACCTTTATATACGTTCCATAAAATACTTTCAATTGTTACGTTAAGTAATCAACTAACTAAAGCATACGGTGAAACGGTTGTACCAGTATTTTGGATTGCCGGGGAAGATCATGACTTTGATGAAGTCAATCATACGTATGCATATAATGGCAATGAGGCACAAGTAAAGAAAGTTAAATATCATACAATGACACCACCAGAAACTAATGTTTCAAGATATACACCTGATAAGGAAGCACTAATCAATGCATTAAATCTTTTCTTCAAAGAATTAAAAGAAACTAAGCATTCTAAACCTTTATATAACTTATGTGTGGATATTATTAATACGTTTGATACATGGACAGATATCTTTAAAGCTTTATTACATGAAGTCTTTAAAGATTACGGTTTGTTACTCATTGATGCACAAAATAATAACCTTAGACAACTGGAGAAACCATTATTAAAAGAAATTGTAAATCATCACGCTAAAATTAATCAGGCATTTAGACAAACACAAGAGCAAACTATTGAGGCTGGGTTAACACAAATGATTCAGACTGACACGAATGTTCATTTATTCCTTCATGAAGATGGGATGCGACAATTAATTACAAGAGATGGGGACTATTTTAAATTAAGTAAGTCTGAGAGCACTTTCTCAGAAAAGGAACTCATGGAATTGATAGAAGCTGAGCCAGAGCGATTCTCAAACAACGTTGTCACAAGACCAGTCATGGAAGAATGGTTATTCAATACTGTAGCATTCATAGGTGGCCCAAGTGAGATTAAGTATTGGGCAGAATTAAATGGTGTGTTCCAATTACTAGATGTTGAAATGCCTATTGTTTTACCACGTATGAAAATCACTTATATGATGGAGAGAACAGAAAAGCTATTGAAGCAATACAATTTGAATGTTGAAAAAGTAATTCAAACTGGTATTGATGATGACAAAAATAAATTTGTACGAGAAAAAGCATCCAACACCTTCATTCAACAAGTAGAAGAATTGCAAGCTAAACATGACAATGTATATGAGCAATTATTAAATGAAGTTCAAGGAAATCAAGACAATTTAAATTTAGTTACTAAAAATAGAGACATTCATCATAAACAATTTGATTATTTACTTAAGCGCTATTTATTAAATATTGAACGAGAAAATGATATTAGCATGAGACAATTTAGAGAATTGGATTTCGTATTACATCCTCACCACGGACTGCAAGAAAGAATTTGGAATCCACTCCAAATTATGAATGATTTTGGGATTGATGTGTTCAGTCCCTCCACTTATCCACCACTTGAATACACATTTGATCAAATCATTGTAAAACCTTAATAAATCAGGCATTAGCCCTATTTTATCGAAATGATAAAATAGGGTTTTTTTGTATAGAAAAAAGAATTTTAAGATATTTTACAGAATTAGTGGAGGATAGTGGGGATATGTGGTAAATTATAAATAAGGTGAGGTGATAATAATGTTCATGGGAGAATACGAGCATCAACTTGATGCTAAAGGACGTATGATAATTCCATCTAAGTTTAGATATGACTTAAACGAACGTTTTATTATCACACGAGGCCTTGATAAATGTTTATTCGGTTACACACTTGAAGAATGGCAACAAATAGAAGACAAAATGAAAACCTTACCTATGACAAAAAAAGACGCACGTAAGTTTATGCGTATGTTCTTCTCAGGTGCGATTGAAGTGGAATTGGATAAGCAAGGGCGTATTAATATTCCTCAAAATTTAAGGAAATACGCTAATTTAACAAAAGAATGTACAGTAATAGGCGTCTCAAATCGAATTGAAATTTGGGACAGAGAAATTTGGAAAGATTTTTATGATGAATCTGAGGAAAGTTTCGAAGATATTGCTGAAGATTTAATAGATTTTGATTTTTAATGGAGGAATAAGTCGTGTTTCATCATATTAGCGTCATGCTCAACGAAACAATAGATTATCTAGACATCAAGGAAGATGGTATTTATGTAGACTGTACGCTTGGTGGCGCGGGTCATGCTCTCTATTTATTAAATCAATTAAACGATGACGGTAGATTAATTGCGATTGATCAAGACACAACAGCATTAGATAATGCTAAAGAAGTATTGAAAGATCATCTACACAAAGTCACGTTCGTACATAGTAATTTTAGAGAATTGACTGACATTTTGAAAAATTTGAACATTGAAAAGGTAGACGGAATTTATTATGACTTAGGCGTTTCGAGTCCACAATTAGATGTTCCAGAGCGAGGATTTAGTTATCATCATGATGCCAAACTGGATATGAGAATGGATCAAACGCAGCAACTTAGCGCATATGAAGTAGTCAATCAATGGCCATATGAAGCGCTTGTTAAGATTTTTTATCGTTATGGAGAAGAAAAATTTTCTAAACAAATAGCGAGACGAATCGAAGCACATCGTGAACATCAGCCTATCGAAACTACATTAGAGCTAGTTGACATCATCAAAGAAGGCATTCCTGCTAAAGCTCGAAGAAAAGGTGGTCATCCTGCAAAACGTGTATTTCAAGCTATACGTATAGCAGTCAATGATGAGTTATCTGCATTCGAGGATTCAATTGAACAAGCGATTGAGCTTGTGAAAGTTGGAGGCAGAATTTCAGTAATCACTTTCCACTCTTTAGAAGACAGATTATGTAAGCAAATGTTCCAAGAGTATGAAAAGGGTCCTGAAGTGCCACGAGGGTTACCAATTATTCCTGAAGCTTACACACCTAAACTTAAAAGAGTAAATCGTAAACCAATAACGGCAACTGACACAGATTTGGATGAAAATAACAGAGCGCGCAGTGCAAAATTACGTGTTGCAGAAATTTTAAAATAAGGAGTAATTGACGATGGCTGTAGAAGAAATATATGAACCATATGAAGACGTCCAGCACAATAGTATACCGAAACAACAACCTCAACCCAAACCACAAACACGAACTGTCACAAAAAAGGTTGTAGTTCAACTCACAAGGTTTGAGAAATACTTATACATAACACTTGTTACTGCAATTGCAGTTATTGCTATCTATATGCTATCTTTAAAAATGGATGCGTATGATACTAATGGAAAAATTGCAGATTTAGATTCTAAAATTGAACAACAATCAAGTGAAAATAGCGCGATTCAATCTGAAATAAAGAAAAGTTCTTCTTACCAACGCATTTACGACAAGGCTAAAGCACAAGGTATGAGCCTAAATAACGACAATGTAAAGGTAGTGCGTACAAATGGCGAAGCGAAAAATTAAAATTAGAAAAAATAAATTAGGAGCAGTCCTCCTTGTTGGTATATTCGGACTGCTCTTTTTTATATTGGTTTTAAGATATGCGTACATAATGATTACAGGTCATTCAGATGGACAAGATTTAGTTATGCGGGCAAATGAAAAGTATCTTGTTCAAACCAATGAACAGGCGGAACGAGGTAAGATCTACGATAGAAACGGTAAAATTCTCGCAGAAGATGTAGAAAGATACAAAGTTGTGGCTGTTGTCGATAAAAGTGCAGGTAAAAGTGGTGATAAACCACGCTATGTTGAAGATAAGAAAAAAACTGCTAAAGCATTATCTAAAATTATAGATATGAAACCTGAAGAAATTGAAAAAAGGCTTAATCAGAAAAAAGCATTCCAAGTAGAATTTGGGCAAAAAGGAACCAATTTAACGTATCAAGATAAGCAAAAACTCGAAAAAATGGATTTACCTGGCATCACATTATATCCAGAAACTGAACGATTTTATCCAAATGGTAATTTCGCGTCTCATTTAATTGGGATGGCTCAGAAAAATCCGGATACAGGCGAATTAAAAAGTGCACTTGGTGTAGAAAAAATCTTTGACAGTTATTTAAGTGGTACTAAAGGTGCGTTGTCGTATATTCAAGATATTTGGGGATATATAGCTCCAAATACTAAAAATGAAAAATCACCTAAACGTGGCGACGATGTTCATTTAACGATTGACTCTAATATTCAAGTGTTCGTAGAGGAAGCACTGGATGATATGGTTAAGCGATATCAACCAAAAGATTTATTTGCTGTTGTGATGGATGCACAAACGGGTGAGATCTTAGCTTTTAGTCAACGACCTACGTTTAACCCAGAAACTGGCGAAAACTTTGGAAAAAAATGGGCAAACGACTTATATCAAAATACGTATGAACCTGGTTCAACATTTAAATCATTCGGTTTAGCAGCAGCTATACAAGAAGGTAAGTTTGATCCTGATAAGAAATATGAGTCTGGACACCGTGATATTATGGGGTCTCGAATTTCTGACTGGAATAGAACTGGTTGGGGAGAAATCCCAATGTCTCTTGGATTCACTTACTCTTCAAATACATTGATGATGCATTTACAAGACCTTGTAGGTGCTGACAAAATGAAATCTTGGTATGAACGATTTGGCTTTGGTAAAAAAACAGGCGGCCTATTTGATGGTGAAGCTGAAGGCCATATTGCCTGGTCAAATGAATTACAACAAAAAACATCATCATTTGGACAATCTACAACTGTAACGCCAGTACAAATGATTCAGGCACAATCTGCTTTCTTTAATGATGGCAATATGTTGAAACCTTGGTTTGTTGAAAGTATTAACAATCCAGTTTCTAAGAAAACATTCTATCAAGGCAAAAAAGAATTTGCGGGCAAACCCATCACTGCTTCAACTGCAAGTAAAGTAGAAACTGAACTAGATAAAGTAGTTAATAGTAAGAAAAGTCATGCGATGAACTATAGAGTAGACGGCTATGATATTGAAGGTAAAACTGGTACCGCCCAAGTAGCAGATGAAAATGGTGGCGGTTATGTTAAAGGTGAGAACCCTTACTTTGTAAGTTTCATAGGCGACGCACCTAAGAAAAATCCTAAGGTTATCGTTTATGCTGGAATGAGTTTAGCTCAGAAAAACGACCAAGAAGCCTATGAAATGGGTGTAAGTAAAGCATTTAAACCAATCATGGAAAATACACTTAAATATTTAAATGTAGGTTCTAAAACTGATGAAACAAAATCAGCACAATATTCAAAAGTTCCGAATGTATCAGGACAGTCTACAGATAAAGCGAAAGAAAGTCTGCAATCTGAAGATTTACAAGCAGTAGTTATTGGTAATGGAGATAATGTTAAATCGCAATCGATTAAACCAAACAAAAAACTATTGCCTAATAGTAAAGTGCTTTTATTAACCGATGGCGATATCACAATGCCAAATATGAAGGGTTGGACAAAAGATGATGTACTTGCCTTCCAAGAATTAACCGGCATTAACGTTACAACAAAAGGTAGTGGTTACGTCACAAAACAATCGGTTACGAGTGGAATAACATTAAAAGATAATAGTAAAGTTGAAATTGAATTATCTACTGAAGACCCTGATGACACGTCGACAAATGCTAGTGCTAATGATTCAACATCAAATGATGCTTCTAATAAAGAACAATCAAGTGATGATTCGTCAGATAAAGACAAATCAAATTCGTCTTCTGACACTAGTGGGGAAGACAACAAAGAAGATTCATCTCGTTCATCTGGCCAAGACGAGTAGTCCAGTACGACGCACAACGCTAGTAAGTAATCAGACATTGTCTTGAAAAGGTAGATGATGAGGTACAGGTATTGGATGAACACTGATGTTTTTATAAATTACGCATCATCAAAGTGTTTCATTCAATACTGTACTCATATTTAAATGAATTCACTTACAAATATTGATAAAATAAATAAGATATTATAACGAAGTTAACTCAGAGTACAACGTTTAAAAATTAAATATATAAAGGAGACCATTATGCTTTTTATACTCGCGTTTATCGCACTACTAATTACTTTTATTTTAGTACCAATATTAATCCCAACACTTAAGCGAATGAAATTTGGACAAAGTATTCGTGAAGAAGGTCCGCAAAGTCATATGAAGAAGACAGGAACACCTACAATGGGTGGCTTGACTTTTTTAATTAGTATTATCATTACGTCAATTATTGCAATTTTCTTTGTAGATAATTCAAATCCAATCATATTATTATTATTTGTAACCATTGGTTTTGGTTTGATTGGCTTTATAGATGATTACATCATCGTAGTTAAGAAGAACAATCAAGGTTTAACAAGCAAACAGAAATTTTTAGCACAAATCGCTATTGCAATAGTATTCTTTGTACTTAGTGACGTATTTCATCTTATAGCGTTTTCAACTGATCTAAATATACCTTTTACAAATATTAGCATTCCATTATCATTTGCTTACGTTATTTTTATCGTATTTTGGCAAGTTGGATTCTCAAATGCTGTGAATTTAACAGATGGTTTAGATGGCTTAGCAACAGGACTATCAATCATTGGTTTTACAATGTATGCCATTATGAGCTTTGTTTTAGATTCACCAGCAATTGGTGCATTTTGTATCATAATGATTTTTGCTTTATTAGGTTTTCTACCATATAACCTTAATCCTGCAAAAGTATTTATGGGTGATACAGGTAGTTTAGCCTTAGGTGGTATTTTTGCTACAATCTCAATTATGTTAAATCAAGAATTATCATTATTACTAGTTGGATTAGTATTTGTAATCGAAACAGCTTCAGTTATGTTACAAGTTGCTTCTTACAAACTTACAAAAAAACGTATCTTTAAGATGAGCCCAATCCACCATCACTTTGAATTAAGTGGTTGGGGAGAATGGAAAGTTGTAACAGTATTTTGGACAGTTGGTTTAATTTCAGGATTAATCGGATTATGGATAGGAGTGCATTAGCATGCTCGATTATAAAGGATTAGAAAATAAAGATGTCCTTGTGGTAGGATTAGCAAAAAGCGGATATGAAGCAGCTAAGTTACTAATTAAACTAGGTGCAAATGTAACAGTCAATGATGGCAAAGATTTATCTCAAGATCCACATGCCAAAGATTTAGAAGCATTAGGTGTTAAAATTGTTGATGGTGGTCATCCTTTATCGTTACTTGATAATAATCCTATTATTGTCAAAAACCCTGGTATCCCATACACCGTTTCTATTATTAAAGAGGCTTATCAACGTCATTTAAAGATTTTAACTGAGGTCGAATTAAGCTATTTAATATCTGAAGCACCTATTATTGCAGTTACTGGTACCAATGGTAAAACAACTACCACTTCTTTAATAGGAGATATGTTCAAGAAAAGTAGATTGACTGGTCGTTTATCTGGAAATATAGGTTATGTGGCATCTAAAGTAGCACAAGAAACGTCGCCAGATGAATTTCTTATAACTGAATTGTCATCTTTTCAATTATTAGGTGTAGAGCAATATCGTCCGCATATTGCAATTATTACAAACATATATTCAGCGCATCTTGATTATCACGAAACGCTTGAAAATTATCAAAATGCTAAGAAACAAATTTATAAAAATCAAACCGAAGATGATTATTTAATATGTAATTATCATCAAAGACAATTAATTGAGTCAGAGAATTTAAAAGCTAAGACACTGTATTTCTCTACACATCAGGAAGTTGACGGTATTTACATTAAAGATGGCTTTATTATCTATAAGGGCATAAGAATCATAAATATAGATGATTTAGTTCTACCAGGTGAGCACAATTTAGAGAATATTCTAGCTGCGGTATTGGCCTCTATTCTAGCTGGTGTCCCAATAAAGGCCATCGTTGATAGTTTAACGACATTCTCCGGCATAGATCATAGATTGCAATATATTGGCGCCAATCGCACGAATAAATATTATAACGATTCTAAAGCTACGAATACATTAGCAACACAGTTTGCATTAAATTCCTTTAAACAACCTATAGTATGGTTATGTGGTGGTTTAGATCGTGGGAATGAATTTGATGAATTAATCCCTTATATGAAAAATGTTCGTGTTATGGTTGTTTTTGGTCAAACGCAAGAAAAATTTGCTAAACTTGGCAATAGTCAAGGCAAAATCGTCGTCAAAGCTACAGATATTGAAGATGCAGTGAAAAAAGTACAAGATGTAGTTGAACCGAATGATGTTGTCTTATTATCTCCAGCTTGTGCAAGTTGGGATCAATATAATACATTTGAAGAACGTGGAGAAAGATTTATAGAGAGCTTCCGTGCCCACTTACCATCTTATTAAAGGTTGTGAAATCAAGTGAAAGATAAACGACGTAAAAATAATAAGGTGAGCTCGATTCAAAGTCTTATCGAAAAGAGAAATCGAGAACTAAATAATGAAGACCACCTTTCAAATCATGTAAATAATAATGACTTACCCACTGATGATGATCAATTGTATAAAATAAAAAAGCAAACTGATGAATCAAATCGAGAAAATGAGAACAATTCAGCAGACACACAGAAAACGGAAAGCCAAATCAAGGATTCTGAATCATTAGAACAAAATACATCTAGTGATCCATCGCATAAAAGCATAGAGAAAAAAGCCGAGAATAATCATAGTCATGATAGTGAAAAACCAGAGAAAAGGCATACGCTTTCTACTCAGTCAGAAGAACCTACGCACAAATTTACTGTCAAAGATAGGTTGAAAGAATTTAACGATAATCGTAAGAGACGAAAGCGTGAAAAGGATGCTCGATTCGATCATTTATCACCTCAAGAAAGAAAAGAACAACTAAGAATTCAGCGAAGGAAACGTCAAAAAAGAGTTCAGTATATTATCCTAACCGTTTTAATACTGTTAATTATCTTATTTTTACTTTATATGTTTACACCACTAAGTAGAATTTCAAATATTAAAATTAGTGGAAATAACAACGTAACTGATAGTCAAGTTGAAAAAGCTTTAGATGTTAAAGACAATTCAAGGATGTATACGTATAGTAAACGTAAAGGGATTCAAAATCTGAAGAAAAACGATTTAATCAAAGACGTTAAAATTAAAAAACAATTACCTAATACATTGAAAGTACAAATAACTGAAAATCAAGTTGTGGGTGTTGTCAAAGAGAAAAATAAATATGTGCCAATCATTGAAGGCAACGAAGAATTGAAAAACTTTGATGGTAATATTGCCGGTAGCGGTCCAATTATAGATGGATTTAAAGGTAAAGAAAAAGATAACATGATTAAAGCGTTGTCTAAGATGTCTCCAGAAGTGAGAGATATGATTTCAGAGGTGAGTTACGCACCCAAACAAAACAGTCCTAATCGAATTCTTTTATATATGCAAGATGACATGCAAGTGGTAGGTAATATCAAAACAATTGCTAATAAAATTAAATATTACCCTCAAATGTCACAATCTTTAGCGAAAGATGATTCAGGAAATCTAAAAACACAAGGATATATAGATTTATCTGTAGGTGCATCATTTATCCCGTATAATGAAAATAGTAGCGGAGATTCTAAATCTGATCAAAATGTTCGTCAAAAATCACAACAAGAAACAGATGCAAAAGATGAGTTACAAAGTGCATTAAATAAAATTAACGAACAATCAGATTCAAATAATTAAAAAATTTCGATATTAATATGTGTTTATAGTTCACAAGCCTTTCGACGTATTGTAAACTAAACATAGTGTATTTTAATAGTAATTTGTCAGGAGGTGCCTATCTATGGAGGAACATTACTATGTAAGCATAGATATTGGTTCATCAAGTGTAAAAACAATAGTAGGCGAGAAATTTCACAATGGTATCAATGTGATAGGTACAGGACAAACCTACACTAGCGGTATTAAGAACGGATTAATTGATGATTTCGACATTGCTAAACAAGCAGTTAAAGATACAATTAAAAAAGCTTCTATCGCATCAGGTGTAGACATTAAAGAAGTTTTCTTAAAATTACCTATCATAGGTACAGAAGTATATGATGAAGCAAATGAAATTGATTTTTATGAAGATACTGAAATAAACGGCACACATATTGAAGAAGTGCTAGAAGGTATTCGTCAAAAAAATGATGTAGCGGATACTGATGTCATTGATGTTTTCCCGATTCGTTTTATAGTAGATGGGGATAACGAAGTATCAGACCCTAAAGAATTAATTGCTAGACACTCATTGAGAGTTGAAGCTGGGGTTATTGCAATTCACAAATCTATTTTAATCAACATGATTAAATGTGTAGAATCATGTGGCGTAGACGTTTTAGATGTTTATTCAGATGCATATAACTATGGTTCAATTCTTACTGCCACTGAAAAAGAATTAGGCGCGTGTGTTATTGATATTGGTGAAGATTTAACACAAATAGCCTTTTATGAACGTGGCGAATTAGTAGATGCTGATTCAATTGAATTAGCAGGTCGCGATATTACTGATGATATTGCTGAAGAATTAAATACTACATATGAAACAGCTGAAAAGATTAAACATCAGTATGGTCATGCTTTTGCTAATTCAGCATCAGAACAAGATGTATTCAGCGTTGACCAAGTAGATAGTGATGAATTAGTAGAATATACTCAAAAAGACTTAAGTGCAGTAATTGAGAGAACAATGCAAGATATCTTTGATGAGGTATTTGATGTATTAGTCGACTTAGGTTTAACACGAGTAAACGGCGGTTTCATTGTAACAGGTGGTTCTTCAAATTTATTAGGCGTTAAAGAATTACTCAATACGATGGTAAATGAAAAAATCAGAATTCATACACCATCACAAATGGGTATCAGAAAACCAGAATTCACATCAGCGATTTCTACTATATCTAGTAGCATCACTTTTGATGAGCTGCTAGATTATGTTACAATGAGTTATCAAGATAATGATGAATTTGAAGAAGAAGTTATTGAAGATAACGAAAAAGAGCATACTTCTAAATCTGGTGGATTTGACTGGTTTAAACGTAAGTCAAATAAAAATGAAGATACTTATGAAGAAGACTACAACGAACCACATGAAAGAACAGAAAAAGTAGGCGACGATGATAAGTATGAAAGCCATGAAACTCATCACGATACGACAGAACATTATGATGATGATCAAGAAAAACCTCAAAAAGAAGAGGGTAAATTTAAAAAACTTATGAAATCTCTATTTGAATGATGGGCCATTAAGACTAGGAGGAAATATAAATGTTAGAATTTGAACAAGGATTTAATCATTTAGCGACATTAAAAGTCATCGGTGTAGGTGGTGGCGGTAATAACGCTGTTAACCGTATGATCGACCATGGTATGAATAATGTAGAATTTATTGCAATTAACACAGATGGACAAGCTTTAAACTTATCTAAAGCAGAATCTAAAATCCAAATTGGTGAGAAATTAACACGTGGACTTGGTGCAGGTGCTAACCCAGAAATTGGTAAAAAAGCAGCTGAAGAATCTCGTGAACAAATTGAAGATGCTATCCAAGGCGCAGATATGGTATTCGTAACTGCTGGTATGGGTGGCGGTACTGGTACAGGTGCTGCACCAGTAGTAGCTAAGATTGCTAAAGAAATGGGAGCATTAACTGTAGGTGTTGTAACGCGTCCATTCGGATTTGAAGGACGTAAACGTTCAACACAAGCAGCTGCTGGTGTTGAAGCTATGAAAGCAGCTGTAGATACATTAATCGTTATCCCTAACGACCGTTTATTAGACATCGTTGACAAATCAACACCTATGATGGAAGCATTTAAAGAAGCAGATAATGTATTACGCCAAGGTGTTCAAGGTATCTCTGACTTAATTGCTGTATCAGGTGAAGTAAACTTAGACTTTGCTGACGTTAAGACAATCATGTCTAACCAAGGTTCAGCATTAATGGGTATTGGTGTATCTTCTGGTGAAAATAGAGCAGTTGAAGCAGCTAAAAAAGCTATTTCATCACCATTACTTGAAACTTCAATCGTTGGTGCTCAAGGTGTGTTAATGAACATCACTGGTGGAGAATCACTTTCATTATTCGAAGCGCAAGAAGCAGCTGACATCGTACAAGATGCAGCAGATGAAGATGTGAATATGATCTTTGGTACAGTTATCAATCCTGAATTACAAGATGAAATCGTAGTTACTGTAATTGCAACAGGTTTTGAAGACAAACCAACTTCACAAGGACGTAAAGCTTCAAGCACAGGTTTCGGAACAAGTGCAACTTCAGGTACTTCATCTCAAGCAAGTACACCTAGAGAAGAATCATTCTCTCAAAGTTCATCAAGCACGCGTTCTTCTGAAAGCGTATCTGAAAGAAGTCATACTACTAAAGATGACGACATTCCTAGCTTTATCAGAAATAGAGAAGAAAGACGTTCTAGAAGAACTAGACGTTAATTCAAATAAGTTTAGACTATATTTCGTTGTATGATTAAGTGTTTTTATCGTCTTAATCATTCCTAAAAGGGAGTAGAACGACGAATTCACTTGTGGATTCATGTTCGCTCCCTTTTTATTTACTTTCAAGTAAAGTGAAGATTGTTATATAATATAATTATATTCAATTTTAGAGTAAGGCTTTTTAAATCGATAAATATAAAACATAAAATTAAGGTGGTTTGATTTCGTGTCAGAGAAGTTTGTGAAGTATCCCCATTACTTAAATTATGAATCTAAAGACTTGATGCGTGTAAATTTGGGATTCATTACAAGAGAGGGTGGCTATAGCCTATATCCTGAAGCGTCATTTAATATGGCCAGATATGTGGATGATGAACCTGAAAATATTACGAAACATCAAGAAATATTGGCGGATGCAATTGGATTTGAAAGCGCGCATTGGGTATTCCCGATTCAAACACATGAAAATCGTGTGATTGAGATTACACAAAGTCATCGTGGGACTAACATTAATAGTTTAACAGATGAACTATATGGTATCGACGGGATGTATACATATGAATCTGATACGTTATTAACTATGTGTTATGCAGACTGTGTACCCGTTTACTTTTACAGTGAGAAACACCACTATATAGGTTTAGCACATGCAGGATGGCGAGGTACTTATGGCCAAATCGTTAATGAAATGTTAAAACAAATTGATTTTGATTTAAAAGATTTAAATATAGTGATAGGACCATCGACATCAACGACGTATGAAATTAATGATGATATTAAATCGAAGTTTGAAACGTTACCAATTAATGTAGAGTCATATATTGAGACACGTGGAGAAAATCGACATGGCATTGACTTAAAACGTGCTAATGCATTATTACTTCATCATTATGGTGTGCCAATGGACAATATATATATTACTGATTATGCTACATCAGAAGATTTGTCTCTTTTCTTTTCATATCGTATTGAAAAGGGCCAAACAGGAAGAATGTTGGCATTTATAGGACAAAAATAAGCTATTTAAAGTAATGATTGTCGAAATACAATAGGTATGTGAAAACAAATATTAATAATCATTGTACTTAACAAATGTTAAAGAGGTTGGGTAGAATATGGACGTAAAAGATAATTTAAAAAATATTGAAAGTGAAATTCAAGCACACTTTGAAAATAGTGAAGCAAGTTCCTTGCCAAACGTGATTGCAGTGACAAAATATGTTACAATAGACCGTGCTAAAGAAGCTTATGATGCTGGGCTAAGACATTTTGGTGAAAACAGATTAGAAGGCTTTTTAGAGAAGAAATCTGCGTTACCTGACGATGTTACGATGCATTTTATAGGTTCTTTACAATCTAGAAAAGTAAAAGAAGTAATTAACGACATTGATTACCTGCATGCATTAGATCGACTTAGTCTAGCTAAGGAAATTAATAAACGAGCTGATCATGAGATTGCCTGCTTCGTACAAGTTAATGTCTCAGGTGAAGAATCTAAACATGGTATTGCTTTGAATGAAGTTAATCACTTCATAGAACAAATGAAACAATATGATAACATTAAAATTGTCGGATTAATGACTATGGCACCCTATACAGATGATACAGCTTATATTCGTCAGTTATTTAAACAATTACGATTAAAACGAGATGAAATTAAAAACCTTAAATTAGATTATGCACCATGTGATGATTTATCTATGGGAATGAGTAATGACTATGCAATTGCTGTAGAAGAAGGTGCTTCATTTATAAGAATAGGGACTAAACTTGTTGGAGAATAGGAGTGAGCCCCGTGGCTATTAAAGATTTATTTAATAATTTTTTTCTAATGGATGATGAAGAGGAAGTAGAAAGCCCTGAAGAGCGACAACGTCGTGTAGTTCAGAATGAAGAAACAGAAACAAACCATGTTCAGCAGAATCAACCACAACAATCTGAACGTTCATATAGCAATCAAAGTAAATTAAAGAGCGTACCGCAAAAGAAAGCATCAAGAAATTATAACTCAGAAGAAAGGAATGTGCGTATGAATCAACCACCATCAAAGTCAAACAGTAAAAATGTTGTGACGATGAATCAATCGTCGCAAAGCTATAGTGGCAACGAAAGTTCAAAAATGTGCTTATTCGAGCCACGTGTATTTTCTGATACGCAAGATATCGCAGATGAATTAAAAAACCGTCGCGCTACATTAGTTAATTTACAACGCATTGACAAAATTTCAGCTAAACGTATTATTGATTTCTTAAGTGGTACAGTTTATGCGATTGGTGGGGATATTCAACGTGTAGGTACTGACATATTCCTTTGTACACCTGATAACGTGGAAGTTGCGGGAAGTATCACAGACCACATTGAACAAATGGAAACGCAGCACTACGAATAAGGAGACATTATATGGATGTAGGTTTATTAGCTACTATTTTTGATTTTATAATATTTCTAGTACAAATATATTATTTTGGAATGATTATATATTTCTTTACATCTTGGGTACCAAGTGTTAGAGAATCTAAATTAGGCCAAATACTAGGTAAATTATATGAACCATTTTTAGAACCATTTAGAAAGATTATCCCACCAATTGGAATGATTGACATTTCTTCACTTGTAGCTTTGTTTGTACTTGTATTATTCCAAGCTGGGTTAAGAAGTATTTTTAATATGATACTTATTTATTTAGTGTAATAATTAATGAAGTTGAAGAGGCTGAGACAATACAAATGTTTGTTTCAACCTCTTTTATCATTTGAATTAGATATAAGAGAGGTGTAACAGTAATCGATATTTATCAACATTTTAGAGATGAAGAGCAAGTGCTAATCGATCAATTAATAGATAAGTGTGATCAGGTCGAACAGCAGTATGCACCTATTTTGACAAACTTTCTTGATCCGAGAGGGCAATATATTCTTGAAGTTATCACAGGCAGTTATGAAGATATGCATGTGACATTTTTTGGTGGAAATCACGCTGAAAGAAGAAGAGGAATGATAGCACCAAGTTATTTTGATCCAGAGGAAGACGATTTTGAAGAAGTATTAATTCAGATTAATTACCCTGAAAAGTTTGTTCATCTTCAACACCAGCATGTGTTAGGCACACTCATGTCATTAGGAATTGAAAGAGAACAAGTCGGAGATATCATTGTAGGAGAACATATTCAATTTGTTTTGACAAAGCAACTAGAATCATATATTATGTTGGAATTAACAAAGATTAAAGGTGCTACAGTTAAACTTAATTCTATTCCATTTAAAGATATGATACAATCAGTAGAGAATTGGAAAATTCAAGGAAGTACTGTAAGCGCATTGAGATTAGATGTCGTCGTAAAAGAAATGATTCATAAATCTAGATCAATTGCGAAACAATTAATTGAAAAGAAACGTGTCAAAGTGAATCATACGATTATTGATTCACCAGATTTTCAAATACAAACCAATGATTTATTATCTATTCAAGGATTTGGAAGGGCCCAAATCACTGATATAGGTGGTAGAACTAAAAAAGACAAAATACACATTAATTATCGAACATTGTTTAAGTAATAAATAGAAGTCAATTTAAAATTGATTTAAGGAGGATGTAGGATGCCTTTTACACCTAGTGAAATAAAAAATAAAGAATTTACAAAAGTGAAAAATGGTCTTGAACCAGCTGAAGTAAGTGATTATTTAAATCAATTAAGTCATGAAATTGAACGATTAAAAGATGAAAAAAAACAACTTGAAAAAGTAATTGAAGAGAGAGATACTAATATTAAATCTTATCAACAAGTACATCAATCAGTTAGCGATGCACTTGTTCAAGCACAACAAGCTGGCGAAGAAACAAAACAAGCAGCAAATAAAGAAGCGGAAGCTGTGATTAGTAAAGCGCAGGCACAAGCAGACTTAATCGTAAATGATGCTATTGAGAAAGCGCGTCATTTATCATTCCAAACGGAAGATATGAAACGTCAATCTAAAATCTTTAGATCTCGTTTCCGTATGTTAGTGGAAGCTCAATTAGATTTATTAAAAAATGACGATTGGGATTATTTACTCAACTACGATATCGATGCAGAACAAGTTACGCAAGAAAATTTTCAACATTTAAATAGTCAAGATATTACACCTGAGGAACAACTTAAAGCTCAGGCTCAGCAATCTGAAAGTGCGGTTACGAGCGAAAGTGATAGCCAATCAACCGATTCACTAAGTACAAGCGACGCTACTAGTACAAGTGAACCTGTTGCTTCAGAGGCAAGTGTGAGTCAAAGTGAATCAACATCAAATACAAATAAATAAATGTTATCAAATAAGACAGACACGTAGGAGATAATCAACTTTTTACAGCGAATTAGGGTCGGTGAAAGCCTAATAAAAGTCTATCTCTTATATCACTGACTTAGACAAAGTAATACGATATATATGAGAGAACTCTAAGTTGAGTTAACAAGGGTGGTACCGCGGTCATTCCGTCCCTTTTTAATTGAACTTAGAGTTCTTTTTTACATTTAAGGAGTGAAAACAATTATGAACTATAAAGATACTTTATTAATGCCAAAGACTGACTTCCCAATGCGTGGTGGATTGCCAAATAAAGAACCTCAAATCCAAGAACAATGGGAAGCTAACAACCAATACCAAAAAGCACTAGAAAAAAATAAAGGTAACCAATCTTATATCCTACATGATGGTCCACCGTATGCGAATGGTAATCTACACATGGGACATGCATTAAATAAAATCATTAAAGATATCATCGTCCGCTATAAAACGATGCAAGGATTTTATGCACCATACGTTCCGGGTTGGGATACGCACGGTTTACCAATTGAACAAGCTTTAACTAAAAAAGGCGTTGATCGTAAAAAAATGTCAATTGCCGAATTTAGAGAAAAATGCAAAGAATTTGCTTTAGAACAAATTGAATTACAAAAGAAAGACTTTAAACGTCTTGGTGTGCGTGGTGACTTCAATGATCCATACATCACTTTGAAACCAGAATATGAAGCGGCACAAATTCGTTTGTTCGGTGAAATGGCTGATAAAGGATTAATTTATAAAGGTAAAAAACCTGTTTATTGGTCACCTTCAAGTGAATCATCTTTAGCTGAAGCGGAAATTGAATACCATGATAAACGTTCAGCATCAATTTATGTTGCGTTTGATGTAAAAGATTCAAAAGGTATTGTAGATGAAGATGCACAATTTATTATTTGGACAACTACACCATGGACTATTCCATCAAACGTTGCGATTACTGTTCACCCTGAACTTAAATATGGTCAATATAACGTGAATGGTAAGAAATATATCATTGCACAAGCTTTATCTGAAAATGTAGCAGAAGCATTAGAATGGGATAAAGAAGCAATTCAATTAGAAAAAGAATTTACAGGTAAAGAATTAGAGTACGTTGAAGCCCGACACCCATTCTTAGATCGTGTATCACTTGTAATTAACGGTAACCATGTTACAACTGATGCAGGTACAGGTTGTGTTCATACCGCTCCTGGTCACGGGGAAGATGACTATATCGTTGGACAAAAATATGATTTACCAGTAATTAGTCCTTTAAATGATAAAGGTGTGTTCACTGAAGAAGGCGGACAATTTGAAGGTATGTTTTACGATAAAGCTAACAAAGCAGTTACTGATTTATTAACTGAAAAAAATGCTTTATTAAAACTTAACTTTATTACACATAGTTACCCTCATGATTGGCGTACTAAGAAACCAGTTATTTTCCGTGCAACACCACAATGGTTTGCTTCAATCAATAAGGTAAGACAAGATATCTTAGATGCAATTGAAGACACAGACTTCAAAGTAGATTGGGGTAAAACACGTATCTATAATATGATTCGTGATCGCGGAGAATGGGTTATTTCTCGTCAACGTGTATGGGGTGTACCATTACCAGTATTTTATGCTGAAAACGGCGATATTATCATGACTAAAGAAACGGTTAACCATGTAGCAGATTTATTTGAAGAACATGGCTCAAATATTTGGTTTGAAAAAGAAGCGAAAGACTTATTACCTGAAGGATTTACACATCCTGGTAGTCCAAATGGTACGTTTACAAAAGAAATGGATATCATGGATGTTTGGTTTGACTCAGGTTCATCACATCGTGGTGTATTAGAAAATCGTCCAGAATTAAGTTTCCCTGCAGATTTATACTTTGAAGGTAGTGACCAATATCGTGGTTGGTTTAACTCTTCAATTACTACTGCTGTGGCAACAAGAGGACAAGCACCATATAAATTCTTATTATCTCACGGCTTTGTAATGGACGGTGAAGGTAAGAAAATGAGTAAATCACTTGGTAATGTTATTGTTCCAGACCAAGTTGTAAAACAAAAGGGTGCTGATATCGCACGATTATGGGTTAGTAGTACGGATTACTTAGCTGACGTTCGTATTTCTGATGAAATCTTAAAACAAACATCTGATGTTTATCGTAAAATTAGAAATACATTAAGATTCATGTTAGGTAACATTAACGATTTCAATCCGGAAACAGATGCAATTCCTGAATCTGAATTATTAGAAGTAGACCGTTACTTATTAAACCGTTTACGTGAATTCACTGCAAGCACAATTAACCATTATGATAACTTTGATTATTTAAACATTTATCAAGAAGTTCAAAACTTTATTAATGTTGAATTAAGTAACTTCTATTTAGATTATGGTAAAGATATCCTTTATATCGAAGAGAAAAATGCGCATAAACGTCGCAGTATGCAAACAGTGTTATACCAAATCTTAGTTGATATGACGAAATTATTAGCACCTATTTTAGTCCACACAGCTGAAGAAGTTTGGACACACACACCACATGTGAAAGAAGAAAGTGTTCATTTAGCTGATATGCCTAAAGTAGTTGAAGTTGATCAAGCATTACTTGATAAATGGAATCAATTAATGGCATTACGTGATGATGTTAACCGAGCATTAGAAGTAGCACGTAACAATAAAGTAATCGGTAAATCACTCGAAGCAAAAGTTGTTATTGGTAATAACGACAACTTTAAAGCTGCAGCGTTCTTACAACAATTTGAAGATTTACAACAATTATTCATAGTTTCACAAGTTGAAGTTACAGATGCTGTGGACAATGCAGAGACTTACCAACATGGTGATATCAGAATTGACCACGCTGAAGGCGAAAAATGTGAAAGATGTTGGAACTACACTGAAGCATTAGGCGCAGTAGGTGAATTAGAACACTTATGCCCACGATGCCAACAAGTAGTTAAAACGTTAGTTTAATAGTATGTGAGCAAAAAGGAGCTGGACAGAAATAATTTTTCTAAAATTTATTTCATTGTCCTGCTCCTTTTTAATATTCGCAATATAATTTATACATAAAAAGAATAATAATACACAATGTTTCGCTTTTTGATTTAAGGTTATTTAGAAAGATATATTCATAGATAAATGACAGAACGAATTTTTAATAAACAGAGGTGGAACGATGAGTAAAATTTTATTAACAGGTGCATCTGGCTATATTGGTGGACACTTGAAAGCGCAATTAAAAGAGAATTACGAAATTATAGCAATTTCAAGAAACACTAAAAATAAAGAAAATGAACAGAATGTCACTTGGAAAGCTGCTGATTTATTTGATTTAGATGAAATCACAAAGGTTATGGAAGGGGTAGATACTGCAATTTACCTTGTTCATTCTATGATGCCTAATGCTAAATTGACGCAAGCAAATTTTGAAGATATGGATGCCTTATTAGCGGATAATTTTGCGAGAGCTGCTAAAAAACAAGGCGTAAAACATATTGTTTTTATGAGTGGTTTAATTCCCAATGAAGACAAGCTGTCGGCGCATTTACGTAGTCGTTTAGAATGTGAGAAAATTCTTGGCTCTTATGGCATACCGGTTAGCACATTGCGAGCAGGTTTAATTATTGGGGCAAAGGGAAGTTCTTACCCGATTTTAAAACGTTTAGTTGAACGTTTACCCGGAATGGTCTTACCTAGTTGGGCATATCATATGATTGCGCCCGTTTCAATCAACGATGTTATTGATAAACTCGCACTATTAGTCAAACGTACACCACAACATAATGAGGCTTTTGATATTACAGGTCCAGAAATTATGAATTATAAGGAATTAATACAACGCACGGCAGTAGTGTTAAATAAACGTTTACCAATCGTTGACTTACCAATTATCCCTATTTGGGTTAGTCGATATTGGGTACAACTTATTTCACAGGTGCCTAAAGAGATGGTTTACCCACTTATGAATAGTTTAGTTCATGATATGATTCCACAACCAGAACGCACACATCCTGATATATCTATTGGTAAGATGTCATATGAAGAAAGTGTAGAACAAGCGCTAAATGAAGAAAATAAAATGAATCAAAAACAAAATAAAAACAAAAAATCATCAAGTGAAAGTAAAAAAGAAAGCATCAAAGATGTAAGAGCAATATCACGTTTTAGTATTCCGGCCAATTATTCAATGGAAGATGTGGCTAAAACATATGCAACGTTTATTAACAATATTACGTTACATTTAATCAATGGCACTATAAATGAAAATAAATTTGATATTACACTGCCGTTTACGAATCAATTTATCTTAAAAATGGAACGTGATATGGAAGATTCTTCTGAGGATATGATTGTTTACAAAATCGTAGGTGGCAATTTAGCATTATCCAATAATGGTGGCAATGCTCGATTTGAATTTAGACGTATTTTAGATACGAATGAAGCAATCGTTGCGTTACAAGAATATGAGCCGACATTGCCTTGGGTAGTTTATAAATATACACAAGCTAATATTCATAAAACAGTTATGGAATTATTTGTAAATCATATGAATAAACGTGCTGAAGAAGATAAACAAGCATCATCATACAATAATCAGCTATTCAGTACTGTAGCGATGACTACAGGTGCGATTGTGGGTGCTTATCTAGGATCAAAAATATATCATCTGATTAAAGCATAAATCATCCATATTGATATAATGCATACGTTAATTTGTTTTAAAAGAACGTCCGAGTTATAGTGTATATATAGTTGAAAAAGACAATTTCTATTAAAATAATATAGAAATTGTCTTTATTATATATTAGCGTATATTTTAAAAAAGGAAACTAAGTAAAATGTAAATACTTTATTTTGAAGTCGGTATTTATAAGAGCGAACTAAAAAAACATAAATTGCAATATACATACAAAGACTGATAAAATTTGATAGATTTTAAGGTAAAATAAAAAGTATTATTTTCATCAAAGTGATTAATGCATCCAATAAAAATGATGCAATTGATTTACAGTCATATTAGGAGGCTACAATGTTTCATTCCAAGCATGCACATTTCGTAAATGGTATCACGTTAAATGTGAGAAATTTAGCTAATTTAAGACCATTTTATGAAACGGTATTAGGATTTGAAGTGATTACCGAAACACACCAATCTGTCCAATATGAGATTGGTCAATCTAATCATTTTATAACTTTAAAAGAAATTGTAAATGGTAGGGAACCGCTGTTATCTGAAGCCGGATTATTTTATATAGGTATATTGCTTCCTAATATAGCAGATTTAGCAGATTTACTTGTACAAATGACAGATTTTGAAATTCCAGTAAATGGTGGAGAACAAAGTGTCTGTACCTCTCTTTTTATTGAAGATCCAGAGGGAAATGCATTTAAGTTTTATGTCGATCACGATATAGATGACTGGGTGTACGATAATAAATATGTGAAATTGGATGTTGAAGCAATTCATGTTCCACGATTATTAACGCATGTAACAGATCAAACTTGGCAAGGCATTCCTAAAGGAACTAAAATTGGAAATGTATCTCTTAAATCGATACGTATGTCTGAAGTCAAATCATATTATTTAAACTATTTTGGGCTTGAAACATCTGCATATTTGGATAAGTTTTCACTCTATATGTCTTCAAATCAATATCATCATCATTTAGCAATTAATCAATGGTTATCAAGTACAAAGCGCGTTATGAATCCTATCACATATGGTCTCGCATTAATTGATTATTATTATCCTGAAACAACGCATATCGATGTTAAGGGTCCAGACGGACTTCAATTTAGATTTAATTTTATAGAAGTAGTGTGATTAAATGAAGAAATTTATAGCTATAATGTTTTTAGGTAGTGCACTTTTCACTGTTGGTGCAATATATGATGGTATTGATAATCAAGATATGACGCAACCTACAATTCATTTTTGGGAAAAGAATCCAATGAAATTCAATTTATATGCTAAGGGGCAGTGTACGTATTACGTGTTTGACAGAATACGACAAGATGGTAATATGATTAGCAATAAATGGGGTGATGCTAAGTATTGGGCTGCCAAAGCTGATGAAGAAGGATATACAGTAAATAATGAACCTAGTGTTGGCGCAATTTTGCAATATCCTAAAGGTCAATATGGTCATGTAGCATATATAGATAAAGTTCACCAGGATGGGTCGCTAACAGTATTTGATATGAACTATAATAAACCGTATGAAGTGACAAAAAGAACAGTTCATGACAATCAAGTAGACGAATTTAATTATATTCATCCAAAGGAAAATAAAAATGAAACAGCATAGTGAACTACAGTTACACCTCTCATGAGTTATTTGTAACTGTAGCTTTTTTTATGTATGGGAGTAAGCTATAATGTAGAGTGTTGTCAAAGTGTAGTGTGTGAATGGAGGCACGTGAATGAAAAAGAAATATTATATAACGATATCTTTAATCGTAGCAATCACAATATTAATCATTGATCAAGTAACTAAACGTATAATAGCTACAACAATGAATATTGGTGATTCGTATGAGGTTATTCCCAATTTTTTAAATATAACATCACATAGAAATAACGGTGCGGCGTGGGGAATATTAAGTGGTAAAATGGGATTCTTTTATATTATTACGCTTATAATTCTCGTCGTACTTGTATTATTTTATATTAAAGAAGCAAAGTATAATCTGTTTATGCAAGTTGCAATTAGTTTATTATTTGCAGGCGCATTAGGTAACTTTATTGATCGATTAGTAAATGGTGAAGTAGTTGATTTTGTTGATACGACTATTTTCGGATATGATTTTCCAATATTTAATGTTGCGGATTCAAGTCTAACAATAGGTGTATTATTCATCATCATTGCCTTACTTAAAGATGCAAATTCGAAAGAGTAGGAGGCTGTAATTTGAAAACACATGAATTTAAAATAGAAGATCAAGCTTATGTTGGACAGCGTATTGATAAATTATTACCTGAATTCAACAATGACTGGTCAAGAAGTCAAATACAAGATTGGATTAAAGACGATTTAGTAACAGTAAATGACAAAGTGATTAAATCTAATTATAAAGTTAAATTAAATGACAGTATTATCGTTACTGAAAAGGAAGTCGTTGAAGCTGATATTCAGCCGGAAAATTTAAACTTAGATATTTATTATGAAGATGAAGATGTTGCGATTGTATATAAACCTAAAGGTATGGTAGTTCACCCTTCACCAGGTCATTATTCAGGTACACTGGTTAATGGATTAATGTATCAAATTAAAGATTTATCTGGTATTAATGGTGAGATTCGTCCTGGTATCGTACATCGTATCGATAAAGATACATCAGGGTTATTAATGGTTGCGAAAAATGATATCGCGCATCGTGGTTTAGTTGAACAGTTAATGGATAAATCTGTTAAGCGAAAATATACTGCATTAGTACATGGAAATATTCCACATGATTACGGTACAATCGATGCGCCAATAGGAAGAAATGAGAAAGATAGACAATCTATGGATGTTGTTGATAATGGTAAAGAAGCCGTGACACATTTCAATGTGTTGGAACATTTTAAAGATTATACATTAATTGAGTGTCAATTAGAGACAGGGCGTACACACCAAATCCGTGTGCATATGAAATATATAGGATTTCCTCTTGTTGGAGACCCTAAATATGGTCCGAGAAAGACACTTGATATTGGGGGTCAAGCTTTACATGCAGGGGTTATTGGGTTTGAACATCCAGTCACACATGAATACATTGAACGACAAGCGGAGTTACCTGAAGCATTTGAAACATTATTAGAAGATATCCGTTTAAGAGAAGCTTAAGTTAATCATTCAATTGTCTAAAATGGAATTTAATCTAATAAAAAGTATTATTTAACACAGATAATTTTAAAATTTGCATTGACTTATAAGTCAAAAAGCATTAAGCTAATAACAGTTCAAAAAGAAAACGATGTCTTTAAACGAAAGTCCAGAGAGGCTTCAAAGACAATGAGTATAATTCTATACACTTTCTTAAAATCATTCATTGAGCACATTGATGAATTGTATAATGAGAATGACTTTATCATGTATCGTATAAACGTACATGTCCGTATATAAATTAAACCTCATGTCTTTGATTAAAGACATGAGGTTTTTTAATATTAAGAGGTGAGATAATGTCTGAACGTATCATCATGGATGAAGCTGCAATACAACGTACTGTAACGCGTATGGCGCACGAAATTCTAGAATACAATAAAGGTACAGAAAATCTTGTGTTACTCGGTATCAAAACGAGAGGCGAATACTTAGCACGACGTATTCAAGACAAAATCAATCAAATTGAACAAAAAGCAGTTCCGACAGGCACAATTGATATTACTCATTTTAGAGATGATATTGAAATTGCTAACAAGAAAATCACTCAAGACGCAATAGATATTGATGCTGATATTAATAACAAGGTCGTCATCATTATTGATGATGTGCTTTACACTGGTAGAACTGTTAGAGCTTCACTAGATGCGATTCTATTACATTCTCGACCAATTAAAATTGGATTGGCTGCACTTGTAGATCGAGGACATCGTGAGTTGCCTATCAGAGCCGATTTTGTAGGAAAAAATATTCCAACTGCTAAAGAAGAATCCGTTTCTGTGTTCTTAAATGAAAAGGATTCACAGAACGCAGTTATAATTGAATAAAGGCCTTTTAAATCAGTACGAGAGACTGAAAAAGGTAAAGTATTCAATAGTGAGTGTCAGTATGAAAGTTTCAAAATAAGTAGTAATGTGCTCACTAAAACAGAATACTTTGTCACGTATGTACAGATCACGTTGGATATGAAAACGTATCTGCTTACTAAATACGATTTTTTAGTCTCTTTACATTTATATGTTAAAGAGACTTTTTTTATGAAAGGAAGAAAAAATGGAAAATGAACAAATGTTTGAACGCACCGTTAAGCCGGTGTTAGATGTACAGGATAAACCGCAACCGGCACAGTGGGCATTACTGAGTTTGCAACATCTATTTGCAATGTTTGGTTCTACTGTATTAGTACCATTCCTTACTGGCTTACCTATATCAGCTGCTTTACTTGCATCAGGAATAGGAACATTGCTTTACATCCTAATTACTAAAGCAAAGATTCCAGCATATTTAGGGTCAAGCTTCGCATTTATCACACCAATTATTACAGGATTGAGTACGCACAGTCTAGGCGATATGTTGGTCGCATTATTCGCTAGTGGCGTCATGTACGTCATCATCGGTATTCTAATCAAAATAAGTGGTACAGGATGGTTAATGCATTTACTTCCACCAGTAGTAGTGGGGCCAGTAATCATGGTGATTGGTTTAAGCCTAGCACCAACAGCAGTTAATATGGCAATGTTTGAGAATTCAGGTGATATGAAAGGGTACAACTTAAGCTATTTAGTTGTAGCACTTATCACATTACTTGTAACCATTATTGTCCAAGGGTTCTTCAAAGGATTCTTATCACTGATACCGGTACTTATTGGTATCATCGTCGGCTACATTGTTTCAATCTTTATGGGATTAGTAAACTTTTCAAATATTGCGAAAGCAAATTGGATTGACTTCCCTCACATCTATTTACCGTTTAAAGATTATGTACCGTCGATACACCTTGGTTTAATACTCGTCATGTTACCAATCGTGTTCGTAACAGTGAGTGAGCATATCGGTCACCAAATGGTAATCAATAAAATTGTAGGTAGAAACTTCTTCGAGGATCCAGGTTTACATCGCTCAATTATCGGTGATGGTGTGTCAACCATGTTCGCAAGTATTATTGGTGGTCCACCAAGTACAACATACGGCGAAAACATCGGTGTTCTCGCAATAACAAAAATTTATAGTGTTTATGTTATTGGTGGCGCAGCGGTCATCGCGATTGTCTTATCATTCATTGGAAAGTTCTCAGCGTTGATTTCATCAATACCTACCCCGGTAATGGGCGGCGTATCCATCTTGCTCTTCGGTATTATTGCAGCAAGCGGACTCAGAATGTTAGTTGAGAGCAATATCGATTTCGCAAGCAACCGTAACCTAGTCATTGCTTCAGTCATCTTAGTTGTAGGTATTGGTAACTTACTTATCAATTTAAAAGGTTTAGGTGTAAACCTTCAAATCGAAGGTATGGCACTCGCAGCACTTTCAGGTATTATCTTAAATTTAATTTTGCCAAAAGAAAAACAGGAATCAAAAAACTAATTTAACAAGGATTATTTATCAGGAGGCGCTTTATGAATAACTTATTATCTATGGAACATTTATCTAACGAGGACATTTACGATTTAATTCAAACAGCTTGTGATTATAAATCAGGAAAACAACCATTACCACAATTCGAAGGAAAGTTTGTTTCAAATTTATTCTTCGAAAACTCAACACGTACTAAATGTAGCTTTGAAGTAGCAGAGCAAAAATTAGGTCTTAAAGAAGTTAACTTTGAAACAAGTACATCATCAGTACAAAAAGGAGAATCACTGTACGACACATGTAAAACGCTTGAGAGCATCGGCGTTGATTTACTTGTCATAAGACATTCTCAAAATGCATATTATGAAGAACTAGAAAATCTTAATATCCCAATTGCAAATGCTGGTGATGGTAGTGGTCAACACCCTACACAAAGTTTATTAGATATCATGACAATTTATGAAGAGTATGGGTCATTTGAAGGATTAAATATCTTGATCTGTGGTGATATTAAAAATTCACGTGTAGCAAGAAGTAATTTCATAAGCTTAACATCACTAGGCGCAAATGTGATGTTCTCAAGTCCAGATGAATGGGTTGATGAATCTTTAGATGCACCATATGTGCAAATTGATGATGTTATCGACCAAGTAGACATTGTTATGTTATTACGTGTTCAACATGAACGCCATGGTATAACGGGTGAAGCTAACTTCGAGGCAAATGATTACCATGAACAATACGGTTTAACAATGGATAGATATAATAAGTTGAAAGATAAAGCAATTGTTATGCACCCTGCACCAGTTAATAGAGGTGTTGAAATTGATTCTGAATTAGTGGAAGCACCTAAGGCACGAATTTTCAAACAAATGACAAATGGCATGTATTTAAGAATGTCAGTAATCAATAAACTATTATCAGGAAAAGAGGCGTAAACGTTGAAATTAATCAAAAATGCTCAAATTTTAGATAACGGTGAACTTAAGCAAACATCTATTTTAATTGACGGTCAACATATTAAAGAAATAAGCAATAATATTGAAGTTGATGAAAGTGTTGAAGTAATTGATGCACAAGGACATTTTGTAGCACCTGGTTTAATTGATGTTCACGTTCATTTACGTGAACCAGGTGGAGAACATAAAGAAACGATTGAAACAGGTACGAAAGCTGCAGCTCGTGGTGGGTTTACAACTGTATGTCCAATGCCAAATACACGTCCAGTACCGGACACTGTTGAACATATGGAGCGTTTACAACAATTAATTCAAGATAACGCACAAGTACGTGTATTACCATATGCATCTATAACCGTACGCCAAGCTGGAAAAGAACATGTTGATTTTGAAGCACTAGCTAAGCAAGGTGCTTTTGCGTTCACAGATGATGGCGTAGGTGTACAAGAATCAGCAATGATGTATGAAGCAATGCAACAAGCAGCTAAAGTTAATAAAGCTGTGGTAGCACACTGCGAAGATAATAGTTTAATTTATGGTGGTGCAATGCACCAAGGTAAACGAAGCGAAGCGTTAGGTATACCTGGCATTCCGAATATTTGTGAAGCGGTACAAATCGCGAGAGATGTGCTACTAGCTGAAGCAGCAAATTGTCATTATCATGTATGTCATGTTTCAACGAAAGAAAGTGTTAGAGCAATTCGTGATGCTAAAGCAGCAGGTATTCATGTGACAGCTGAAGTCACACCACATCACTTATTACTAACTGAAGATGATGTACCAGGTGATAATGCAATTTATAAAATGAATCCACCTTTAAGAAGTAAAGAAGATAGAGAAGCCTTATTAGAGGGGTTATTAGATGGAACGATAGATTGTATTGCAACTGACCATGCACCACATGCGAAAGAAGAGAAAGCACAACCGATGACTAAAGCACCTTTCGGTATTGTAGGAAGTGAAACTGCATTCCCATTACTATATACGCATTTTGTAAAAAATGGAGATTGGTCATTGCAACAATTAGTGGATTACTTAACTGTTAAACCAGCGCAAGTATTTGATTTACCATATGGCAAATTGGAAGAAGGACACTTTGCTGATTTAACAATGATTAATCTGGAAGAAGAACGCGAAATCAAAGCTGAAGATTTCTTATCTAAAGCAGATAATACACCTTTTATTGGTTACAAAGTTTATGGTAACCCAATTTTAACTATGGTAGAAGGCGAAGTTAAATATAAGGAGGATAAATAAATGCTTGAGCGACGCTATCTTGTATTAGAAGATGGGACTTATTATGAAGGATATCAATTGGGATCTAACGACTTATCAGTTGGAGAAATCGTATTCAACACAGCGATGACAGGATACCAAGAAACAATCTCAGACCCTTCATATACTGGTCAAATCATTACATTCACATACCCATTAATTGGTAATTACGGTATTAACCGAGATGACTTTGAAGCACTAACACCAACATTAAATGGTGTAGTAGTGAAAGAAGCAAGCACTCATCCAAGTAACTTTAGAAATCAAAAAACGTTACACGATGTGCTTGTGCAATACAAGATACCTGGTATCTCAGGCGTAGATACACGTAGTATTACTCGTAAGATTAGACAGCATGGTGTACTCAAGGCAGGGTTCACTGATAATCGAGAGGACATTGACACACTAATCAGTACATTACAAGATACAACGTTACCTCGAAATGAAGTGGAAACAGTATCTACTAAAACACCATACGTCTCTACAGGATCTGATTTGAGTGTCGTCTTGTTAGACTTTGGTAAAAAGCAAAACATTGTAAGAGAATTAAATTTGCGTGGGTGCAATGTGACAGTAGTACCTTATGACACATCGGCTGAAGAGATATTAGCTATGTCACCTGATGGCGTGATGTTATCTAATGGCCCTGGTGACCCAGATGTGGTAGAAGTTGCATTGGATATGATTAACGGTATTTTAGGCAAAATTCCATTCTTCGGTATATGCCTAGGACATCAATTATTCGCGCTATCTCAAGGTGCGACGTCATTTAAAATGAAGTTCGGTCATCGTGGTGCAAATCACCCTGTAAAAGATTTACGAACTGGAAAAGTAGATATCACAAGTCAAAACCATGGTTACGCTATTGATAAAGCGTCATTGGCACATACTGACTTAGAAGTGACACATATTGCGTTAAATGATGGTACGGTTGAAGGATTAAGACATAAGACATTACCAGCATTTTCGGTGCAATATCATCCTGAAGCACGACCAGGCCCAAGCGATTCAAATTATTTATTCGATAAATTTATGTCTATGATGAAAGAATTTAAAGAAAAGGAGCAAACAGCAAATGCCTAAACGTGACGATATACAAACGATTCTAGTTATTGGATCAGGTCCAATTATCATTGGACAAGCTGCAGAATTTGATTACGCAGGTACTCAAGCGTGCCTTGCTTTAAAAGAAGAAGGCTACCGTGTCATATTAGTCAACTCTAACCCAGCAACGATTATGACAGATAAAGAAATTGCAGATAAAGTTTATATCGAACCGTTAACACATGACTTTATTGCACGTATTATTCGTAAAGAACAGCCTGATGCACTGTTACCAACATTAGGTGGTCAAACAGGTTTGAATATGGCAATTCAATTACATGATAGTGGTGTACTTGAAGCAAATAATGTGAAATTACTAGGTACGGAATTAAAGTCAATTCAACAAGCAGAAGATAGAGAATTATTTAGATCATTAATGAATGATTTAAATGTACCTGTCCCTGAAAGTGATATTGTAAATACTGTTGAACAAGCATTTGCGTTTAAAGACGAAGTAGGCTATCCACTCATTGTTCGTCCTGCCTTTACAATGGGAGGTACTGGTGGTGGTATTTGCTACAATGATGATGAATTAAAAGAAGTAGTGAGCAATGGACTACATTACAGTCCAGCGACACAATGTTTAATTGAAAAATCTATCGCGGGCTACAAAGAAATTGAATATGAAGTAATGCGAGATAAAAATGACAATGCAATTGTTGTTTGTAATATGGAAAATATCGACCCAGTGGGTATTCATACTGGAGACTCTATCGTAGTAGCGCCGAGTCAAACGTTATCAGATGTTGAATATCAAATGTTGCGTGATGTATCTTTAAAAGTAATTAGAGCATTAGGTATTGAAGGTGGATGTAACGTCCAACTTGCATTAGACCCACACTCATTCAATTACTATATTATAGAGGTAAATCCACGTGTATCACGATCATCAGCGCTTGCATCTAAAGCAACTGGATACCCAATTGCAAAATTAGCGGCAAAAATAGCAGTAGGATTAACATTAGATGAGATGCTTAACCCTGTCACAGGGACATCATATGCTGCCTTTGAACCAACATTAGATTACGTTATTTCAAAGATACCAAGATTCCCATTTGATAAATTTGAAAAAGGCGAACGTGAATTAGGTACTCAAATGAAAGCTACTGGTGAAGTAATGGCTATCGGACGTACATATGAAGAATCGTTATTGAAAGCAATACGTTCACTTGAATATGGTGTACACCATTTAGGCTTACCAAATGGAGAAAGTTTTGATTTAGATTATATTAAGGAACGCATCAGTCATCAAGATGATGAAAGACTCTTCTTTATAGGTGAAGCAATTAGACGTGGTACGACGCTTGAAGAAATACATAATATGACGCAAATTGATTATTTCTTCTTAAATAAATTCCAAAATATTATTAATATCGAACATGAGTTGAAAGCACACCCTGGAGATTTAGACTACCTTAAATATGCTAAAGACTATGGCTTTAGTGACAGAGTGATTGCACATCGATTCGGTATGACTGAAGCAGAAGTTTATCAATTGCGCCAAGAAAACGGCATTAAACCTGTATACAAAATGGTTGACACTTGTGCTGCGGAATTTGAGTCAACAACACCCTATTACTATGGCACTTATGAGACTGAAAATGAATCCATCGTGACAGATAAAGAAAAAATCTTGGTACTTGGATCAGGTCCAATTCGAATTGGGCAAGGGGTGGAATTTGACTATGCTACTGTACATGCAGTATGGGCAATTCAAAATGCCGGATACGAAGCAATTATCGTGAATAATAATCCTGAAACAGTATCGACTGACTTTTCAATATCAGATAAATTATACTTCGAACCATTAACTGAAGAAGATGTAATGAATATCATCAATTTAGAACAACCTAAAGGCGTAGTCGTGCAATTTGGTGGCCAAACGGCAATTAACTTAGCGGATAAATTAGCTAAACATGGGGTTCAAATATTAGGAACGTCTTTAGAAGATTTAAATCGTGCCGAAGATAGAAAAGAGTTCGAAGCCTTACTGCATACCATTAATGTACCTCAACCTAAAGGTAAAACTGCGACTTCTCCAAAAGAAGCACTTGAAAATGCCCGTGAAATTGGCTACCCGGTTGTGGTGAGACCATCATATGTACTCGGTGGTCGTGCTATGGAAATAGTGAATAGCGACGTTGAATTAGAAAACTACATGGAACAAGCTGTTAAAGCGAGCCCAGAACATCCAGTATTGGTAGATAGATATTTAACTGGTAAGGAGATAGAGGTTGATGCGATATCAGACGGTGAAACAGTCATCATTCCTGGTATCATGGAACACATCGAACGTGCAGGTGTTCATAGTGGTGACTCAATTGCTGTTTATCCGCCCCAAACTTTAAGCCAAGAAGATATTAATACGTTAGAAGACTACACAATTAAATTAGCTAAAGGGCTTAATATCGTAGGCTTGATTAATATCCAATTTGTGATCGCACATGATGGTGTTTACGTACTAGAAGTAAACCCTCGTGCAAGTCGAACGGTACCATTCTTAAGTAAAATCACAGATATTCAAATGGCACAACTTGCGATGCAAGCTATAATGGGAACACAGCTTAAAGCGTTAGGCTATAAGCAAGGCATCCAACCATATTCAGAAGGTGTCTATGTGAAAGCACCTGTCTTCAGTTTTAATAAATTGAAAAATGTCGATGTGACTTTAGGACCAGAAATGAAATCTACCGGTGAAGTGATGGGTAAAGATCTAACTTTAGAAAAAGCACTTTATAAAGGATTAACGGGTAGTGGTGTAGAAGTTAAAGATCATGGTACTGTACTTATGACAGTAAGTGATAAAGATAAAGAGGAAATTGTAAAAATTGCTCACCGTTTAAATGAGGTAGGATATAAGATTTTAGCTACTCAAGGAACGGCACAAAAATTAGAAGAACATCATATTCCAGTTGAAGTTGTAGGTAAAATTGGTGGCGATGATGATTTATTAACACGTATCCAAAATGGTGAAGTACAAATTGTCATTAATACCATGACTAAGGGTAAAGAAGTAGAAAGAGACGGTTTCCAAATTCGTCGTACAACAGTAGAAAATGGTGTGCCATGTTTAACATCATTAGATACTGCGAATGCTTTAACAAATGTGATTGAAAGTATGACATTTTCAATGAGAACGATGTAATATGACAATTCAAGAACGACAAGGTTGTATGTAGTCAGGATTTCCTTAGTCAGACGACTGCGACCGCGTCGTTCATTTTCAAAGGAGTTATAATATGAAAGATTTACCTATCATAGCATTAGATTTCGAATCCGCAGAAAAAGTGAATACATTTTTAGATCAATTTGATGAACCACTTTTCGTGAAAATCGGAATGGAACTCTTCTATCAAGCAGGGCCAGAGTTCATTAAATCTATTAAATCACGTGGTCATGATATTTTCTTAGATTTGAAGCTACATGATATTCCAAACACAGTTGAAAAAGCAATGGAAGGCTTAGGAAAGTTAGATGTCGATTTAGTTAATGTGCATGCAGCTGGTGGTACAGCCATGATGAAAGCTGCAGTAAGGGGATTGCACAAATTTAGTAATGATACAAAGATTATTGCTGTTACACAATTAACATCTACAACTGAAGAAATGTTGCGTAATGAGCAAAACATTCAAACAACAATCGAAGAAGCCGTATTAAACTATGCGACATTAACGCAACAAGCAGGTTTAGATGGTGTTGTATGCTCTCCATTAGAAGCAGAATTATTAACAAATGAATTAGGTTCAGACTTTTTAAAAGTAACACCTGGAATTAGACCACAAGGGGCAGCTGTAGATGATCAAAAGCGAATCACTACACCTGAAGACGCTAAACAATTAGGGGCAACACATATTGTAGTTGGACGACCAATCACGCAAAGTGAGAATCCTGTAGAAAGTTATCACACTATTAAAGAAAGTTGGTTAAGTTAATATGGCAAAAGAAATAGCAAAATCTTTATTAGATATCGAAGCAGTAACATTATCTCCAAACGACCTATATACATGGAGTTCAGGAATTAAATCTCCGATATACTGTGATAATCGTGTAACATTAGGCTATCCAGAAGTACGAAGTGCCATCCGTGATGGATTGAGCCAGTTGATTATTGAACAATTCGGTGATGTAGATATTATATCTGGTACAGCAACAGCAGGTATTCCGCATGCAGCGTATATCTCTGAGAAATTAAATTTACCAATGAATTATGTTCGTTCGAAAAGCAAAAGCCATGGAAAACAAAACCAAATTGAAGGCGCTTTAAGCAAAGGCAAGAACGTCGTCGTTGTCGAAGATTTAATCTCAACAGGTGGATCTTCAATTACTGCAGTTGAAGCATTAAAAGAAGCCGGGGCCAATGTCGTAGGTGTAGTAGCCATTTTCACTTATGGCTTAAAGAAAGCAGATGACATGTTTAATGATATCAATGTCCCTTACTACACATTAAGTAACTATAATGAGTTAATTGAAGTTGCACGTGAAGAAGGTAAAATTTCTGAGCATGATATACAAACTTTAGTTGAATGGAGAGACAACTTGTAATATGCTATGTCAAAAGGGGGATTGATTAATATGACGGATAGTGAAGCGAATCGCTTCTATAATAATATGAAGCACGTTAATGAATTCTTATATAGAGATGAAGACTTCAAATCCCCAGACAACGCAATGTCGATTGATAATAGCATTAAAGAAATAAGTAAAAATCAATCTAAAGTAAACATGGACTCATTTGTACATACAAGTGACCTCTTTAAAAAGGCTAAGCAATCGCTTAGACAAAAGGGTAAAATCGATTAAAAAAACGTGGTATAGGCGCGCACAATCATCTAAAGTAATAGATGAAATGTTCTCATATCTATACCACGTTTTATATGTTTAGAAATATAATACATAACGCTTAGCGAATAAAAATTTTAATAAGCACCCATCCGATAAGTAAAACAATAAGCATACATAAAATAGGTATAACAAGATGCATCATAATTGAAAGCCTCCAATTGAACTTTATTTTAATTTTAACTTGAAAATAGAATAAGTCAAAAATTTAGATTAACGAAATTATATATTTAAATTTTTTCAAAATGATATAGATTAGTTTAAAATAAGTATTAAAGATAAAGAGAGGGGAATCAATGTGGAAATACCTAAAATAACAACATTTCTAATGTTTAATAATCAAGCAGAAGAAGCAATTAATTTATATACGAGTCTGTTCGATAATAGTGAAATTTTAACTATGGTTAAATATGGAGAGGATGGACCGGGTGTGCCAGGCACAGTACAACATTCTATATTTACGCTAAATGGGCAAGTATTTATGGCAATTGATGCGGATAATGGTGAGAATTTGCCCATGAATCCGTCAATTTCTTTATATATTACGGTTGATAACGCGATGGAAATGGAACGACTATTCAGTGGTTTGAAGAAAGAAGGCGCAATATTAATGCCTAAAACTGCGATGCCACCATTCCGTGAATTTGCATGGGTACAAGATAAATTTGGGGTTAGTTTTCAACTCGCATTACCTGAAAAATAAAACATGGGATTAGAACTGAATGTAGTTGTGCGTTCGGTTCTAATCCCTTTTTTAAATATTGTTTCATCATTTTAGTGACTGTGCGATGCAGCTTATTTAACTTTCATGCTTTGAATTTTGTCATAATCTGGCGTTGCAAATAATGTTTTTTGATTATCATACGTTACAAATCCTGGTTTAGCACCAGAAGGTTTGTGAACATTTCTAATTTCTGTATAGTCTACAGGAATTTGTCCAGAATTTCCGGCTTTTGAGAAATAACCAGCTAACATAGCAGCTTCTTTAATCGTTTGTTCACTTGGTGCATCATTAAGAATAACGACATGAGATCCTGGAATATCTTTTGTATGGAACCAAATATGTGACTTTTGAGCTTTACGATTTGTTAAATAATCATTTTGTTTATTATTTTTGCCTACCAGTATTGTATCCCCATCTGTAGAAAGATAGGTTTGAAGTTGAATTTTATCATTCTTTTTCTTTTTAACGTTTTTACGTTGTTTCATAAATCCTTGTTCTGCGAGTTCATCACGAATATCATCTATCTCATCAACCGTAATATGGTCGAGTTGTTGTTCGATATTTGCAAAGTAATCGATGTTCTCGCGCGTTAATTGAATTTGATGATTTAATTCGCGTTCACGTGTTTTCATTCGATTATATTGCTTGTAATAATATTGTGCATTAACTGACGGTGATTTAGTAGGGTTTAATGGAATCGTAATGTCTTCATTTGTATAGTAATTGAGAACAGTTACAGCATCATCGCCTTGCTTAATGCGGTAAATATTAGCAGTAATGAGTTCACCGTATAGTTGCTGTTTATCTTTATCTTTAGCACTTTCATACTCCGTAATCAGTTTGCTCAATTTATGTTGATATTTTTGAGATTGCTGTTGAACAAAGCGTACTAAATCATTTGCGCGTTGTTTGACACGTTCGCGTTCTCCGCGGGCATCATAATACCGATCTAACAATTCATGTAAGGATGCATATTCAACCATATCATCATGAAATTGTTCTAATTTCATGAAGTAAAAATCTTCTTTACCAGTTTCATGATTTTTATGGAAAACAGGTACAGGTGTTTGTAACGTTTGAGCGATAACCTCATCATAAGCTTTAGGTAGTGTGTCTGTTGTCATAAATTGATAGCGATTGACAATTTCATTAGTAATCAGTGGACTAAAGCCTTCAAACGTGTTCAATAACTGCTTTGCAAGTTTACCACTATTAAAATCTACATATTTTAAAGCTTCATCCCCAGAAACGTCAAATGGATTTAATTTATTTTGTGTTGGTGGTGCTTCATATTTAAAACCCGGCATAACCGTACGATACTGATTTGTATTCGGGGTTAAATGTTTAAATCCTTCAATAATTTTATAATTTTCATCGACAAGTAATAAATTGCTATGTTTACCCATAATTTCTAAAATAACGGTGCGATAAATGGTATCCCCAATTTCATCTTTACTTTCAACATCGATTTCAATACGGCGGTCATTACCGATTTGACGTACTGATTTAATAATGCCACCTTCTAAATGTTTTCTAAATACGCGTGCGAACATTGGTGGTTCAAATGGGTTATCATACTTCTTCGTTGTGATATGCATTCTTGAGAAACTAGGGTGTATGGATAGTAATAGTTGATGATTTTTGCGATTTTGGCGTACAACCATAAGAATCGTATCATTTTCTGGTTGATTAATCTTATGAATTCGACCAGATACTATAAACTGTAGTGATTCAACTATTTTTTTAGTGAATAAGCCATCATATGCCATAAATAATTTCCACCTTCAATTTAATCATTCAGTATATTGTAACATGGTAAAAAGATAGCGTCATGATTTAAGTTTATGTTACATACTCTATACAATTTTCACTACAATATGATATTATATTTAAATAATAGAAGAATAGCTTAGAGAGGTCGTAAGGCATGGATAATGAAAAAGGATTACTAATTGTTCTTTCAGGTCCTTCAGGAGTAGGTAAAGGAACTGTACGCAAAGAGATATTTGATGATCCAACTACATCATATAAGTACTCTATTTCAATGACGACACGTAATATGCGTGAAGGCGAAGTTGATGGTGTAGATTACTTTTTTAAGACGAAAGAAGAATTTGAAGCTTTAATTCAGGAAGATCAATTTATTGAATATGCTGAATACGTTGGGAATTACTATGGTACGCCTGTTCAATATGTTAAAGATACTATGGCTGCTGGACATGATGTATTTTTAGAAATTGAAGTAGAAGGTGCTAAACAAGTAAGAAAGAAATTTCCAGATGCATTATTTATCTTCCTTGCACCACCTAGCTTAGACCATTTGAAAGAACGATTAGTTGGACGTGGCACTGAGTCAGATGAGAAGATTCAAAGCAGAGTAAATGAAGCACGTAAAGAAGTAGAGATGATGAATCTTTATGATTACGTTGTAGTCAACGATGAAGTCCATTTAGCGAAAGATCGTATTCAATCAATTGTTGAAGCAGAACACTTAAAACGCGAACGTGTTGAAGCTATATATAGAAAAATGTTATTGGAGGCCAAAAAATAATGTTAAACCCACCATTAAACCAGTTACAATCGAAAATCAATTCTAAGTATTTAATTGCTACGACTGCAGCTAAGCGTGCACGTGAATTAGATGAAAGACCTGAAACAGCTTTATTAAGTGGATATCATTCAGCTAAACCAGTTGGTGAAGCATTAGAAGAAATTGCTAGCGGTAAAATTACACCAGTCGTTTCTGACGAATTCACTATGTAAAACCAAATGAAATTAATTTATCCATATGCACATCTTATTGATTTGAGTATTACGCTTCTTCAATAAGATGTGTCTTTTTAATTACACCTTTAATTTGTGTATAATAAATTTAATATAAATTATGATTAATAATCGATATAGTAAAAGGGAGAAATACGATTATGAAACACATTTTGCTAGCTGTTACAGGTGGTATTGCAGCATATAAAGCTATAGATTTAACGAGTAAATTAACACAAGCTGGTTACGATGTACGCGTAATGTTATCTGAACATGCGCAAGAATTTGTTACACCACTTGCTTTTCAAGCAATTAGTAGAAACCCAGTCTATACCAATACATTTAAAGAAGAAAACCCACAAGAAATTCAACATGTCGCATTGGGTGATTGGGCAGATGCGATTATCATTGCGCCTGCAACTGCAAATGTGATTGCGAAATTGAGTGTGGGTATTGCAGATGATATACTGACATCTACGTTGTTAGCAACTGAGACACCTACCTTTATTGCTCCGGCAATGAATGTACATATGTATGAGAATAAGCGTACACAGCACAATATTAACGTATTAGCACAAGATGGCTATCGCTTTATTGAACCTGGGGATGGTTATTTAGCGTGTGGTTATGTAGCAAAAGGAAGAATGGAAGAACCATTACAAATTGTTAAAGTTATCAACGACTTTTTCCATTCGCAAAAGGTAAAGGCACATAGTTCATTTAAAGGTAAACATGCATTAGTCACAGCTGGGCCAACTGTAGAAGTGATTGATCCTGTTCGTTACGTATCCAATCGTTCTTCAGGGAAAATGGGTTACGCGCTAGCTGAAGCGCTACAAAAAAGAGGCGCACACGTTACGTTAGTGACAGGACCAACGCAATTAGTAGATCCTATTGGTGTAAACGTTGTGCATATTGAAAGTGCGGAAGACATGTTTGAGGCAGTAACGACACGTTTTGATCAGCAAGACATTGTATTTAAAGCGGCAGCTGTCTCTGATTATACCCCGATTGAAGTATTAGATCATAAAATGAAGAAACAAGATGGCGACTTAGCCGTTACCTTTAAACGAACTAAAGATATTCTAAAATATTTAGGTGAACATAAAGCACATCAATATTTAGTAGGTTTCGCTGCTGAAACGCAAAATATCGAAGCCTATGCGCAAGATAAATTAAAACGAAAAAATGCTGATGTGATTATTTCGAATAATGTAGGTGACAAAACGATTGGTTTTAAATCAGATGATAATGAATTAACCATGCATTTTAAAACTAATGAAATGATTAATATTAAGAGAGGCAAAAAGGTTCAATTAGCTGAACAAATTTTAGATGAATTAGAAACTAGGTGGCAATAATGATTGCGAAGGTAATCGTAGATATTCCTTCTAAGAGTGTGGACTTTAAATTTGATTATTTGATACCAGAGCATTTAGAGGCTTTTATTCAGGTAGGGGTTAGGGTGGTTGTTCCATTCGGTCCGCGTACAATTCAAGGATATGTCATGGCTATTGAAAATGAACCTAGTGATGATATTAATATTGAGAAATTAAAAGTAATCAAAGAAATTCAAGATATGAAACCTGAATTAACCTCTGAATTGATTCAATTGAGTGAATGGATTAGCCACTATCATGTATCCAAGCGCATTTCAGTACTTGAAGTAATGTTGCCCAGTGCAATTAAAGCAAAGTATACGAAAGTCTTTGAAGTTGTGAAATATAATGATATCGATGATCAATTGCTTGAATACTTTGATGCTACGGGTCAATATAAGTATAAAGAAGCGCAAAAGAATAATCATCTACCTGTTTTAAACAAATTGTTAAAAATGGGCGCAGTGAAAGAAGTTACAATATTATCTCAAAATGTAAAAAAGAAAACACAGAGAGCGGTACGTATCGTAGAAGGTTATCATCCAGATGAGGTCTTAGCTAAACTTGAGAAGAAAATAAAGCAGTATGACGTGTATGCCTATCTATTAGATGAACAGCATAATACAGTATTTCTAAAAGATATGGAAGAGATGGGATTCTCGAAATCAAGTATAGATGGGTTAGTTAAGAAGGGTTATATTGAGAAATATGATGCCGAAGTAGAACGTGATCCGTTTGCACATCGTATATTTGAACGTGAAGAGAAGCGGGAACTTACTTCAGAACAGCGTGTTGCTTTTCAACAGATTAAAGACAAAATCGATAATAAAGCGCAACGTACATTCTTATTACATGGTGTGACAGGTTCAGGTAAAACAGAAGTTTACTTACAGACAATCGAAGAAGTGCTCAATGAAGGTAAAGAAGCAATGATGTTAGTGCCTGAAATTGCTTTAACTCCACAAATGGTCTTACGATTTAAACGCCGATTTGGTGATGACGTAGCGGTGCTACACTCTGGTCTATCTAATGGAGAACGCTACGATGAATGGCAAAAGATTAGAGACGGTAGAGCACGTGTCAGTGTTGGTGCACGATCAAGTATCTTCGCACCATTCAAAAATTTAGGCATAATTATTATTGACGAGGAACATGAATCAACATATAAGCAAGAAGATTATCCACGGTATCATGCTAGAGATATCGCTGAATGGAGAAGTCAATATCATCAATGTCCTTTAGTATTAGGAAGTGCAACACCAAGCCTTGAATCATACGCACGAGCTGAAAAAGGCGTGTATCAGTTACTGTCGTTACCTACTAGAGTGAATCAACAAGCATTACCATCGATAGATATAGTTGATATGCGCGAAGAATTGAGTGCGGGAAATCGTTCAATGTTTTCTAACGAATTAAGAGAAGCAATTGAAGAGCGCTTACGTAAAAATGAACAAATCGTTTTATTTCTTAATCGTCGTGGCTATGCATCATTTATGTTATGCCGAGATTGCGGTTATGTGCCTCAATGTCCACATTGTGATATTTCATTAACGTACCACAAGTCAACAGATCAATTGAAGTGTCATTATTGCGGTTACCATGAAGTACCTCCAAATAAATGTCCTAATTGTGAAAGTTCTCATATTCGCCAAGTAGGCACGGGTACACAACGTGTGGAAGAAATATTACAACAAGAATTTGAAGGTGCACGTATTATACGAATGGATGTAGATACTACTTCTAGAAAAGGTGCGCATGAAAAATTGCTATCCGAATTTGAACAAGGAAAAGGCGATATTTTATTAGGCACACAAATGATTGCAAAAGGGTTAGATTATCCAAATATCACCTTAGTAGGCGTTTTAAATGCTGATACTATGTTGAATCTACCTGATTTTCGTGCGAGTGAGCGGACATATCAACTGTTAACACAAGTGGCTGGAAGAGCAGGGCGACATGAAAAGCCAGGTAGCGTCATTATTCAAACTTACAATCCTGACCATTATGCAATCGAAGATGTTCAAAAAAATGATTATTTAACTTTCTATCATAAAGAAATGGAATATAGAAAAATGGGCAAGTATCCACCTTATTATTTTCTAATCAATTTTACGATTTCGCATAAAAATATGAAGAAAGTGATGGAAGCATCCAAACATATACATCAAATCTTACTGCAGCATCTCACAGATCGTGCGTTAGTGTTAGGCCCATCACCAGCTGCAATTGCACGTATTAACAACGAACATCGATTTCAAATTTTAGTGAAATACAAGCGTGAACCGGAATTGTTAAAAGCACTACAATATTTAGATGATTATTATCATGAGGCCTATCTTAAAGACAAACTTGCATTAAAAATAGATATCAATCCGCAAGTATTAATGTAAATAAAAAGAGTTACGTAGTTATTAGGTTTAAAGACCTAACTTACGTAACTCTTTCTTTTGTAAATATTAGTTTTTACATGACAACATTACCGTTTTCATCTGCTGGTCTAAATAGTGTAAGAATAGCACTAATGATTGCAATGATATGTGGAATACCTGTCCAACAGAATAATAAGTGTAAAAGACCAGACATTGTTTTACCGGCATAGAATTTATGGACACCGAAACCACCTAAAAATATAGCTAAAACAATATAAATAATTTTATTTACTTCCATGTTGGCACCTCCTTTAATTGTGCAAGTGATGATAAGTTAAGTTACTTTTATTTTAATAGACTGAAAAATAAAAGCAATTAATAGTAGCTGGAATGGATAAATTTCAGACTAAGGTCGCAATTCAAAGTGAATTAAGTTATAATTGTATGATGAATTTTTTCAGGAGGAGCAAAATAAATGGCGATACAAAAATTAGTCCAGTCAACGCATCCTGTATTAACGAAACAAGCGGAACGCATAACAACATTTGATGCTTCATTAAAAGATTTGTTATTAGATATAGAAGATACATTATATGCTAATGAGGCATCAGCGCTTTGCGCACCTCAAATTGGTATTAGTAAGCAAGTAGCTATCATTGATATGGAACTTGAAGGATTGCTACAACTCATCAATCCTATAATTAAAACGGAGTCTAAAGATAAAGTTATAGATCTTGAAGGTTCAGTAAACACACCAGGTATTTACGGGGAAGTCGAACGAAGTAAAATGATAACTGTAGAAGCCAATGATTTAGAAGGTAATACGATAGAATTAACCGCTTATGATGATATAGCGAGAATGATTTTACACATCGTTGACCAATTAAACGGTATATCATTTACTAAGCGTGCACAGCATTTATTAACTGATGAAGAAGTGGAGGCGTATTTTGAAAATGACTAAAGTGATATTTATGGGAACACCTGATTTTTCAACTAAGGTATTAGAAATGTTAATAGAAGAACACGACGTTATCGCAGTCGTAACGCAACCTGATAGACCAGTGGGACGTAAACGTGTATTAACACCACCACCTGTTAAACGAGTGGCTGAAGAACACCATTTACCTGTATATCAACCAGAAAAATTAGCGCAATCTGACGAATTGGCACAACTGTTACAATTAGAACCTGATTTAATTGTCACTGCTGCATTTGGTCAATTATTGCCTGAGACATTACTACAATTACCTAAATTAGGCGCTATTAATGTCCATGCATCACTGTTACCTAAATACCGTGGTGGTGCGCCCATACATCAAGCAATTATTGATGGTGAGGCACAAACTGGTATAACAATTATGTATATGGTTAAAAAGTTAGATGCTGGCAATATTATTTCACAAAAAGCAATTGATATAGAAGATGATGATAATGTAGGCACGATGCATGATAAGCTTAGTATATTAGGCGCAGATCTATTGAAAGAAACATTACCAGCAATTATCAATGGTACAAATGATAGTACGCCTCAAGATGATACGCAAGCCACATTCGCTTCAAATATTAGTAGAGAAGATGAACGTATTGATTGGACAATGACTGCTGAAGATATTCATAATCATATACGTGGATTATCACCATGGCCTGTTGGCTATACTACGATGGATGATACAAACTTGAAATTGTATGCTGCACATATCGTGCATAATAAAAATGGACAACCAGGGGAAATCGTCGAAACGACTAAAAAAGCGATTATAGTTGCTACAGGCTCTGATGATGCAGTTGCCTTAACTGATATTCAATTAGCTGGTAAAAAACGTATGCTAGCAGCAAATTATTTAAGCGGTGTTCAAGAATCGCTAGTTGGGAAATTATTAAAATGACACAAACAGTAAGAGAATTAGCATTTCAAACAATTCAAGAAATCTTTAATGATTATGCGTACAGTAACCTAAGAATCAATGAGGTACTTTCTACCGGGGACGTGTCTAGTATTGATAAACCTTTGTACACTGAACTCGTGTATGGAACTGTAAAACGGAAAATGACGCTGGATTTTTATCTTAGACCTTTTGTAAAAACGAAAATTAAAAGTTGGGTCAGACAATTATTATTGATGAGTTTGTATCAATATATTTATTTAGATAAAGTGCCTAATCACGCCATTATAAATGAGGCAGTTAATATTGCGAAACGTCGTGGTGGTCCTCATAATGGTAATGTTGTTAACGCTATATTGAGAACAATTTTTAGAAGTGAATGTCCAAGTTTAGCGACCATTAAAAATGAAAAGCAGCGTATGGCGATTGAATATAGTATTCCAAAGTGGATTATAGAGCATTGGATTACGCATTATGGCGTTGAGACCACACGTGAAATAGCAGCTTCATTTATGGAACAAACTGCAAGTACTGTGCGTGTCAATACAAGTAAAAATAAAGTTGAAGATGTCGTTTCAGGGTTACAAGCAGAGGGATATGACGTTGTAGTGGATGAACAGATTCCTTATTGCTTACATTTAAAAGGACGTCCAATAATTGAATCCGACAATTTTAAAAATGGAAATATTTCAATTCAAGATAAGAGTTCAATGTTTGTAGGATATTTAATGGGTGTCGAAGACAATGATGTTATTTTGGATGCATGTAGTGCACCAGGTGGCAAAGCGTGTCATATTGCAGAATTATTAGCATCAAGTGGTCATGTAGATGCGACAGATATTCATAAGCATAAAATTGGTTTAATTAAAGAAAATATTGGAAAATTACAACTTAAGAACATTAAAGCATTTGATCATGATGCAACAAAACCATATAAAGATGTATATGACAAAATACTTGTTGATGCACCATGTAGTGGTTTAGGCGTATTACGACATAAGCCAGAAATTAAATATGTTCAAACAAAGCAAGATATTCAAGACTTGGTTGAATTACAGTTACAGATATTAGACAATGTTAAAGAAAACTTGAAACCTGGTGGGACTCTAGTCTACTCAACGTGTACGATTGAACAACTCGAAAATGAAAATGTGATTTATACCTTCTTAAAAAATAATAAAGACTTTGAATTTGAATTAATGACACATCCTGTTAGCGGTGAACTAGTCAAAACAATACAGATTTTACCCCAAGATTTTAATTCAGATGGCTTTTTCATCACAAAAATAAAAAGAAAGGAAAGTTAAGATGATAACTACTGAAAAAAAGAAGAAAAATAAATTCTTGCCTGACTTTGATAAACAGTCGATTTATTCACTTAGATATGATGAAATGCAAGAATGGTTAGTAGACCATGGCCAACAAAAATTTAGAGCTAAGCAAATATTTGAATGGCTATATCAAAAACGTGTAGATAGTATTGATGAAATGACGAATTTATCCAAAGATCTTCGTCAAGTGCTAAAAGATAACTTTGCTATGACCACTTTAACGACTGTTGTAAAACAAGAAAGTAAAGATGGGACAATAAAATTCCTATTTGAATTACAAGATGGTTATACAATTGAAACCGTATTAATGCGCCATGACTATGGTAATTCAGTTTGCGTAACGACTCAGGTTGGATGTCGTATCGGTTGTACGTTCTGTGCTTCTACATTAGGTGGCTTAAAACGTAACTTAGAAGCAGGAGAAATTGTTTCACAAGTTTTAACAGTTCAAAAAGCATTAGATGCGACAGATGAACGTGTATCTCAAATTGTAATTATGGGAATTGGCGAACCATTTGAGAACTATGATGAAATGATGGATTTCTTACGTATCGTTAATGATGACAATAGTTTAAATATCGGTGCACGTCATATAACAGCGTCAACATCAGGTATTATTCCACGTATTTATGATTTTGCTGAAGAAGATATTCAAATTAACTTTGCCGTAAGTTTGCATGCAGCCAAAGATGACATTCGTTCTAAATTAATGCCAATTAACAGAGCTTACCACGTAGATAAATTAATGGAAGCAATTCAATATTATCAAGAAAAAACAAATCGTCGTGTGACATTTGAATATGGATTATTTGGTGGCGTCAATGACCAATTAGAGCATGCACGTGATTTAGCGCATCTTATTAAAGATCTAAACTGTCATGTTAACTTAATACCAGTAAACCATGTTCCAGAACGTAATTACGTTAAAACACCTAAAGATGATATTTTCAAATTTGAAAAAGAATTAAAACGATTGGGCATAAATGCTACAATTAGAAGAGAACAAGGATCAGATATTGACGCGGCATGTGGACAATTAAGAGCGAAGGAACGACAAGTAGAAACGAGGTAATCACAATGCTAAACGCACAATTTTTCACAGATACTGGACAACATAGAAATAAAAATGAAGATGCAGGAGGTATTTTTTATAACCAAACTCACCAACAATTATTAGTACTATGCGATGGTATGGGTGGTCATAAAGCGGGGGAAATTGCAAGTCAGTTTGTTACGTATGAGCTTCAAAAACGTTTTGAAGCTGAAAATTTTATTGAGTATGAACAAGCCGAAACTTGGTTGCGTTTCAATTTAAAAGAGATTAATCGTGAGCTATTTGAATACGCTCAAACAAATGAATCGTATAAGGGTATGGGTACAACATGTGTTTGTGCCCTTGTATTCGATAAGCACTTGGTTGTGGCAAATATAGGGGACTCTAGAGCATATCTTATTAATTCTAGAGAAATCGAACAAATCACGTATGATCATTCATTTGTTAACCATTTAGTTATGTCAGGTCAAATTACTGAAGAGGAAGCATTCACACACCCACAACGTAATATTATTACTAAAGTGATGGGAACAGATAAACGTGTAAGTCCAGATATATTTACGAAACGATTTAATTATTATGACTTTTTAATGTTGAATTCTGATGGTTTAACAGATTATGTCAGAAGTGAACGTATTCTTGAAGCGTTCAATACGTCGTTATCATTAGAAGAACATGGTGAACAGCTTATTCAATTAGCACTAAACCATGATTCTAAAGACAATATTAGTGTTTTAATAGCAACTATTGAAGGTGATCATCTATGATTGGAAAGTTAGTTAGTGAACGATATAAGATAGTGGATAAGCTTGGTGGCGGAGGAATGAGTACCGTTTACTTAGCTGAAGATACCATTTTAAATCGTGAAGTGGCGATTAAAGCAATCTCAATTCCTCAGAATGAAAAAGAAGAAACAATGAAACGTTTCGAGCGAGAAGTCAATAATGCAACGCAACTCTCACATGAAAACATTGTTGAAGTGTATGATGTTCAAGAAGATGAAGAGTGCTTCTTTTTAATCATGGAATATATAGATGGACCTACTTTATCTGAATACATACATAGTCATGGCCCTTTAAGTATTGATACAGCAATTGATTTTACCAATCAAATTTTAAAAGGTGTGGCGCAAGCGCATGATAAACTTATCATACATAGAGATATTAAACCTCAAAATATCTTAATTGATAAGAATAAGACACTTAAAATTTTCGATTTTGGAATTGCCAAAGCTTTAAGTGAAACATCTATGACGCAAACAAACCATGTGCTCGGTACTGTACAATACCTTTCACCAGAACAAGCCAAAGGTGAAACTACGAATGAAGCGACAGATATTTATTCCATAGGTATTGTACTTTTTGAAATGTTAGTTGGGGAACCCCCTTTTAATGGCGAAACAGCTGTTAGTATAGCGATAAAACATATTCAGGATTCCGTACCTAATGTAACCGAGTTAAGATCTGATATACCTCAATCCTTAAGTAACGTTGTCCTTAGAGCAACAGAAAAGAAAGCAACGGATCGTTATCAAAGTGTCAATGATATGAAAGAAGACTTAAGTAGTGTCCTTGTATCTAGTCGTGCTAATGAAAAAAAGCATTCAATTGAAGAAGATGATACAAATACCGTTGCCATTGATAGACAAGATATCAGAAGTAAAATAAAGGAAGAAAATGAGCAGAAACAAATCGCTCAAACCATGCAAATACCTATTGTCAATGAGCACCATTTCCAAACTAACGAGGCGCAAATTTACGAGCCACCAAAGAAAAAGCGTTCTAAAAAGAAAAAATTTGCTATTGCGTTGATTTTACTGTTATTAGTCGTAAGTTTATTTGGGTTTATTGCGATGGGCATGTTTGGCAGTAAGTATTCAGAAATGCCAGATCTTAAGGGTAAAACTGAAAAAGAAGCAGAAAAAATATTACGCCAATCTCATTTAGAAATTGGCAATATTTCTAGAGACTATAGTGATGACTATCCAGAAAATAAAATCATCGAGACAAAACCGAAACAAGGTGAAAGAGTGAATCAACATGAAAAAGTTGATATCGTGCTTTCAAAAGGACCGGAACGTGCTAAAATGCCGAATGTTATAGGAATGAAAAAAGCTGATGCACTTGATAAATTAAAACAATTTAAACTTGATCATGTAACAGTGAATCAAGAATACAATAATCAAATACCTAAAGGTGCTATTGCCAAACAAAGTGTTAATCCGGATAGTTATGTTCGTGTGAATGATCACCAAATCACGTTAACTGAGTCTTTAGGTGTTAAAAAAGTATACGTGAAAAATTATGAACATAAAAATGTTGAAACTGCTCAGAAAGAACTTGAAAAAAATGGTCTTAAAGTACAAATAACGACTGAATCAAGTAATAATGAGAAAAAGGATAATATTATTTCACAAAGTCCAAAAAATACAGAAATTGATGAAGGAAGTACAGTTCAACTGATTGTTTCGAAAGGAAAATCAACTTCTAAAGACGAAGATAAAGAAGACGAAAAATCTAATGATTCTAGTAAAGATAAGGACGACGACGCTAAGAAAGTTAAAAATTACACCGAAACATATCATATCCCATATACGGGAGACGATGAAAGTCAAAAAGTTCAAGTTTATATAAGAGATAAAGACAATAGTGGCGCATCTGCGAGTCAAACGTTTAGTATAAAAGGTGATAGAACGATCACGATTCCGCTTAAAATTGAAGAAGGATCTGACGCGGGTTACACCATTAGAGTAGATGGCGATATTATTGCAGATAAAGATATAGAATATTAAAATTCAACCTTTTAGTGAATGAAAGCGATCAAACATTCACTAAAAGGTTTTTTAATTTTTATATCGAACTATAAAAATATTATGTAAACATAAATCGAACTCGCTTTGATAACATTGACTTTAAACAAATATGTTCTGGATATAATATTCTCTAAGGTTTTGCTATAATAGTGAAATATAAATAATGATTAAGAGGTGTCATTTTGGAAACTGGACGTATTATTAAATTAATTAGTGGTGTATATCAAGTAGATGTAGATGGAACTTTATATGATACTAAACCACGTGGTCTTTTCAGAAAAAAGAAGTTTTCACCAATTGTAGGGGACATTGTTGATTTTGAAATTCAAAATACCAATGAAGGTTACATTCATCATGTTCACGATCGTCATAATGCATTGAAACGACCACCAGTTAGTAATATTGACGGCTTAATCATCGTGATGAGCGCTGTAGAACCAGATTTCTCAACACAATTGTTAGATCGTTTTCTAGTTATTGCGCACTCATATGATTTAGAACCGAGTATACTAGTGACTAAAAAGGATTTAGCGTCTGATGATGACATTAAAAAAATTAATGAATGGTTAAACATTTATGAAACTATTGGCTACAATACTCAATTTGTTGGCAAAGATACGTCTAAACAGGAAGTAGTCGCTTCTTGGCCGAAAGGACTTATTGTACTAAGTGGTCAATCAGGTGTCGGTAAGTCGACATTTATAAATGCGTTTAAACCAGAATTAAATTTAGAAACCAATGATATATCAAAATCCCTTAACCGTGGTAAACATACAACGAGACATGTAGAATTATTCGAAAGGGAATCTGGTTTTATTGCAGATACACCAGGCTTTAGTGCATTAGATTTTGATCATATTGAAAAAGATGAATTGAAACACTATTTTATAGATATTAATCACTATGGCGAGGCATGCAAATTTAGAAACTGTAATCATATTAAAGAACCTCATTGTCATGTTAAGCAACAATTGGAGAGTGGTCATTTAGCACAATTCCGCTATGATCATTACATTCAATTATTTAATGAAATTTCAAATAGAAAGGTAAGATATTAATGAAAAAAATCTATCCATCACTTTTATCCGCTGATTTTTTAAATTTAGAAGATGAAATTAAAGCTTTAGAAAAAGCACAAGTTGATGGTTTACACTTTGATGTGATGGACGGTCAATTTGTACCAAATATTTCGATTGGTTTGCCAATTCTTGATTCAATTCGAACTGCTACTCAATTACCAATTGATGTTCACTTAATGATTGAGCAACCTGAGCAGTATATTAACACCTTTGCTGAACACGGTGCTGACATGATATCCGTGCACGTCGAGTCTACGCAACATATTCATAGAGCGCTTCAAATGATTAAGAATGCTGGTAAAAAAGCTGGCGTTGTCATTAATCCTGGTACACCAGTTGAAGTATTATTACCAGTTCTTGAGATTGTAGATTATGTATTAGTGATGACAGTCAATCCAGGTTTCGGTGGTCAATCATTTATTGAAGCATGTGCATCAAAAGTGAAGTCACTTAGAGATTTAAGACAATCTTTAAATTTAAATTTTGATATTGAAGTTGATGGTGGCATCAATGATGAAACTATCCAATTATGTGCTGATAATGGGGCAACTATGTTTGTTACAGGTTCTTATTTCTTTAATCAAAAGGATTATAGCAATGTGACACAATTACTGAAAGGCTGATTTTATTATGCGAATCAATTTATTATGTAGTGACCGACATTTACCTCCACAAGTATTGAGTACTCAAAAGCATGAACATTGGGGTGGTATTGATAGAGGAACACTGATTCTTGTTAACCATGCCATCACACCGACGTTCTCAATTGGTGACTTTGATTCTGTTTCAGATGAAGAACGTCACCAACTCAAACATCAGTTGAATATTAAGCCGGTCAAAGCTGAAAAAGATGATACGGATTTAGCATTAGGTGTAGAAGAAGCTGTTCATAGAGGCTTTACGCAAATACATATTTATGGCGCAACTGGTGGTAGGTTAGATCATTTTATGGGTGTCATGCAAATATTGCAAAAACCAAAGTATATAGAACGAAATATTTCAATTATTGTGGAAGATGATCAAAATGAAATTAAATTATTGAAACAAGGTACCCATCAAATTCAAAAATCACTTCATTTCCCATATGTATCATTTATTCCAGTAACTGAAAATGTGGTTTTATCATTGAAGGGCTTTAAATATAATTTGAATAAGCAACTTCTAGAAAAAGGATCGACACTTACATTATCTAATGAAGTAAAAGAAGTTGTCGCGGAAATCATCTTACATAACGGACAAGTACTTCAAATGAGAAGTAAGGATGCAAGTTAAAAAAGAACATAAAAAATGCCTTCACCACATATGAAGGCATTTTTTAGTGCATTATATTTATTAAACTCTAGTAACTTTACCAGATTTTAAAGCACGAGCAGAAACCCAAACTTTTTTAGGTTTTCCGTCAACTAAAATTCTAACTTTTTGAAGGTTAGCATTAAATCTGCGTTTATTCGCATTTAAAGCGTGTGAACGATTATTACCAGTCGATGCTTTACGACCTGTTACGTAACATTGTTTACCCATCAAAGTACCTCCTTTAATAAATATAAATACACTTGACTACTTATATACTTAAATAAGATACCATATATAAATTTTTAAAGCAATGAAATTAAAGGGTATTTCTCTAAAAATGTTTTGAATTTTATAATTTATGGTATAATTGTAAGCTGAGGAGTTATGTAGTACATTTAATTAGGTTATAAAGACTTATTTATGGAAGAATCGGTTAATTTCTACAATGAATTTAATTGTAAATGTTTATAGTTTCGTCATTTTTAAACAAAATTCAGGAGGAATATAAAGATGACAATAGAAATCTCAAATGATTATGGTAAAATCGATATCTCAAATGAAGTCATTGCTTCAGTAGTAGGCAGTAAAGCTGTTGAAAGTTATGGTATTGTTGGTATGGCATCTAGACAACAAGTGCGAGATGGTATTGCCGAAATTTTAGGACATGAAAATTATGCTAGAGGCATCGAAGTCAAAGAAAACAATGGTGTCATTGATATAGATATGTATATTATCGTTAGCTACGGTGTTAAAATCTCAGAAGTAGCTAATAATGTACAATCATCAGTAAAATACACACTAGAAAACTCACTCAATGTAAAAGTGAATTCAATTAATATATTTGTACAAGGTGTAAGACTTAATAATAAGGGCAAGTAGGTATAGGAGGACTTAGCAGGATGATTAGCAAAATTAATGGTAAATTATTTGCCGATATGATAATACAAGGGGCACAAAATTTATCTAATAATGCAGATTTAGTAGATTCTTTAAATGTATACCCTGTGCCAGATGGTGATACAGGTACTAATATGAATCTTACAATTACTTCTGGACGTGAGGAAGTTGAAAATAATTTATCTCAAAGTATTGGTGAATTAGGGAAGACATTCTCTAAAGGATTACTTATGGGTGCTCGAGGTAACTCAGGTGTAATTCTTTCTCAATTATTTAGAGGATTCTGTAAAAATATTGAAACGGAAAATGAAATTAATGCACAACAACTTGCTAGTAGTTTCCAAGCAGGTGTTGACACTGCTTATAAAGCTGTAATGAAACCAGTCGAAGGGACAATCTTAACTGTTGCTAAAGATGCAGCCAAGGCAGCGGTTAATAAAGCTGAAGAAACAGATGATTGTGTTGAAGTTATGGAATATACAATTGCAGAAGCTGAAAAGTCATTAAATAATACACCCAATTTACTTGCTGTATTAAAAGAAGTTGGCGTAGTTGATAGTGGTGGTAAAGGGCTATTATGTGTTTATGAAGGTTTCTTAAAAGGTTTAACAGGCCAAACGATTGAAGTGAAAAAAGAAAAATTAAACACAGAAGAGCTAGTGCATGAAGAGCATGACTTCCATGGCGTAATTAACACTGAAGACATTAAGTATGGCTATTGTACTGAAATGATGGTACGTTTTGGAAAAGATAAAAGAGAATTTGATGAGCAAACATTTAGAACAGATATGAGTCATTTTGGTGATTCATTACTCGTTATTAATGACGATGAAATTGTAAAAGTCCATGTACATACTGAAACACCAGGTGATGTGTTTAACTATGGTCAAGAGTATGGTGAGCTTATTAAATTAAAAGTTGAAAATATGCGTGAACAACATCGTGAAGTCATTAGAAAAGAAAAGCAAAATCATCATGCAGACCAACAAGAAGAATCAAAAACAGTTGAAACAGCAATTATTGCTATTTCTATGGGTGATGGCATTTCAGAATTATTTACATCTATGGGTGCGACACATATTATAAGCGGTGGACAAACAATGAATCCATCTACTGAAGACATTGTAAAGGTTATTGAACAATCTCAATGTAAACGTGCCATTATTTTACCAAATAATAAAAATATAAGAATGTCGAGTGATCAAGCTGCAACTTTAGTTGAAGCAGATACAGTTGTAATTCCTACAACATCTATTCCACAAGGTATTGCGGCCTTGTTCCAATACGATCCGTCATCATCACTTGAAGATAATCAATCTCATATGACAACCGCTTTAGATAGTGTAAAATCAGGCTCAGTAACATTTGCTGTTCGTGACACTAAAATTGATGGCGTAGAGATTAAAAAAGGCGAATTCATGGGATTATCTGAAAGTAAAATTGTGACAAGTAATGATGATGAATTTGCGACAATCACAGGTTTACTTAAAGCGATGTTAAATGAAGAAAGTGAAATCTTAACTATTATCGCTGGTGAGGATGCAAATACTGAAACATCAGATAAATTAGTAGCGTGGGTTGAAAGTGAATATCCAGACGTTGAAGTAGAAGAACATGACGGTGGCCAACCTATCTATCAATATTTATTCTCAGTCGAATAAATATCAATTGAAAAGCTATGAAGGATCCGGGACATAAAGTTCCTGGATGAGTAAATTAAGACAATTTCTATTGAAATAATATAGAAATTGTCTTTTTTTATAATTTTTGTGATTATTTTCAGCTCGTTGAGTTGTTACCTTTCTTATATTAAGTGTGATTCATACAAAACCAAGTTCTCTTTTGACTTTATTTATCCCTCATACAGACATTCGAGCAAGACCCAAAATTGCCTTCATAAATCCAAAAGTCAGCACCACATCAAATTTCCTTTGACTGTAGATGATTTTCGTTTCTAGTTCTGAAAGCTTTTTGTTAATTTGGTATTTAAAATACTCCCAGTTATAATGCTTCATTATTATTTTATTTGTTTTTGAATGGAAGTTTATACATTGATTCTTCAGCGGACATTCTGAACAAACATTTCATTCATATAATTTGAAGTTTCATTTAAAACCATACTTATCATGACGATAGGTATACCGTTTAAAACATAAAATAGTTCATATCTACATGTGTTTAATGCTTACAAAAAATACAAATGTTAAAATATTAAAATTTTAATAGTATTTTTAATATGTATTAGTATAAAATATATGTATATTAAACAATAGGAGTATGCACATGGGAAATATACTTTTAGTAGTTATTGGTCTTAGTATCATATGTTTTATATTCATGCTTTTTAAAAAGAAACCAATTGCAGTTACAGCTTTGGTGATTTTAATCACAACATCATCTACACTTATAGCAATGCCACTCAATAGAGTTAATGCACAAAGTAGTGCACTTACTAAAGAGAAAGTTAAATTTGTTAAAGGTATTGATGGAGACACTGTTCAATTACTTTATAAAGGGAAGAAATCAACCTTTAGATTATTGTTGATTGATACACCTGAAACTAAGGATCCACGAAAGCCTGTTCAAAAATATGGTCCGGAGGCTAGTCAATTTACAACACGAATGTTGGCTAATGCGCGTACGGTACAAGTTCAATTTGATCGTGGTCAACGAACAGATAAATATGGTCGTTATTTAGCATACGTTTATGCAGATGGTAGAATGGTTAATGAAGCGGTTGTCAGACAAGGATTAGCTAGAGTGACTTATATCTATCCGCCGAACAATACATTTGAACAAATGTTAAAGGTAAGCCAATCCAAAGCACAAGCTGAAAAGCTAAATATATGGTCTACAACAACGTCGAACACGAAAGCTAAGACGGGTCAAACATCATCTGCAAAAGCATCTGTAAAATCATCAACTAAACCGAAAACATCAACGTCGTCAACTTCAAAGACAACGAAAAAGCAATCAACAGAAAATTATAAAAATTGCACTTTATTGAGAAAGAAATATCCAAATGGAGTGAAAAAGGGTCATCCTGCTTATCAAACAAAGTTTGACCGCGATAAAGATGGATGGGCATGTGAACGTTAAACATGTATCGTTCAGTGAATTAGAGTGAGGCTTGGACATAAATAATATAATACATAAATAATATAATAAAGCTATTTTGCAAATTCGCAGTAGCTGACTGTACTGAGAAGACGCTTAAATCAAGCTGGGGGTGGGACGACGAATTCAAAAAGAATTCTGTCCCACTCCCGCCTTTTTAAATATCAAAGGTTTAACAATCAATTATTCTGCTTAATCATGATAAAATAAATATTAATATGATAAATACTAGGTGAGAAGTTATGTCTAAAGTCAATTTAATAGAAAGTCCATATCCGCTTCAAAAGATTAAAGGGCTAGGACCAAAACGAATTGCTTTATTGCAAGAACTCAATATTAATACGGTAGAAGACTTGATGCTTTATTTGCCGAGTCGCTATGAAGATAATACAGTTGTAGACTTAAATATGGCTGAAGATCAATCTACAGTGACAGTTGTTGGAGAAGTTTATTCTATGCCGACGGTTGCCTTTTTCGGTAGAAATAAATCGAAGTTAACAGTCCATTTGATGGTGGACAATATCGCAGTTAAATGTGTCTTCTTTAATCAACCTTACTTAAAAAAGAAAATTGAACTTCATGGAACGGTAACTGTTAAAGGAAAATGGAATCGTGCGAAACAAGAAATTAACGGAAATCGTATGTTCTTTAATGCACAGTCTCAAGATGCATCTGAAGTTAAATTAGAACCTGTGTATCGTATCAAAGAGGGCATTAAACAAAAGCAAATGCGAGATATGATTTATCAAACGTTAGATGATGTTACGATACATGAATGGTTGACAGATGAATTAAGACAGAAGTATAAATTAGAATCTTTATCTGATACCATACATGCACTGCACCATCCTAAAGATCGCCATGACTTATTACGTGCTAGACGGACGTATGCCTTTACCGAATTATTCATGTTTGAATTACGAATGCAATGGTTGAATCGTTTAGAGAAGACATCGGACGAAGCCATTGAAATCAACTACGACATCCAAAAGGTAAAAGCGTTTATAGAAACGTTACCTTTTGAGTTAACGGATGCGCAAAAAAAGAGTGTGAACGAAATCTTTAGAGATTTGAAAGCACCGATTCGCATGCATCGACTATTGCAAGGTGATGTAGGTTCAGGGAAGACAGTTGTTGCAGCTATATGTATGTATGCGTTAAAAACAGCTGGATATCAATCTGCGCTAATGGTTCCTACTGAAATTCTAGCAGAGCAACATGCAAATAGTTTAGCTGAGTTATTTGGAGACTATATGAACGTCGCATTATTAACTGGATCCGTTAAAGGTAAAAAAAGAAAAGTCCTCTTAGAACAATTAGAGAATGGCACCATTGATTGTCTAATAGGCACACATGCGCTTATACAAGATGATGTAGCATTTCAAAATGTAGGACTTGTTATTACCGATGAACAACACCGTTTTGGGGTCAATCAACGTCAACTGTTAAGAGAAAAAGGAGTGATGACGAACGTCCTCTTCATGACAGCAACACCGATTCCTAGAACGCTAGCTATTTCAGTATTTGGTGAAATGGATGTTTCATCTATTAAACAGTTACCCAAAGGACGTAAACCGATTATTACGAACTGGGCAAAACACGAGCAATACGAACAAGTGCTGTCTCAAATGACAGCTGAACTTAAAAAAGGTCGTCAAGCTTATGTGATTTGTCCGCTCATTGAAAGTTCGGAACATTTAGATGATGTACAAAATGTAGTTGAGTTGTACGACTCACTTCAAGCCTACTATGGAGAGGGGAGCGTCGGTTTATTACATGGCAAAATGTCTGCTGAAGAAAAAGATGAAGTGATGACGCGTTTTAGTCAACATGATATAGACATTCTTGTCTCTACAACTGTAGTAGAAGTTGGTGTTAATGTACCGAACGCAACGTTTATGATGATTTATGATGCAGATCGATTTGGACTATCTACTTTACATCAGTTAAGAGGTCGTGTTGGACGAAGCGAACATCAAAGTTATTGCGTACTTATTGCGTCACCTAAGACGGAAACAGGAATAGAACGAATGACTATAATGACGCAAACAACGGATGGTTTTGAGTTGAGTGAACGCGATTTAGAAATGCGTGGACCCGGAGATTTCTTCGGCGTTAAACAAAGTGGTTTACCGGATTTCATGGTAGCGAATATTGTGGAAGATTATCGAATGCTTGAAGTCGCTCGAAATGAAGCGGCAGAGTTGATTCAATCGGGAGAATTCTTTACAGAAGCATATCAACATTTACGTGATTTTATTGATCAGAATTTACTACATATGAGTTTTGATTAGTGTTTAAAGGTAATTATTTTTAAAAAGTAAAATATAGCACTATGATATTTGTTGAGCTTATTAAACGGAAAGTGTTATGATATGTGAGGAATGTTTAAGACTTGGTACTAATTTCGCATTTAAAGGGGGATATATATGAAATTAAAAAAAGCAGAACGTCGTGAGGCGATTCAAAAAGCAATTGAGCAAAACCCCTTTATTACGGATAGTGAATTATGTGAACAGTTTGAAGTAAGTATTCAAACGATACGTTTAGATAGAACAAATCTAAATATTCCAGAACTACGTAAGCGTATTAAATTAGTAGCTGAGCAGAACTATGAACAAATTCGTGCGCTTGAAGCAAATGAAGTGGTTGGAGATTTAATTCAAGTTGAACCAGACATAACTGCACAATCACTCATTGAAATCACTGAAGAATCAGTCTTTGCAAAGACACAGATTGCACGAGGTCATGTTTTATTTGCTCAAGCGAATTCGCTTTGTGTCGCTCTAATACATAAATCAACCGTATTAACACAAGAAAGTAATGTCGCTTTTATCGAGAAAGTAAAACTGGATGACACTGTAAGAGCTGAAGCACGCGTTGTTAATAAAACATCGCAGCATTATATTATTGAAGTGAATTCATATGTAAGAGATACATTGGTGTTTAAAGGAACGTTTAAAATGTTTTATATAAGCGAGGATGAATAACATGGTTAAGATTGCTATTGATATGATGGGCGGAGATGACGCGCCTGGTATCGTGTTAGAGGCTGTTGAAAAAGCAGTAAATGATTTTAAAGATTTAGAAATAATTTTATTTGGAGATAAAAACCAATATACACTCAATCATGAACGAATTGAATTTAGACATTGTTCTGAAAAAATAGAGATGGAAGACGAACCAGTGAGAGCGATTAAACGTAAAAAAGATAGCTCAATGGTCAGAATGGCTGAAGCAGTGAAAAATGGCGAAGCGGACGGATGTGTTTCTGCAGGTAATACAGGCGCGCTTATGTCAGCTGGATTGTTTATCGTCGGACGTATTAAAGGTGTTGCCAGACCAGCCCTTGTAGTAACATTACCAACAATTGATGGTAAAGGTTTTGTATTTTTAGATGTTGGTGCCAATGCTGATGCAAAACCTGAACATTTATTACAGTACGCGCAACTTGGTAATATCTACGCTAAAAAAATTCGAGGCATTCAAAATCCTAAGGTCTCATTATTAAACATCGGTACAGAACCAGCTAAAGGTAATGCTTTGACTAAAAAAGCATATCAATTACTAAAAGATGATCAAAGCTTCAATTTTGATGGTAACATTGAAGCTAAAACATTAATGGAAGGTAACACTGACGTTGTTGTAACTGATGGCTACACTGGAAATATGGTGTTAAAAAATATCGAAGGTACTGCAAAATCAATTGGTAAAATGTTGAAAGAGATATTCTTAGGAAGTTTAAAAAACAAACTTGCAGCATTAGTGTTAAAAAAGGACTTAGACACCTTTACTAAAAAAATGGATTATGCAGAATACGGAGGTTCGGTATTATTAGGTCTAGATGGTACAGTTGTTAAAGCACATGGTGGTTCTAATACGCGCGCGTTTTATTCTGCAATCCGACAAGCTAAAATTGCCGGTGATGAGAAAATTGTCGAAATTATGAGAGAGACGGTAGGTGAAAAGGATGAGTAAAGTAGCAATTATTTTCCCAGGTCAAGGTGCACAAAAAGTAGGTATGGCTAGCGATTTATATAATGAAGACACAAAAGCAACAGAGATTCTAAACATAGCACAAGAAGCCGTAGACTTCGATTTATTAGAAACGATGTTTACGGATAGTGACAACAAATTAGGCGAAACTGAACATACACAACCAGCTTTATTAACACATAGCATCGCCTTATATCGTGCCTTAAATCAACTTAATGCTGACTACACGATGGGACATAGTCTAGGTGAATACTCTAGTTTAGTCGCTGCAGGCGTATTAAAGTTTGAGGATGCAGTTAAGATTGTTCGTAAACGTGGTCAACTCATGGCTCAAGCCTTTCCAAACGGTGTAGGTAGTATGGCGGCTGTATTAGGGTTAAGCTATGAAGAAGTAGATAAAATTTGCAAAGACTTATCAACATCTGAAGAACTGATTGAACCTGCAAATATTAACTGTCCTGGACAAATTGTAGTGTCAGGTCATAAACCACTCATTGATAAATTAGTTGAAGAAGGTAAATCATTAGGCGCTAAACGTGTTTTACCTTTAGCGGTTTCTGGCCCATTCCATTCGTCAATGATGCAAGTGATTGAAAAAGACTTCGAGTCGTATATAAATCAATTTGAGTGGCATGATGCAGCATTCCCTATTGTGCAAAATGTGAATGCGCAAGGTGAAACGGACGCAACAACTATTAAGCAAAATATGATTAAGCAGTTATATTCACCAGTTGAATTTATTAATTCTGCAGAATGGTTAATTGAGCAAGGTGTCGATCATTTTATAGAAATTGGTCCAGGCAAAGTGTTATCCGGTTTAATTAAGAAAATCAATCGTGATGTTAAATTAACATCAATTCAAACATTAGAAGATGTGAAAGGTTGGAATAATCATGACGAATAAAAATGCATTAGTAACTGGTGCTTCAAGAGGTATAGGTCGTAGTATCGCTTTACAATTAGCTGAAGATGGTTTCAATGTAGCTGTTAACTATGCTGGTAATAAAGAAAAGGCTGAAGCGGTTGTGTCTGAAATTAAAGCAAAAGGCGTTGAAAGTTTTGCAATTCAAGCTAATGTAGCTGAAGGCGACGAAGTTAAAGCGATGATTAAAGAAGTCGTTAGTCAATTTGGTTCATTAGATGTACTTGTAAATAATGCTGGTATCACGCGTGATAATTTGTTAATGCGTATGAAAGAGCATGAATGGGATGATGTAATTAATACAAACTTAAAAGGCACTTTCAATTGCAATCAAAAGGCGACGCCACAAATGCTTCGTCAACGTGGTGGTGCAATTATTAACTTATCAAGTATTGTTGGTGCAATGGGTAATCCAGGTCAAGCAAACTATGTCGCTACGAAAGCAGGTATAGAAGGATTAACTAAATCAAGTGCACGTGAACTTGCATCACGTGGTATTACTGTAAATGCTGTAGCACCAGGATTTATCGTTTCAGATATGACAGATGCACTTAGTGATGAATTAAAAGCACAAATGTTAGAACAAATTCCATTATCTCGATTTGGTCAAGATACAGATATAGCGAATACAGTTGCATTTTTAGCATCTGATAGAGCAAAATACATTACTGGCCAAACCATTCATGTTAATGGTGGTATGTACATGTAATCATCTAAAGTTGGTTAGTTGAAATAAGTTTTATTTCGATAACACTTTGATGAGAAATCGCTTTGTTAAACAAAATACTATTTATAATGAGTATTTAAGAAATGCTTGTATTTTACCCATTAAAATGGGAAAATATAATAGTCTATGGATAGACACTTTCAAAGGAGGTGAATCGACGTGGAAAACTTCGATAAAGTAAAAGATATCATCGTTGACCGTTTAGGTGTAGATGCTGACAAAGTAACTGAAGACGCATCTTTCAAAGATGATTTAGGCGCTGACTCACTTGATATCGCTGAATTAGTGATGGAATTAGAAGACGAATTTGGTACTGAAATTCCTGATGAAGAAGCTGAAAAAATCAACACTGTTGGTGATGCAGTTAAATACATCAATAGTCTTGAAAAATAAAAAACTTACATCTGAGTCGTCTACAAGATGGCTCAGATTTTTTTCTTAAGAATCAAACAAAGCATAAATATATGGGAGGTTCTAATGTGACTAATCCAAAAAAAATAGAAATGGTTAATGATTTTCAACAACAGTTTGCGAAGAAAATGAATGAATTAGGATTTACATATTCAAATATCGAGTTATATCAACAAGCATTTTCTCATTCAAGTTTTATCAATGACTTTAATATGGATCGTTTAGCGCATAATGAGCGACTCGAATTTTTAGGCGATGCGGTATTAGAATTGACGGTATCACGCTACCTTTTTGATAAACATCCTGATCTTCCTGAAGGTAACTTAACAAAAATGCGTGCAACAATTGTATGTGAGCCCTCACTTGTAATATTTGCTAATAAAATCGAGCTAAATCAACTCATCCTATTAGGTAAAGGTGAAGAAAAAACGGGTGGAAGAACGCGCCCTTCACTTGTGTCTGACGCATTTGAAGCCTTTGTTGGGGCTTTATATCTCGATCAAGGATTAGATGTCGTATGGCAATTTGCTGAGAAAGTCATTTTCCCATATGTAGAGGATGATGAATTAGTTGGTGTTGTCGACTTTAAAACACAATTTCAAGAGTATGTTCACAGTCAAAATCGTGGAGATGTAACTTATCGATTAATTAAGGAAGAAGGCCCAGCGCATCACCGTTTATTTACATCGGAAGTTATTTTGGAAAATCATGCAGTTGCAACAGGTCAAGGTAAAACTAAAAAAGAATCTGAACAAAAAGCAGCAGAGCGTGCTTACTCAGAACTTAAGAATAATAGCAGTGTTTAAGATGACCAATCATCTTTAAAATATTGTCCTCCTCTCAACTAGAATGAGTGGAATGATTAGCAAGGAGAATAGTATGGTGTATTTAAAATCAATTGATGCCATAGGTTTTAAATCATTTGCAGATCACACAGATGTTCAATTTGATAAAGGTGTGACAGCAATAGTTGGGCCTAATGGTAGCGGCAAGAGTAACATTACCGATGCTATCAAATGGGTATTAGGTGAACAGTCCGCAAAATCATTACGTGGCTCTAAAATGGAAGATATTATCTTTTCAGGAGCTGAACATCGAAATGCTCAGAATTATGCAGAAGTACAATTGAAACTTGATAATAAAGCCAGAAAATTACAAGTTGATTCAGATGATATTGTTGTAACGCGTCGCTTGTACCGCAGTGGTGAGAGTGAATATTATCTTAATAATGATAAAGCACGCTTAAGAGATATTACTGAATTGTTTTTGGATTCTGGTTTGGGAAAAGAAGCATTTAGCATTATATCTCAAGGTAGAGTTGATGAAATTTTAAATGCCAAACCGATTGATCGACGTCAAATTCTTGAAGAATCTGCTGGTGTATTAAAATACAAAAAACGAAAAGCTGAATCACTACAAAAATTAGACCAAACAGAAGACAATCTTACACGAGTTGAAGATATCTTATATGACTTGGAAGGGCGCGTAGAACCATTAAAAGCAGAAGCGTCCAGCGCAAAAGAATATTTGAAACTCTCTGAAGAAATGAAACAAAGCGATGTCATTGTTACTGTACATGATATCGATCAGTATTCGGAAGATAATCGTGAATTAGACGTCAAACTTAATGACCTAAAAAGCCAACAAGCAGATAAAGAGGCGAAACAAGCACAAATAAATCAATATATTCAAAAACAAAAGTCTCAACGTCAACATATTGATAATGACATTGAACAATTGAATTATGATTTGATTAAAGCTACAGAAGCATATGAGAAGTTTACAGGTCAATTAAATGTCTTAGAAGAAAGAAAACGTAATCAATCAGAAACGAATGCGCGCTTTGAAGAAGAATTAGATAATTTAAATCACGAATTAAAGAACGCTCAAGATGAAAAAAATGAGATTACGCAACAAATTGAGACGTTAAAAGAAAAGCAGAAAACGTTAAATAATGATATTCATGAACTAGAATCACAACTTTACGTTTCTGATGAACAACATGATGAAAAGCTCGAATCTATTAAAAATGAATACTATGAATTAATGTCTGAACAATCAGATGTCAATAATGACATTCGTTTCTTAGAGCATACCATTAAAGAAAATGAAGCTAAGAAATCACGCTTAGATTCACGTTTAGTTGAAGCATTTAATCAACTCAAGGCGTTACAAAGCGAAATTGCTTCTACAGAACAACATCATCAAGCTACAGTTAAACAATTGAGCAATTTAGAAGACCAAATAAGTCGTATTGAGCAACAATTATCAAAAGCGAAACAAATTCAAACTGAATACGAAGATAAATTGTATCAAGCATATCGTTATACGGATAAAATGAGAGCTCGAATTGAAAGTTTGGAAACACAAGAGGAAGACTATACGTACTTCTTTAATGGCGTTAAGCATGTGTTAAAAGCTAAAAATGATAGCTTACAAGGTATTCATGGTGCAGTTGCAGAAGTGATTTCTGTACCATCAGAATTGACACAGGCAATTGAGACCGCATTAGGCGCTTCATTGCAACATATCATCGTTGACAACGAAAAAGATGGTCGCCAAGCAATCCAATTCTTAAAGCAAAAAGGACTTGGTAGAGCAACATTCTTGCCATTAAATGTCATTAAATCAAGACAGCTATCTCATCATATTCGTCAAATTGCTGAAAGTACAGCTGGTTATATTAATGTTGCTTCTGATGCAATAACAGTGAATGCGCAATATCAAGCCGTAGTTGAAAATTTAATTGGTACGACTATTATTGTAGATAATCTAAAGCATGCTAATGAACTGGCGAGAGCGATTCAATATAAAGCACGTATCGTTACTTTAGAAGGCGATATTGTCAATCCTGGAGGTTCTATGACTGGTGGTGGTGCGCGTAAGACGAAGAGCATTTTATCACAAAAAGATGAACTCACTACAATGCGTGACCAATTAAAAAATTATGAATCGCAAACTAAAGATTTTGAAAAACAATTGCAAAATCAAAAAGATGACGTCGAGCAGTTAAGTGAAACGTATTTTAATTTGAGTCAACAATATAATGAAGTGAAAGAACAATCACATAACGAAGCGTTAGCATTAGACCGTCTTAAAACACAAGAAGCACATATTAAAGATGAGCATGAAGAATTTGAGTTTGAAAAGAATGACGGTTACCAAAGTGAAAATAGTCGTGTAACTTTAAATGAAAAGCAAGCACGTTTATCTATTATTCAAGGTAAGTTAAAACAACTTGAAACGGACATTGAACGTTATACACAATTATCTAAGGAAGGTAAAGAGACGACTACGCAAGTACAACAGCAATTAAACCAAAAACGCTCTGATTTAGCAGTTATTAAAGAACGAATACATGCGCAAAAAGGGGCATTAACCCGTACAGATAAACGGATTGCAACGATTAATCAACAGTTAACGAACGTTGAAGACAAGATTAAACTCTTTAATTCTGACGAAATGATGGGTGAACAAGCATTTGATAAATTACAACAAGAGATTAAATCTAAGGAAAATTCACGACAATCGATTACTAATCAATTAAAAGATTTGAAAAAGCAACGTGTAGATGTCAATGAAGATGTGGAAATACATGAAGCACAGTTACAAGAATGCCATCAAGATTTATTATCAATAGAAAGTTTCTATCAGGATATCAAAGCGCAACAATCAAAATTAGATGTATTAATTCATCATGCCATTGATCATTTAAATGATGAATATCAATTAACAGTCGAACGTGCCAGAGATGAATTCTTCTCGGAAACACCAATTGAGTCGCTAAGAAAGAAAGTTAAATTAACTAAAATGTCAATCGATGAATTAGGCCCTGTTAATATTAATGCGATTGAACAATTTGAAGAGTTAAATGAGCGCTATACTTTCTTAGATGAACAACGCACAGACTTGCGTGAAGCGAAACAGACACTTGAGCAAATTATTAATGAGATGGATCAAGAAGTAAAGGGTCGTTTTAAAGAGACATTTTTACAGGTTCAATCTCATTTTACGACAGTATTTCAGTCGTTATTTGGTGGAGGACATGCTAAATTAGAATTAACAGATGATGACTATTTATCAGCTGGTGTCGATATTATTGTTCAACCGCCAGGCAAAAAATTACAACACTTGTCGTTGTTAAGTGGTGGTGAACGTGCCTTAAGTGCAATCGCATTGCTATTTGCTATCTTGAAAGTACGATCTGCACCATTTGTTATACTAGATGAAGTAGAAGCGGCACTTGATGAAGCAAATGTCATTCGATACGCACAATTTCTAAAAGAGTTATCAATGCAAACACAATTTATTGTGATTACGCATCGAAAAGGGACAATGGAATATTCAGATCGTTTGTATGGTGTGACAATGCAAGAATCAGGGGTTTCAAAATTAGTAAGTGTTAACTTAAATACTATTGATGAGGTCATGAAGGAGGAACAAGCATGAGTTTCTTTAAACGTTTAAAAGATAAATTTTCTACGAAATCAACGGAAGATATAGAACAAGAAGTATCACAAGATGAAAGTGAGCAGAGTAGCACATCACGTGATGATAATGAAGAAATATCACAACCGGCACCTAAGAAGAAACCACGTAAGTTAAGTGAAGCAGATTTTGATGATGATGGTTTAATCTCGATTGAAGATTTTGAAGAAATTGAAGCACAAAAAATGGGTGCTAAGTTTAAAGCAGGTCTTGAAAAATCACGTCAGAACTTCCAAGAACAACTTAATAATTTAATCGCACGTTATAGAACGGTTGATGAAGATTTCTTCGAAGCACTTGAAGAAATGTTAATTACTGCCGACGTTGGTTTCAACACAGTGATGCAATTAACAGAAGAATTACGTACGGAGGCACAACGTCGTAATATTAAGGAAACGGAAGATTTACGTGAAGTCATTGTCGAAAAGATTGTTGAAATATACCATCAAGAAGACGATCAATCTGAAGCTATGAATCTTGAAGATGGCCGATTAAACGTCATTTTAATGGTTGGTGTAAACGGCGTAGGTAAAACAACTACTATCGGTAAACTTGCACATAGATATAAAATGGAAGGCAAAAAAGTAATGCTTGCAGCTGGAGATACATTCAGAGCTGGTGCTATTGATCAATTACAAGTGTGGGGTGACCGAGTAGGTGTTGAAGTTATACGCCAAAGTGAGGGGTCTGACCCTGCAGCAGTTGTTTATGATGCAATCAATGCGGCTAAAAATAAAGGCGTCGATATTTTAATTTGTGATACTGCAGGACGTTTACAAAATAAATCAAACTTAATGCAAGAACTAGATAAAATGAAGCGTGTTATTAGCAGAGCTGTACCAGATGCACCTCATGAAGCTTTATTGTGTTTAGATGCAACAACAGGCCAAAACGCCCTATCTCAAGCACGTTCATTTAAAGAAGTTACAAACGTATCAGGTATCGTATTAACTAAATTGGATGGTACGGCTAAAGGTGGTATTGTGCTTGCAATTAGAAATGAACTTCATATCCCAGTTAAATATGTAGGCTTAGGTGAAAAACTTGACGACTTGCAACCATTTAACCCAGAAAGCTACGTTTATGGATTATTTGCAGATATGATAGAACAAAATGAAGATATTCCAGATGAAGTTGCTGAATTAGATTTTAATAACGAGGATCATCCACATGGGGAAAAATGATTTAGTTAAAACATTACGAATGAATTATTTGTTTGATTTCTATCAAACGTTATTAACTGATAAGCAAAGAAATTATTTAGAGTTATTCTATTTAAAAGACTATTCATTAAGTGAAATTGCAGAGACATTTGATGTGAGTAGACAAGCAGTTTATGATAATATAAGAAGAACTGGCGATTTAGTTGAAGATTATGAATCTAAGTTGAATTTATATGAAAAATTCGAACAACGTCGTAACATTTATGAAGCAATGAAACAATCTTTAAATGATGCTACAGCGTTAGAACAATATATTAATCAATTAGAAGAATTAGAATAAACAGATATATAAAGGAGGGCATTTGGTATGGCATTTGAAGGATTATCCGATCGCTTACAAGCTACGATGCAAAGAATGCGTGGTAAGGGTAAAGTCACAGAAGCTGATATTAAAGCTATGATGAGAGAAGTACGATTAGCATTATTAGAAGCCGATGTAAACTTTAAAGTAGTTAAAGAATTTGTGAAAACTGTGTCAGAACGTGCCTTAGGATCAGATGTAATGCAATCATTAACACCTGGTCAACAAGTCATTAAAATTGTACAAGACGAATTAACACAATTAATGGGTGGCGAAAACGCAACGATTAAAATGGCGAACAAGCCACCAACTGTTGTGATGATGGTTGGTTTACAAGGTGCAGGTAAAACGACTACTGCCGGTAAATTAGCATTATTAATGCGTAAGAAATACAATAAAAAACCTATGTTAGTAGCTGCAGATATTTATCGCCCAGCTGCAATTAATCAATTACAAACTGTAGGTAAACAACTTGATGTGCCTGTATATAGTGAAGGTGATCAAGTCAAACCACAACAAATCGTGGAAAACGCATTAAAGCATGCTAAAGAAGAACATTTAGATTTTGTAATCATTGATACAGCAGGTCGTTTGCATATTGATGAAGCATTGATGAATGAATTACAAGAAGTTAAAGAAATTTCTAAACCAAATGAAATTATGTTGGTTGTGGATGCAATGACTGGTCAAGACGCAGTTAATGTTGCACAATCATTCGATGATCAATTAGATGTGACTGGCGTTACATTGACTAAATTAGATGGCGATACGCGTGGTGGTGCAGCGTTATCAATTCGTTCAGTAACACAAAAGCCAATTAAGTTTGTTGGTATGAGTGAGAAGATGGATGGACTTGAACTCTTCCACCCAGAGCGAATGGCTTCTCGTATACTTGGTATGGGCGATGTACTAAGTCTTATCGAAAAGGCACAACAAGATGTTGACCAAGAAAAAGCTAAAGACTTAGAACAAAAAATGCGTAATTCAACATTTACATTGGATGATTTTCTTGAACAATTGGATCAAGTTAAAAACCTTGGCCCACTTGATGATATTATGAAAATGATTCCTGGAATGAACAAAATGAAAGGCATGGATAAGCTTAATATGGATGAAAAACAAATTGACCATATTAAGGCGATTATCCAGTCTATGACACCAAGTGAAAGAGAAAATCCAGCAGTCTTAAATGTTTCTAGAAAAAAACGTATTGCTAAAGGTTCAGGTCGTTCATTACAAGAAGTGAATCGCTTAATGAAACAATTTAATGATATGAAGAAAATGATGAAACAATTTAGTGGTGTTGGTCGTAAAGGTAAAAAAGGTAAACGAAGTCAAATGGAAAATATGTTAAAAGGCATGAACTTACCATTTTAGTGATTCAAAAATATCGGACGCTTTTTGATAAGCGCTCGATATTTTTATGTCGATTTATTTCATAAACCCAGCTAAAGGTTCGCCTGAGCTAAAGCTCTAACGCAGTGGTTGATTGGACTTGAAATAAAATATTTCAAGCACCTAATCAACTGTGCGAGGGGGGGCGGGCCCCAGCACAGAGAATTTCGTTAAGAAATTCTACAAGCTAAGCAAGCTGGGGTGGACGAATTTAAAATTCTATCTGACTCCCATAACCAAATCTACGGTTTATTTCATAAACCTAGATAAAGGAACACCCTAGCTAAAGCTAGTGCGTAAGTCCCACTAACTAAATAAATTTAGAAGTGGGGCTTTAGGTAAAGAAAAAAGTCTTTACAAATAATCAAGTTACTGTTAATATTATTTCTTGTAGAAAATAAAAAGTAAAAGATTTAAAGGAGAGTTTTATATATGGCAGTTAAAATTCGTTTAACTCGTTTAGGTTCAAAAAGAAATCCATTCTATCGTATCGTAGTTGCAGACGCACGTTCACCACGTGATGGTCGTATTATCGAACAAATCGGTACTTACAACCCAGCTAGTGTTAATGCTCCAGAAGTTAAAATTGACGAAGAATTAGCATTAAAATGGTTGAAAGACGGTGCTAAACCAACTGATACAGTTCATAATATCTTATCTAAACAAGGTATTTTAAAAACTTTTGATGAACAAAAACACGCTAAATAATTTAGCTTAAACTTTAATACAAAGTTTCTTAAGGCGCCATTTCGTGGCGCCTTTTTCAATACTGAAATATTCATGTTAATATGAAAGAAATAAATTAATGTATTAAGAGAGGTGCGACTATGCAAGTTGAAGTGGGTCAAATTGTAAACACTCACGGTATTAAAGGTGAAGTCAAAGTCAAATCGAATTCTGACTTTACAGAAACGCGTTTTCAACCTGGTGAAGTATTAACAGTAAAACATAATAACAATGAAATTCAATTAACGGTCACATCGTATCGTGTACACAAAGGTTTCCATATGCTTAAATTTAAAGACATTAATAACATTAATGAAGTTGAACAGTATAAAGGTGACTTCTTATATCAAGAACGCGATCACGAAGATATTGAATTAGCAGAGAATGAGTTTTACTATTCAGATATTATAGGATGCACCGTGTTTGATGATGAAGAGACACCTATTGGGCGAGTCATCAATATTTTTGAAACTGGCGCAAATGATGTTTGGGTCGTTAAAGGTGATAAAGAATACCTAATTCCTTATATAGCTGATGTTGTTAAGGCCATTGACATTGAAAATAAAACCATCCACATAACACCTATGGAAGGGTTGTTAGACTAATGAAAATTGACTATTTAACTTTATTTCCAGAGATGTTTGATGGCGTACTCAATCACTCCATTTTAAAACGAGCGCAAGATAAAGAAATTATTAGTGTAAATACAATTAATTTCAGAGATTACGCTATCAATAAACATAATCAAGTAGATGATTATCCATTTGGTGGCGGGCAAGGTATGGTATTAAAACCAGAGCCGGTTTTCAATGCTATGAAAGACTTGCAACGTACTGAACAGACGCGTGTGATTTTAATGTGCCCTCAAGGTAGACCATTCTCTCAAAGTATTGCACAAGAGCTAAGTGAAGCAGAACATATTGTATTTATTTGCGGACATTATGAAGGTTATGATGAACGTATCAGAGAACATCTTGTGACAGATGAAATTTCAATGGGAGATTATGTGTTAACTGGAGGCGAATTGCCTGCCATGACGATGACAGATGCAATTGTACGATTAATTCCTGGCGTATTAGGTAATCAACAGTCACATCAAGATGATTCTTTTTCAGATGGACTTCTAGAGTTTCCACAATATACACGTCCTAGAGTATTTGAGGATATGACTGTTCCAGATGTATTGTTGTCAGGTAATCATGCAAATATCGAACAATGGCGACATGAACAAAAATTAATTCGGACGTTTAATAAGCGACCGGACTTACTTGATCATTATCCTCTAACAGAAGAAGATAAAAAAATAATAGAAAGCTATAAAAAGCAATTGAAAAACAAGTAGTATTATGCTAATATATATCAAGTGTGAAAAGACACTAAATATCACTATGGTCCGCTGCTATATGAATGTCTAGGCAAGAACATAGGTTGAAGGAGAGTATATCAATGAGTAATCATAAGTTAATCGAAGCAGTTACTAAATCACAATTACGTACAGACTTACCAACATTCCGTACTGGTGACACTTTACGTGTACACGTACGTATCGTTGAGGGTTCACGTGAACGTATCCAAGTTTTCGAAGGTGTTGTAATCAAACGCCGTGGTGGAGGAATTTCTGAAACTTTCACAGTTCGTAAAATTTCTTCAGGTGTAGGTGTGGAACGTACATTCCCATTACACACTCCAAAAATCGAAAAAATCGAAGTTAAACGTCGTGGTAAAGTACGTCGTGCTAAATTATACTACTTACGTAGTTTACGTGGTAAAGCTGCTAGAATCCAAGAAATTCGTTAATCAGCAAATTGAGTATATGAATAAGATAAAGGTTAGTTACAACGTTTGTCTTACTAACAAAGCTTCCAATCATCTTCTTTTTCAAGTTGAGATTGGAAGCTTTTATTTATTGTATTTAAAATTTTGAAGTCTGACCTTAGACGTAGTTGTTTATTTCAGTTTATTGTTTTCTTTTTACCCATAAGCTAAATAGTACGCTACCTATAACGCCGATGATACTTAAAATGGTAAGTAGATAAAAATGCGGCGGGGTATAAGAGACTTTAATCACCTTATCGCCTTTATTTACCGGTATTGCCGTCATAATACCATTGACTTGTTGTACGGGTACATCTTTACCATCTACGTGTGCATGCATGCCTTTTACATATACAGTTGGTAGGACAACATAGCCTGATGCATTTTTGGGTTTATGAACAATATAACCATTTCTCATGCTTTTAACCTTCACAGGTGTAACGTCTTTAGATGCTTTTTGTAAAGTACTGTAATCTTCACCATAGATGCCTTTAACAGATAAACGATAATGACCTTTAGATAGTTGAATATTAAGTTTATTAGATGCTTTTACGCGCATTGTAACAGGAGTGACAAAACGTCGATATTTATAACTTAGTTTATTTCGGCTTTGTGAATATTCGTTTACACCGACTGAATGCGCTTTGTCAGGCGACAGCAATTCGACATCCATTTCCACATACATATCTTTATATTGATTAGCGACTGATTTAGGTAAAGATAACGTAACACCTCCATTATCCTTATGCACAGTAAGATGGTTGTGATTGTGCCATGTTGAATCATTTGTCGACATGTTCGCTTTGTCTAACAAGTTTTGATTTGATTTAAATGAAGTATTCGCTTTCTCTGGCTGACCATTTAACACGATGCCTTTTAACATTGCTTGTTCACGATCTAATGGTGACTTTAAATCATTAGAATTATAAATTCGATTCGTCACATGAGCTGCTGGGTAGTCAATCGTATTTTCGGAGTGGATGAGTGTATCTTTACCATTCAAAATGGTATCTTTCTTTTTAAATCCGTAGGGCATATTTTGATCTTCAGGATGACGTAAACGATCTTGAACATTCCATAGCGCAGCTAAGTTCGCTCGATTTCCCAAAAAGCGATACGTGCTATTTTTATCCACAGGCATATTGATTTGCATTAATTTATCATAATATTTCAATATATCGCCATCAAAAATGCTAGAATATAGCGATATACCATTATAGTGATAAATAAATGGTGAATTTAGTGCGTATGCTGACATATAATCGATACGATGAAATGGGTCATTTTGATGCTGTGTGATCGTATCGATTTTTTTGGCAATTGTGTCATCAAAGTATGATGGATCATTTAAAGTATGGATTGTCGTTGCATATGGATCTATTGTTCTTTGTCTTGAATCATGTGTCATTACAATTTGCTGACCGAAAAAGAGCACAATCAACGATAACATGATTATTGGTTGCTTAAGTAGAGATTTACGATAAATGATTAAACCTAATACAATGATGATAAATAATGCTATAGGCATCCAATCCACAAAATCATCGGCAATGATGTATCGGCACAATCCTGCAATAAATACAGGTATAGCAGCAAATAAATATCGTTTCATTGTTATTTCAGATAAATGATGAATATATAACGCAATAAGTCCACTTGTAGATAACACTAAGAAATAAACCCAGCGACGTTGCGGTAAAGAGAAACCGTTAAAAGCACTATCAAAGTATTGTGATAATGAACCAATAAGTAAGAACCAAGTTATAATCGCAAAAACTTTATAGTAGTAGTGTTTGTATAATTTTGGCGTTAACAATGCCACGAGTGCGACAAGTGAAATTGTGACATAGAAACCATTTGAAAATATGTAATAATTATTTTTGGTTAAATCAGTAAACAAAGAAATATTAAATTCTGAATTTTGTTGACGATCATTATTTAAGAATGATGATACACCAGTGTAAAATCCTAATATACTTGATAAAAGCGCAAACATAGCACCAATAATTAATAAGTAACATTTTTGCCAGCGTGATACGATATCATAGCGATATTGAAACACAACTCGCAAAATGAAATAAATACCTAACACAATGGCTTGATAATAAGTAAAATAGAAATTTGAAAAGAGTGTAATCGCTACTGCAAAAATAAACAAACCAATCTTCTTACGTTGGAAAAAGCGTTCCATTCCCCATAAAGATAATGGTAATACAATTAATAGGTCGCCATAAAATGACCATGTGAAATTGTAATATAATACGACTGTTGATGCACCATATAGTAGTGTTGCTATTAATAGAGGTACAGATTTTAATCTTAAATATCTAAAATAATAAAATGCACAAATAAAAGTGATTATCGTACGGACATAAGCTACAATGAGTTGGTTTGTTGGCCAAAAGCGGATATTGTGCGGTTGCCAATGAAATAATTGCTCGCCAATCCATACAAAAATAAAATTAACCCACATGATGGGGGATAAGGAATAATAGTAAGCTAAACCTTTTACATAATCCCCACCCAGTCCAAATGAGTGATCGTAAAATCCTTTTAAGTGTGTGTAATGTTCATATAAATATAATTGAAATGGCATCATTTGTCTAAAGCCATCGCCAGATCCACTAAACACTACACCATCTTTAAGATAATCGCGTATAAACGGATAATAAATCGTTAGTGTTACGATATTAGCTATGATAAAAATAAAACCAAATGTCCATAAGGGTTTCGACCATATTTTTTTAATCAATTTACTTCCTCATCTTTCGTTTTTTTAAATTACCATTTTTAATAAATATAGCACTTAAAAGCATGCTTATGAGTGATGTGATAATCATAGTATTCCAGTAAGGTGGTTGATATTTGATGACAATCTGCTTAGCATTTTTATTGACTGAAACACCAGTCATCATATAATTAACTTTCTGAACTTTGGCAGGTGCACCATCTACGTACGCATGCATACCTTTACGGTAAGGAATATTAATGGCAGCAATACCACCATCATGATGATTAAGATTGACTTGAACACCATTTTTAATATCCTTATAACCAGCACTAAAATGAGCATCCCGATGTGCCTTTTTAAGCGTATCATAATTCTCACCATTTAATTGTTGTAAATCGATATAAAATTCGCCATCAGGTGAAAGGGTTATCGTAATATCACCATTTTTATCTGGTTGTGCTCGATAAAGTTGCGTATCTACCCCTGTACGATAAGTAGAGTTGTTAAACAAGCGATGATTAGCATAATTATTAATCGCAACTGTGTAATTACTATCAGGATTGCCTCGCTTAATCTTCATAGTTAAATAAAAGTCATCGTATTTATCACGTAAATGTTTCGGTAAATGTAGTTTTATTGTGCCACCTTGTTCACCGGTAACTTTATAGCGATGTTTACCATTAAGTTTAATATTCTGATGTTGGATATCGACTTTCGATAATAAATTCGGCGACGATGATTTATAAGACGTACCTTTATTATCCATTACGACACCGTTCAACATTGCATGTTCTCGATCGATAGCTGTGTTTAAAGATTTAGAATGATAGATGTTATTTGTTACTTTTACGCTTGGTAAGTTAAGTGAATTTTCATATATAGTGTATTGTCCACTTGTTTTAATTTTTTTAAAATAAGCAGGCAAATTGCCTTGGTAATCTTTCAACATCATATAGCGTACGGAGAAAAGGCTTGCGATATTTTGTCGACCATTTGTTGATTGATAGCGACTTAACGATTCTTCGGCAAGATTGATTTTAAGGGCATCGTAATAGTAATCTAGAATATTATGATGGAAGATGCTAGAATACAAACTCAATCCCTTAAAGTGTTGATACATCGGTGTATTATCCTGTTCATTTACACGCCAATCAATACGTTCATCTTCCCTTTTACTGTTATTCATTATATTGACTAAAGAACGTTGTAAATCTGAACTATATAAACTTGAGTTAATATAAAACGTATTCGCACGTTCTTCATGATCTTTAAAATAAATTTGATTTTTAATAAAGACGAAAGAAACCATTATGTTGAGTAAGAGAATGGATATTCCAAAAATATAACTTAAATTAATACGGTAATATCTGTCTTTTAAAATTAAAATAAGTAAACCTATAATTGAAACGATTGGTACAAGGATAAGCCAAGCTACAAATTTATGATACGTAATCGCACTGGCAAAAATGATGAGTTCAGCAATAATATTACTAAATACGTAAGTTTTAATTTTTAATGTTCTAAAATATTTCATGAATAACCCAATTAACATTGCTGAATTGAATGAAAGTATAAAATGCCAGCGTTTTTGTGGTGCGGAAAATCCATTAAACACCTGATCAATAAATGGCACAAAGCTGAGTAAGATAAACACTAGTGTTAACATGGCGAATAAGCGATAGTAGTAATGTTTATAAAGCTTAAAGCATAATAGCGCTTGAATTGTTAAGAAGAGTAACACAATTAAATAGTTATCAAAGAAGATATTTGTATTAATATTCAGCTTTTCAAAGGTATCCACCGTTCCAGAGAAGGGGACACGACGATTGTTTAGGAAGCTTTGAACACCATGGAAAAACATAAATAAACTGTTACCTAACCCTAAAATAGCACTAATTACAAATAATATTATCGCTTTACCGCGTGAAATAATATCTTTTGAATGTCTAAAGATGATACGAATAAGAATGTAACCTGCACCTATTAGACAAAGGTAATATGCAAAATAGAAATTATTTATCATGATCAGTGTGACTGTAACAATGAAAAGACCCAATTTCTGTTTTTGAAGCACGCGTTCAATCGAGAGCAGGAGTAACGGCAACCAAATGAAGACATCACTAAAGAATGGCCAATACACTGTAAAGCGATAATATAGTGGCGACATGACAAATAAAAACGCCATAATAAGACTTATCCACGTATTACGTGATAAGTACTTGCTATAAAGATAGGTACAATACATTGCAATTGCAGCTTTAATTATAGAGATAACGAGTGCATTTACCATCCAAAATAGTAAGCCTTGTGTGTTTATATGTATGATCGTTTTTAATAGTATGATACATAGAACATTGATAATAAATAGTATGTTCGTTGAAAAGTAATAACTTAAATCAGTGAAAAAGTCTCCACCTAATCCAAAATCAGAAGCATAAAAGAGGTTACCGTGACTCCACTTTTCAAATAAAAACATCTGAATCGGTACCATCTGTTCAATACCATCATTTGGCCCTGTAAATAATATACCGTCATGAATGAAGCGGTAAATAATATAGCTATGTCCTAAGAGTGACAAAGTAAAAAATATACCTATATATATAAATATTTTCTTCATAACTTACCTCTAATAATCGGATTGAAATTAAAATAGTACATTTAAATTGTAGGGGATAGTTCATATGAATAAAAGTAATTATGCTTTTTATCATGATTCCTTTTATTGCACTTTCTCGTTTTAAATGATGAATGCTAAAATAAAGGGTGAACCAATTAAACAGTGGCTCTTATTTATAATTTCAATTATAATCAACAAGTTAAAGTAAAATATAAAGAAAGTAAGGTGACAATCAATGGCAATACAATGGTATCCAGGACATATGGCAAAAGCTAAAAGAGAAGTTACAGAACAACTGAAGAAAGTAGACGTTGTATTTGAATTAGTTGATGCACGAATTCCATATAGTTCTCGTAATCCAATGATTGATGAAGTAATTAAACAGAAACCACGTGTGGTTATTCTCAATAAAAAAGATATGGCTAATTTAAATGAGATGCAGAAATGGGAAAGTTTCTTTATAGACAAAGGATATTATCCTGTTGCAGTCGATGCAAAACATGGTAAAAATTTAAAGGGCGTCGAAACTGCGGCGATTGCTGCAACAAAAGAAAAGTTTGAGCGTGAGAAAGCTAAAGGTCTTAAACCAAGGGCCATTAGAGCTATGATTGTGGGGATACCTAACGTGGGTAAATCGACATTAATTAATAAATTAGCAAGAAAGAATATTGCTCAAACTGGTAATAAACCTGGTGTGACAAAACAACAACAATGGATTAAAGTAGGACAGTCGCTACAATTGTTAGATACACCTGGTATCTTATGGCCTAAATTTGAAGATGAAACGGTTGGGAAGAAATTAAGTCTAACGGGTGCGATTAAAGATAGCATCGTACATTTAGATGAAGTTGCAATCTATGGTCTACAATTTTTAATTCATCATGATTTAGATGGATTTAAACAGCATTATAAAATTGATGTACCTGTAGATGCCGAAATATTAGAATGGTTTGATGCGATTGGTCGTCGACGCGGTCTTCTACAAAGAGGAAATGAAGTCGATTATGAAGCGGTTATTGAACTTATCATTAACGATGTACGTAATGCTAAAATTGGGACATATTGTTTCGACTTATATTCAGAAATGAAGTGTGAATTAGAAAATGACACAGACAATAAATGAAATTAAACGTATATTAGCTGACATACATTCATTAGATGAATTAGAGCAGCATGAATTTAACCAAGACACCCGTAAAGGTGTACATCAAGCTATATCAAGACGTCGTAAACAACTGCTTAAAGAACAAGACATTGTCGACCACTATTATCAAATGAATCAATTTGAGGATGCGTTGTTAGCTACCAATCCTCAAACATTAATCTGTGGGATTGACGAAGTGGGTCGCGGTCCGCTTGCAGGACCCGTGGTTGCGTGTGCGGTTATATTAAATCAAGGTCATCGCTATTTAGGTTTAGATGACTCTAAGAAAGTATCGGCGACTAAAAGACGAGTGCTAAATGCACAACTAAAAGAGGGTGTACTTGAATATGCCTATGGTATAGCAAGTCCTGAAGAAATTGATGAATTCAATATTTATAATGCAACCAAAATAGCAATGAATCGAGCTTTGACCCAACTGGTAAATCAGCCAGACCATTTACTCATTGATGCAATGGCTTTAGACACTCAAATCCCTCAAACATCGATTATTAAAGGTGATGCTAAAAGTGTATCAATTGCTGCAGCGAGTATAATGGCAAAAGAATATCGAGATGATTTGATGAGAGAAATTGCTGAGGAATATCCAGGTTATGAATTTGAAAAAAATGTTGGTTATGGAACGAAAGCACACTTAGAAGGTTTAGATAGCTATGGCATTACGCCTCATCATCGACGCAGCTTCGAACCAATCAAATCTATGACGTAATTATTTGAATTTTAAATTAATTGCAAAAAGTAGAATACTTTCAGTTTACAATAGCGCTTTCATTTTCTATAATTATAACTGAACTTAACCTAAGAAGTAGGAGGATGGAAGATGAATATCCACGAGTATCAAGGTAAAGAAATATTTCGTTCTATGGGCGTAGCCGTTCCAGAAGGACGAGTTGCATTTACTGCTGAAGAAGCAGTGGAGAAGGCAAAAGAATTAGACACTGAGGTTTATGTGGTTAAAGCACAAATCCACGCTGGGGGTAGAGGTAAAGCAGGTGGAGTTAAAATTGCTAAATCATTATCTGAGGTTGAAACTTATGCCAATGAATTATTAGGTAAGCAATTAGTCACACATCAAACTGGTCCTGAAGGTAAAGAAGTAAAACGTTTGTACATTGAACAAGGTTGCGATATTCAAAAAGAATATTACGTAGGTTTTGTTATTGATCGTGCAACTGATCGCATTACTTTAATGGCTTCAGAAGAAGGCGGTACTGAAATTGAAGAAGTTGCTGCTAAAACACCAGAAAAAATATTCAAAGAAACAATCGATCCAGTTGTTGGTTTATCACCATATCAAGCGCGTCGTATTGCTTTCAATATTAATATTCCAAAAGAATCAATTAACAAAGCAGCGAAATTCTTAATTTCTCTATACAATGTATTTATTGAAAAAGACTGCTCAATCGTTGAAATTAACCCATTAGTTACTACTGGAGACGGTGACGTTTTAGCGTTAGATGCTAAAATTAATTTCGATGATAACGCATTATTTAGACATAAAGATATTCAAGAATTACGAGACTTAGAAGAAGAAGATCCGAAAGAAATTGAAGCATCTAAATATGACTTATCATACATTGCATTAGATGGAGATATTGGTTGTATGGTTAATGGTGCTGGTTTAGCTATGGCTACAATGGATACAATTAATCATTTTGGTGGAAATCCAGCTAACTTCCTAGACGTAGGGGGCGGTGCTACAAAAGAAAAAGTTACTGAAGCATTCAAAATCATCTTAGGTGACGACAATGTTAAAGGTATCTTTGTAAACATCTTCGGTGGAATCATGAAATGTGATGTTATCGCTGAAGGTATTGTGGCAGCAGTTAAAGAAGTTGAATTAACTTTACCACTAGTTGTCCGTTTAGAAGGAACAAATGTAGAACGCGGTAAAGAAATCTTAAATGAATCAGGTTTAGCAATTGAACCAGCAGCTACAATGGCTGAAGGTGCACAAAAAATTGTTAAGCTTGTTAAAGAAGCGTAAGGAAAGGATGGGAACACTAAGATGAGTGTATTTATAGATAAGAATACTAAAGTAATGGTACAAGGTATTACAGGGTCTACTGCCCTTTTCCATACAAAACAAATGCTTGATTATGGCACACAAATTGTCGCAGGGGTAACACCAGGTAAAGGTGGACAAGTGGTTGAAGGCGTGCCTGTTTATAACACTGTTGCTGAAGCTAAAGAAGAAACAGGTGCTAATGTATCTGTAGTATATGTTCCAGCGCCATTTGCTGCGGACTCTATTTTAGAAGCTGCGGATGCAGATTTAGATATGGTAATTTGTATCACTGAACATATTCCTGTTGTAGACATGGTCAAAGTTAAACGTTATTTAGAAGGTAGAAAAACACGTTTAGTAGGACCTAACTGTCCAGGTGTTATTACTGCTGATGAATGTAAAATTGGTATTATGCCAGGCTATATTCATAAGAAAGGTCACGTTGGTGTTGTATCTCGTTCTGGTACATTAACATATGAAGCAGTTCATCAATTGACTGAAGAAGGTATTGGTCAAACTACAGCTGTAGGTATTGGTGGCGACCCAGTCAATGGTACAAACTTTATCGACGTGCTTAAAGCATTTAATGAAGATGAAGACACGAAAGCTGTAGTAATGATTGGTGAAATCGGTGGTACAGCTGAAGAAGAAGCTGCTGAATGGATTAAAGCTAATATGAATAAACCAGTTGTTGGATTTATTGGCGGTCAAACAGCGCCTCCAGGCAAACGTATGGGTCACGCTGGTGCAATCATCTCTGGTGGTAAAGGTACAGCAGCCGAAAAGATTAAAACATTAAATGATTGTGGTGTCAAAACTGCTGATACACCTTCAGAAATCGGTACAACATTAATCGAAGCAGCTAAAGACGCTGGTATCTATGAAGAATTATTAACAATTAAATAATGAGATTGTAAATCAATAAATGATTCACTATACTCCGTTCAAAGTATTATAACTTCTAAATACTTTGAACGGAGTTATTTTGTTTTAAAATACATCTCTTTTTATAATAAATTTCGAGAAATTTATTTGTTTTTTTATTTAATAGCGATATTATATTTATAGTGTATAAATGATAGGAGAGAACAACATGAAACGACAACATTTAATAATAAGACCACTTTGAATTTATGATTTGTACTGAAGACGTATCTTATATTAGGGCCATCATAAATGATTGGAAGTGAGTTTTAAATATGATTTTTACAAAGCTTAGCATAGAAGAATTTAATACATTCGTAGGTCATCATTTTTCACATTATACACAGGTAAATGATTTATACATATATCGTAAGGAACGACATTTAGGTGCTCACCTTGTCGGAGTGAAGGAAAATAACACTGTTATTGCTGCCTGTTTATTAACTGATGCTCGTATATTTAAGGTGTTTAAATATTTTTATACCCATCGAGGACCGGTGATGGATTATACTAATTTAGCGTTAGTTGAATTTTTCTTTAGAAAATTAACGCATTATGTACGTATGCGAAGAGGTGTTTTCATACTCGTTGATCCTTATGTCTTGGAGAATATAAGAAGTGCTGATGGTGAGATTATAGAACACTTTAACAATAAACAGTGGTTTAAGGTAATGCATAAATTAGGATACCAACATCAAGGTTTTACAACTGGTTATTCATCGATGAGTCAAATAAGATGGCATTCTATATTAGATTTAAAAGATAAAAGTGAACAACAATTATTAAAAGACATGTCATATCAAACAAGACGTAACATTATGAAGACAATTGAAATGGGTGTACAAATTAAAACTTTATCAATTAAAGAAACGAGTAGATTTTATCGACTGTTTCACATGGCTGAAGAAAAACATGGTTTTCATTTTCAAGAAGAACCTTATTTCAAACAAATGCTTGAAATTTATGGCGATAAAGCATGTATAAAGTTAGCTTATATTGATTTAAATAAGTATATAAATCTATTAAAACAACATGCGATAGAATTAGAAGAGGAAATGACTGAAATTAAACAATCATTAAAAGTGAATTCTAATTCAAAAAAGACAAAAACAAAATATCACCAATTAAATCAACAGCTAGAGAGCCTTTATAACAAAATAGTAAAAACTGAACAATTAATCATTACAGATGGTACATTATTAGATTTAGCAGCGGCATTATTTATTCATAATGCGCATGAAATGTATTATTTATCAAGTGGCTCAAATCCTAAATATAATGAATTTATGGGGGCATATCGATTACAATGGGATATGATATGTCACGCAAAAAAACTAGGTATTCATCGGTACAATTTTTATGGAATTACTGGTGACTTTGGCAATGAAGCAGAAGATTATGGTGTGCAACAGTTTAAAAAAGGATTTAATGCCTTTATTGAGGAATACGTAGGAGATTTTATTAAGCCAGTCAATAAATGTTTATACAAGCTATACCGAAAATGAGGAAAACTCATTGGGAACAACTAAATAAACGTTAACTTGAACGTTTCGTCTGCGGACACATGAAACTTGATAACTTCAAAATAATCTGAGACTTTTAAGTTTCAGATTATTTTATTTGTTTTAATCTATATTGGATAGTTTACATAATTCAATGTAGAAATTACTCATTAAGTGTTAATGAATATTTGTGCTAAATTGTATTGTAATTGAAATGTGCGCCAAAGACATATTTATTCTATAATGTTATCAAAGGAGACGACTTCATGATTAACAACGATATGATACTTTTGAAATTGATATGGGCGGGATATACGACACAACATCTTCATCATTTATTAAGATTGTATCCTGACTTTTTTAGCTACTCTAATAATGACCAAATTGGCACAATTAAAACCTGGGACACTCTATATCACCAAGGCCATTGTTACAATAAATTCTATGATCTAGACGAGAAAGATATTCTATCATTTCTTAACCAATATAATATAAATTTTATAACAATATTTCATGGGAACTATCCTAAACTATTAAAAGAAATTTACGATTATCCATTTGTATTATTTTACCGCGGTAAGATTAACTTGCTAACATCGTTAAATACATTAGGCGTTGTAGGCTCAAGAAGCGCAACACAGTATTCTGCTAAAGCAATTCAATACTTATTTCCACAATTTACGCATATTCCTTTAACAATCATTTCTGGTTTGGCGAAAGGTGCCGATAGTATGGCGCATCAATTCGCATTGAAATACCATCTTCCAACTATAGCTATCTTAGGTTATGGCCATTTACATCATTATCCCAAAGAAACTCAAAAATTACGCAATATAATTGAAGAAAAAGGATTAGTCATAAGTGAATATCCACCCTTTGACCGTATTAGACGCTATTACTTTCCGCAACGCAATCGATTGATAAGTGGTCTTTCTAAAGGTGTATTAATTACTGAAGCTCGGGTTAAGAGTGGTAGTCAAATTACTATTGATTGTGCACTAGAACAAAATAGAAATGTATACGTACTGCCAGGCTCACTTTTCAACCCATTAACGAAAGGGAATTTGAGACGTGCACAAGAAGGAGCGATGATTGTTACTAAAGCAGAAGATATCACTTGTGATTATTAACATTCTTAAATATAGCCGTTTTATTGTATAAATAATGTACATTTATTTCTAATATATAGCTAAAAATATTATTAAAATAAGTTTAAAAAACACATAAATAGAATTTAAACATTGACAAAATCAAAATTGACCGTTTATCATTTATCTTTAGTAATTGAAATAGCAAGGGGGAATTCACTTTGGCAGATAATTTAGTCATAGTTGAGTCGCCTGCAAAAGCTAAAACCATTGAAAAATATTTAGGTAAAAAGTATAAAGTGATAGCTTCTATGGGACACGTTAGAGATTTACCAAGAAGTCAAATGGGTGTCGATGTAGAAGATAATTTTGAACCGAAATATATTACAATTCGCGGTAAAGGTCCAGTAGTAAAAGATTTAAAAAAATACGCTAAGAAAGCTAAAAATGTCTTTCTTGCGAGTGACCCTGACCGTGAAGGTGAAGCGATTGCTTGGCATTTATCAAAAATTTTAGAACTTGATGATACAAAAGAAAACAGAGTAGTATTTAATGAAATTACAAAAGATGCGGTAAAAGAAAGTTTCAAACACCCTCGTGGCATTGAAATGAATTTAGTAGATGCACAACAGGCACGCCGTATTTTAGATAGATTAGTTGGTTATAACATTTCACCAGTTTTATGGAAGAAAGTGAAAAAAGGACTTTCAGCAGGACGTGTTCAATCTGTTGCTTTAAGATTAGTTATCGATAGAGAAAATGAGATTCGTAACTTTAAGCCTGAAGAATATTGGTCTATAGAAGGTGAATTTAGATATAAAAAATCAAAATTTACTGCTAAGTTTCTTCATTATAAAAACAAACCATTTAAGTTAAAAACTAAAAAAGATATTGAAAAAATCACAACTGAACTAGACGGCGATAAGTTTGAAATAACAAATGTGAATAAAAAGGAAAAAACTAGAAATCCTGCTAATCCGTTTACAACATCAACATTACAACAAGAAGCAGCGCGTAAGTTGAATTTTAAAGCGAGAAAAACAATGATGCTTGCACAACAATTATATGAAGGTATCGATCTAAAACGACAAGGCACAGTTGGATTAATCACATATATGCGAACGGATTCTACTCGTATTTCACAAACAGCAAAAGACGAAGCAAAAAAATATATTGAAGATAAGTATGGTAAAGATTATATTTCTAATCGAACAGCGAAAGGTAAACAAGGTGATCAAGATGCCCATGAGGCAATTCGTCCAACAAGTACTTTACGCACACCTGATGAAATGAAATCGTACTTAACGAGAGATCAGCATCGTTTATATAAATTGATTTGGGAACGTTTTGTGGCAAGTCAAATGGCACCAGCAATCCTAGACACGGTTGCTTTAGATGTTACTCAAAATAACATTAAATTTAGAGCGAACGGTCAAACAATTAAATTTAAAGGTTTCATGACACTTTATGTTGAGGCCAAAGACGATAAAGATAATGAAAAAGAAAACAAATTACCAAATTTAAGTAAAGGTGATGAAGTAACTGCGACGCAAATTGAGCCAGCACAACACTTCACACAACCACCGCCACGATATACAGAAGCACGTTTAGTCAAAACATTAGAAGAACTAAAAATCGGTAGACCATCAACTTACGCACCTACTATTGATACAATCCAAAAACGTAATTACGTCAAACTTGAAAGCAAACGATTTGTTCCTACAGAATTAGGTGAAATCGTTTACGAACAAGTAAAGGACTATTTCCCTGAAATTATTGATGTGGAATTTACGGTTAATATGGAAACATTATTGGATAAAATTGCTGAAGGAGATATCGGGTGGAGAAAAGTAATTGATAACTTTTATGGAAGTTTCAAATTAGACGTTGAACGTGCTGAGGAAGAAATGGAAAAAGTTGAAATTAAAGATGAACCAGCCGGTGAAGATTGCGAAGTTTGTGGTTCGCCTATGGTAATTAAAATGGGACGCTATGGTAAATTCATGGCATGTTCAAACTTCCCAGATTGTAGAAATACGAAAGCGATTGTTAAAACGATTGGTGTTACATGTCCTAAATGTAAAGATGGAGATGTTGTTGAAAGAAAATCTAAGAAAAATAGATTATTCTATGGTTGCTCAAATTATCCCGAATGTGATTTTATTTCTTGGGATAAACCTGTTGGCCGTGATTGTCCTAAGTGTAATCATTACTTAATGGAACATAAAAAAGGACGTAGCTCACAAGTTATATGTTCTAACTGTGATTACAAAGAAGAAGTTCAAAAATAGATAGAAATTAAAAGGAGGAAAACCATGAGTCAAACTGTAAATATTGTTGGCGCAGGCTTAGCTGGTTCAGAAGCTGCTTACCAATTAGCTCAACGAGGAATCAAGGTTAATTTGATTGAAATGCGTCCTGTTAAACAAACACCAGCGCATCATACTGATAAATTTGCAGAACTAGTATGTTCTAACTCACTTCGTGGTAATGCTTTAACAAATGGTGTAGGTGTACTAAAAGAAGAAATGAGACGATTAGACTCGTTAATTATTTCTGCTGCTGATAAAGCAAGAGTGCCTGCTGGTGGTGCATTAGCAGTTGATCGACATGATTTTTCTGGTTACATTACTGAAACTTTAAGAAATCATCCAAACGTTACAGTAATTAATGAAGAAATAAATAGTATTCCTGAAGGGTATACGATTATTGCTACGGGCCCATTAACTACTGAAAATTTAGCTAAAGAAATCGTAGACATTACTGGTAAAGATCAACTTTATTTTTATGATGCTGCCGCTCCAATAATAGAAAAAGAATCCATAGATATGGATAAAGTGTATTTGAAATCACGTTATGATAAAGGTGAAGCAGCTTATCTTAATTGTCCAATGACAGAAGAAGAATTCAATCGCTTTTATGATGCAGTACTTGAAGCAGAGGTTGCACCAACAAATGAATTCGAAAAAGAAAAATACTTTGAAGGATGTATGCCTTTTGAAGTAATGGCTGAACGCGGACGTAAAACATTATTATTTGGACCCATGAAACCAGTGGGACTTGAAGACCCAAAAACAGGCAAACGTCCATTTGCTGTTGTTCAATTAAGACAAGATGATGCTGCAGGCACGCTATATAATATTGTTGGTTTCCAAACACACTTAAAATGGGGTGCTCAAAAAGAAGTCATTCGCCTTATCCCTGGTTTAGAAAATGTTGATATCGTTCGATATGGTGTCATGCATCGAAATACTTTTATTAACTCTCCTGACGTGTTAAATGAAAAGTATGAATTGATTAAAGAAAATCGAATTCAATTTGCAGGTCAAATGACAGGTGTTGAAGGCTATGTTGAGAGTGCAGCAAGTGGCCTTGTTGCTGGCATCAATCTAGCTCATAAAATATTAGATAAAGGTGAAGTAATATTCCCAAGAGAGACAATGATAGGTAGTATGGCGTATTACATCTCACATGCCAAAAATGAAAAGAATTTCCAACCTATGAATGCTAATTTTGGTTTACTCCCATCACTTGAAAAACGTATCAAAGATAAAAAAGAACGTTACGAGGCACAAGCAAATAGAGCACTCGAATATTTAGAAAATTATAAGAAAACACTTTAAAAATAATATAAACTTTATAATTGATAGAAAATGTGTCAATTCAAAGTTTTAAAGAATTCTCAAAAGATTTTGAATTCTATAGCTAATTGTTTTAGTCCCTTTCATGTTATATGCTACAATGCATATGATGGAGGGGATTTTTAAGTGGAAGAAATCCAAGTTACATTCTTAAATATGCTCAAAGTTGAAAGGAATTTCTCCGACCATACTTTAAAATCATATCATGATGATTTAGTACAATTTAATCGTTTTTTAGATCAAGAGTTGTTAAGCCTAAAAAAATTTGAATATAAAGATGCTCGAAATTATTTAAGTTATTTATATTCGCAAAATTTGAAACGTACTACTGTATCAAGGAAGATTTCAACGTTAAGAACTTTCTATGAGTTTTGGATGACACAAGATGAGACAATCATCAATCCTTTTGTTCAACTGGTTCATCCTAAGAAGGAAAACTATTTACCACAGTTTTTTTATGAAGAAGAGATGGAGGCTTTATTTAAAACTGTAGCTCAAGATTCTAAAAAGGGATTACGAGATCGAGTTATTTTAGAATTATTATATGCAACTGGTATACGTGTTTCAGAACTAGTAAATATACAACTTAAAGATATTGATATGTCTTTACCTGGTGTCAAGGTACTAGGAAAGGGAAACAAAGAGCGATTTGTTCCGTTTGGAGAATTTTGTCGCCAAAGTATTGAACAATATTTAAGTGAATTCAAACCGATACAACATGCCAAACATTCATATTTATTAGTTAATATGAATGGCGCACCTATAACTGAAAGGGGCGTTAGGTATGTATTAAATGATGTTGTAAAACGTACAGCAGGAGTGACAGAAATTCATCCCCATAAACTTAGACATACGTTTGCAACACACTTACTTAATCAAGGAGCGGATTTGAGAACGGTACAATCTTTATTAGGACATGTAAATCTTTCAACCACTGGACGATATACACATGTATCTAATCAACAATTACGTAAAGTGTATTTAAATGCACATCCTCGAGCGAAAAAGGAGAGTAAATAAATGAGTAAAACATCATTACATGCAACAACGATTTATGCTGTTAGACACAATGGTGAAGCGGCAATGGCTGGTGATGGACAAGTGACACTTGGTGAGCAAGTCATTATGAAACAAACAGCACGTAAGGTTCGTAGATTATACGAAGGGAAAGTACTTGCTGGATTTGCTGGAAGTGTTGCAGATGCTTTCACATTGTTCGAGAAATTCGAAACAAAGTTACAACAATTCAGTGGTAACTTAGAACGTGCAGCTGTTGAGCTAGCACAAGAATGGCGTGGGGATAAACAACTGCGTCAATTGGAAGCAATGCTAATTGTAATGGACAAAGATGCAATATTAGTGGTGAGCGGAACTGGAGAAGTGATTGCACCAGATGATGATTTAATTGCAATTGGTTCAGGTGGAAACTACGCATTAAGTGCTGGAAGAGCATTGAAACGCCATGCTAGTCATTTGTCAGCAAAAGAAATGGCTTATGAAAGTTTGAAAGTTGCATCTGACATTTGTGTGTTCACTAATGATAATATTATAGTGGAAACACTTTAACGTTAAACAAATGGAAATGAATATAAATGGACGTATATTAGGTTGGAGGTAAAAGATATGGATGCAAATGGTATAAAATTAACACCTAAAGATATCGTATCTAAATTAAATGAATATATAGTTGGGCAAGATGATGCTAAACGTAAAGTTGCCATTGCGTTAAGAAATCGTTATAGAAGAAGTTTGCTTGACGAAGAAACTAAGCAAGAAATCGCACCTAAGAATATTTTAATGATTGGTCCAACTGGTGTTGGTAAAACGGAAATAGCTAGACGTATGGCTAAGGTTGTTGGCGCCCCATTTATCAAAGTGGAGGCCACTAAGTTTACTGAAGTAGGTTACGTTGGACGAGATGTTGAGAGTATGGTTCGTGATTTAGTGGATGTGGCAGTAAGACTTGTTAAAGATCAAAAGAAAGACTTGGTCAAAGATGAAGCGCTTAATAAAGCAAATGAAAAATTAGTTAAATTATTAGTGCCAAGTATGAAGAAAAAAGCATCAAATAACAACAATCCATTAGAGTCATTATTTGGTGGCGCAATTCCAAACTTTGGTAATAATGATGATGAGGAAGAAGAAACACCAACTGAAGAAATTAAAACGAAGCGTTCAGAAATCAAAAAACAATTATTAGATGGTAAACTTGAAGAAGAGAAAGTTAGAATTAAAGTTGAACAAGATCCAGGTGCACTTGGAATGCTAGGTACTAATCAAAATCAGCAAATGCAAGATATGATGAATCAACTCATGCCTAAACGTAAGGTTGAACGTGAAGTGCCTGTTAAAACAGCACGTAAGATTTTAGCTGATGATTTCGCGGATGAGTTAATAGACCAAGAGACGGCGAATCAAGAGGCATTAGAGTTGGCAGAACAAATGGGTATTATCTTCATTGATGAAATTGACAAAGTAGCAACGAATAATGCTAATAGTGGTCAAGATGTTTCAAGACAAGGTGTTCAACGAGATATCTTGCCAATCTTAGAAGGTAGCATGATTCAAACTAAGTATGGTACTGTAAATACTGAACATATGCTATTTATTGGTGCGGGGGCATTCCACGTATCTAAACCTAGCGATTTAATACCTGAATTGCAAGGTCGTTTCCCGATTAGAGTAGAATTAGAAAGCTTAACTGTGGATGATTTCTACAGAATATTAACAGAACCTAAACTATCACTAATTAAGCAATATGAGGCACTACTCCAAACTGAAGAGGTCACTGTGAACTTTACCGAGGAAGCGATTACAAGATTAGCTGAAATGGCTTATCAAGTAAACCAAGACACTGATAACATTGGTGCGCGTCGTTTACACACAATCCTAGAAAAAATGCTTGAAAATTTATCATTTGAGGCACCTAGCATGCCAAATGCTGTAGTAGATATAACACCACAATATGTTGATGATAAGTTGAAATCTATTTCAACAAATAAAGATTTAAGTGCATTTATTTTATAATATAAATAAAGGAGAAATTTTATGAGCTTATTATCTAAAACTAGAGAATTAAATACACTATTACAAAAACATAAGGGTATTGCCGTTGACTTTAAAGACGTGGCTCAAACAATTAGTAGCGTTACTGTAACGAACGTATTTATTGTTTCACGTAGAGGCAAAATTTTAGGTTCAAGTTTAAATGAACTTTTAAAGAGTCAAAGAATCAATGACATGTTAGAAAGTAAACATATTCCTAGTGAGTATACTGAACTATTAATGGATGTTAGACAAACTGAATCAAATATTGATATTAATAATGAATTAACAGTATTCCCTCCAGAAGACAAAGAATTATTTAACGATAGTCGTACGACTGTATTCCCTATTCTTGGTGGGGGAGAAAGATTAGGTACATTAGTACTTGGTCGTGTTAAAGATGGCTTTAACGAAAATGATTTAGTATTAGGTGAATATGCTGCTACAGTAATTGGAATGGAAATTTTACGTGAGAAGCATAATGAAGTTGAAAAAGAAGCGCGTGATAAAGCAGCTATTACAATGGCAATTAATTCATTATCTTATTCAGAAAAAGAAGCTATTGAGCATATCTTTGAAGAATTAGGTGGTAATGAAGGCTTACTTATTGCTTCTAAAGTAGCAGATAGAGTAGGTATCACACGTTCAGTTATCGTTAACGCATTACGTAAACTTGAAAGTGCTGGTGTAATCGAATCACGATCCTTAGGGATGAAAGGTACCTTTATTAAAGTTAAAAAAGAAAAATTCCTTGAAGAATTAGAACGTAATAAATAATTAGTATTAGCATAATTATTCTAATAAATTGAAGTTTAACTGCTGCGAGGCTAAAACATGTATCTGCAGCAGTTTTTTAATTGCTCGAAATATCGAAAGTGTTACGTATTGACGTATTCAATAAATTAACGTTGCACGGCAATTAAAAGTATGATATTATTATTGTCGGCTATAAAGCCAATACACACATAATAAACGCACATGTAGAGGGTGCAATTCAATCATTGTCTTTATATGAGTTTATTATGGAGGTAAATAACCACTAGGAGGAATTTAAAATGGCAGTAATTTCAATGAAACAATTACTAGAAGCCGGTGTTCACTTCGGTCACCAAACACGCCGTTGGAACCCAAAAATGAAAAAATATATCTTCACTGAAAGAAATGGTATCTATATCATTGACTTACAAAAAACAGTGAAAAAAGTTGAAGAAGCTTATAACTTCATCAAACAAGTATCAGAAGATGGCGGTAGAGTCTTATTCGTTGGTACTAAAAAACAAGCACAAGAATCAGTTAAAGCTGAAGCAGAACGTGCTGGTCAATTCTACGTTAACCAAAGATGGTTAGGCGGAATTTTAACTAACTATAAAACAATTTCTAAACGTATTAAACGTATTTCTGAAATCGAGAAAATGGAAGAAGACGGTTTATTCGACGTTTTACCTAAAAAAGAAGTTGTTGAACTTAAAAAAGAATACGACCGTTTAATTAAATTCTTAGGCGGTATTCGTGATATGAAATCAATGCCTCAAGCATTATTCGTAGTTGACCCTCGTAAAGAGCGCAACGCGATTGCTGAAGCACGTAAATTAAATATTCCAATCGTTGGTATTGTTGACACTAACTGTGATCCAGATGAAATTGATTATGTTATCCCAGCGAACGACGACGCTATTCGTGCCGTTAAATTATTAACTGGTAAAATGGCTGACGCTGTCTTAGAAGGTCAACAAGGTGTTTCTAACGATGAAGTAGCTGCAGAGCAAAACATCAATTTAGATGAAAAAGAAGAATCTCAAGAAGCAGAATCAACTGAAGAAAATACTACTGTTGAATCAAACTAAGATATAGTTTAAATGGGTGATAAGATGTAATGCTTATCGCCCTTTTTTCAAATAATAAAAAATAATAATTAAAGTTAACTAGAGTATTGGAAATTATAGTGACTTTAATGGTAATATTTAGGTATCATCTATTATTACAATTAGAAATATTGGAGGAATAATTAATGGCAATTTCAGCAAAACTTGTTAAAGAATTACGTGAAAGAACTGGCGCTGGTATGATGGATTGTAAAAAAGCGCTAACAGAAACTGATGGTGACATCGATAAAGCGATTGATTACTTACGTGAAAAAGGTATCGCTAAAGCAGCTAAAAAAGCAGACCGTATTGCAGCTGAAGGTTTAGTACATGTTGAAGTTAAAGGAAACGAAGCTGCTATCGTTGAAATCAACTCTGAAACTGACTTCGTAGCTCGTAATGAAGGCTTCCAAGAATTAGTTAAAGAAATTGCTAATCAAATTCTTGATAGCAAAGCTGAAACAGTAGATGCTTTATTAGAAACTAAATTATCAAGTGGTAAAACAGTTGATGAAAGAATGAAAGAAGCAATCTCAACAATCGGTGAAAAATTAAGCATCCGTCGTTTCGAAATCAGAACTAAATCTGATAACGATGCATTTGGTGCATACTTACACATGGGTGGACGCATTGGTGTGTTAACTGTAGTTGAAGGTTCTACTGATGAAGAAGCTGCTAAAGATGTAGCAATGCACATCGCAGCTATCAATCCAAAATATGTTTCTTCTGAACAAGTTAAAGAAGAAGAAATTAACCACGAAAAAGAAGTATTAAAACAACAAGCATTAAATGAAGGTAAACCAGAAAAAATCGTTGAAAAAATGGTTGAAGGTCGTTTACGTAAATATCTTCAAGAAATTTGTGCAGTTGATCAAAACTTTGTTAAAGATCCAGATCAAACAGTTGAAGCTTTCTTAAAATCTAAAGGTGGTAAACTTGTTGACTTCGTTCGCTATGAAGTAGGCGAAGGTATGGAAAAACGTGAAGAAAACTTCGCAGATGAAGTTAAAGGTCAAATGAAATAATCTGTCGACAGGATTTACAAGAAAGAAGACACCTTTGAGGTTTTCTATTATAAAGTCATACTTTATGTTAGAAGGCGCGTCAGTGTCTTCTTTACTTGTATATATTACATATTTTTACAATAGAGAGGAAAAAACAATGGCGCAAACTTCTAAATATAAACGTGTAGTATTAAAACTTAGTGGTGAGGCACTCGCAGGAGACAAAGGTTTTGGTATTAATCCAATCATTATTAAAAGTGTAGCACAGCAAGTAGCTGAAGTTGCTAAGATGGATTGTGAAATCGCAGTTATCGTTGGTGGCGGTAATATTTGGAGAGGAAAAACTGGTAGTGACTTAGGTATGGACCGTGGTACAGCAGATTACATGGGTATGCTTGCTACAGTTATGAACGCTCTTGCACTTCAAGACAGTTTAGAACAATTAGAATGTGACACTCGCGTGTTAACTTCTATTGAAATGAAACAAGTAGCTGAACCTTATATTCGTCGACGAGCTATTAGACATTTAGAGAAGAAACGTGTTGTAATTTTCGCAGCAGGTATTGGTAATCCTTACTTCTCTACAGATACAACTGCAGCGTTACGTGCAGCAGAAGTCGAAGCCGATGTTATTTTAATGGGTAAAAATAATGTTGATGGTGTATATTCAGCAGACCCTAAAGTAGATAAAAATGCGGTTAAGTATGATCACTTAACACATATCCAAATGTTACAAGAAGGATTACAAGTGATGGATTCAACAGCTTCATCATTCTGCATGGATAATAATATTCCATTAAATGTATTCTCAATTATGGAAGAAGGAAATATTAAACGTGCAGTTATGGGCGAGAAAATAGGTACATTAATAACTAAATAATTAGAGGTGTAATTAGTATGAGTGACATTATTCAAGACACTAAAGCTAGAATGAGTAAATCTATTGATAATTTATCACGTGAATTAGCAAATATCAGTGCTGGAAGAGCAAATTCAAATTTATTAAGTGGCGTAACAGTTGATTATTATGGAGCTCCAACTCCAGTTCAACAATTAGCTAGTATCAATGTGCCAGAAGCACGTTTATTAGTTATTTCTCCATATGATAAAACTTCAGTGGCTGATATCGAAAAAGCAATTAACGCTGCGAACTTAGGTGTAAATCCTACAAGTGATGGCGAAGTTATTCGTATCACAGTTCCTGCTTTAACTGAAGAACGTCGTAAAGAGTTAGTGAAAAATGTTAAGAAAATTGGTGAAGATGCGAAAGTTTCAATTCGAAACATTCGTCGCGATATTAACGACCAATTGAAAAAAGATGAAAAAAATGGAGACATTACTGAAGACGACTTAAGAAGTCAAACAGAAGATGTACAAAAAGCGACTGATAATTCTATTAAGGAAATTGATCAATTAGTAGAAGACAAAGAAAAAGACATTATGTCTGTTTAATGAGTTCGACAATAAATTAATTCATTTAATAATGTGTAAGTTGTATTCAAAGTGTACTTTATACATTACTATAAATTATTTTAGTCTAAACTGTGCCAATTCAGACTTTGGTACAGTTTTTTCATTTGCTTATTCAATGCCATTATCGAGTATGATAAAATGATAGATGATTTCTTAAATAACTAATATAATATAATAGAGATGATCAGGCTCGGAGGAAAGACCATGTTTAAAAAGCTAATAAAAAGAAATAAGACTAAAATCAGTCAGAACGATGATTTAGATTTACATAATTTACCTGAACATGTAGCGATTATCATGGATGGCAATGGACGTTGGGCCAAAAAGCGTAAAATGCCTAGAATAAAAGGCCACTATGAAGGTATGCAAACGATTAAAACGGTAACGCGAGAAGCAAGTGATTTGGGCATTAAATACTTAACCTTATACGCTTTTTCAACTGAAAACTGGTCTAGACCTGAAAATGAAGTAAATTATATCATGAATTTGCCTGTAAATTTTTTGAAAACATTCTTACCAGAACTCATTGAAAAAAATGTTCAAATTGAAACAATTGGATTTCTGGAAGCCGTTCCTAAATCGACGATAGAAGCGATTGAACACGCAAAAGAAAAAACTAAAAATAATACAGGTTTAAAATTGATATTTGCTATTAATTACGGTGGACGTGCTGAAATTGTACAAAGTATGAAATCAATTTATGATGAACTTCAACATAACGGTCAAGGCAGTAAAGATATTGACGAATCAATGATAACCAAGCATTTAATGACACATTCATACCCAGATCCTGAATTATTAATTCGTACTTCTGGCGAACAACGTATTAGTAATTTCCTTATTTGGCAGTCTTCTTATAGTGAATTTATATTCAATGAGAAATTATGGCCAGACTTTGACGGTGAAGAATTTAAAAAATGTTTAAAAATATATCAATCTCGCCAAAGACGCTTTGGAGGGTTAAGTAAGGAGTAGCGTATGAAAGTTAGAACTTTAACCGCAATTATTGCTTTGATAATATTTCTCCCAATTTTATTAATGGGTGGAACAACACTCATGTTGTTTGCGTACTTACTCGCTTTAATTGCTTTAAAAGAACTCTTAAATATGAATATGATTAAATTACTTTCAGTCCCTGGCATTTTTAGTGCATTAGCATTAATCATTATTATGTTGCCTCAATCAGCAGGCGACTGGGTTAGTGATATTCAGTTAAAAAGTTTAATCGCAATGAGTTTTATTTTATTAAGTTATACTGTATTGTCTAAGAATAGATTTAGTTTTATGGACGCAGCATTTTGTCTGATGTCAGTTGCATACGTAGGCATTGGATTTATGTATTTCTATGCAACACGTTCAGATGGCTTACATTACATACTTTATGCATTTTTAGTGGTATGGTTAACTGATACAGGGGCTTATATTTTCGGTCGTTTAATGGGGAAACATAAATTGTGGCCAGTGATCAGTCCAAATAAAACAATCGAAGGCTTTATTGGTGGCTTAATTTGTAGTTTAATAGTACCAATTGTTATGTTATGGTTTGTTGATTTTAATTTAAACATTTGGTTACTATTATTAGTAACAATCATCTTAAGTATTTTTGGTCAACTAGGTGATTTAGTTGAATCAGGATTTAAACGTCATTTTGGTGTTAAAGATTCTGGACGAATTTTACCAGGTCATGGCGGCATATTAGACCGCTTTGATAGCTTTATGTTTGTTTTACCATTACTCAACATTTTATTAATACAAATGTAGTATGATTTTAATGTTTTATTTATATATGAAAAATGTATAGTGCTATAATTGAGGAGTTATTGAGTGCACATTTGACTAGATATAGTAGATGATGTAATTCTTAACTCCTTTTATTAAAAGTAAAATTCTTGAATAATTTAACTAAATCATAGATAATCTACATCATTCTTATGAATAAAGTAGAAAATTAATTTAATTGAGGTGTAACACGTGAGTTATTTAATCACTATTGTCTCATTTATAATCGTGTTTGGTGTACTGGTTACAGTACATGAATATGGTCACATGTTCTTTGCTAAGCGTGCTGGAATAATGTGTCCTGAATTTGCGATAGGTATGGGACCCAAAATCTTTAGTTTCCGAAAGAATGAAACGTTATACACAATCCGTCTATTACCAGTCGGTGGATATGTAAGAATGGCTGGGGATGGTTTAGAAGAACCGCCAGTTGAACCAGGAATGAATGTTAAAGTTAAGCTTAATGATAAAGATGAAATTACGCATATTATTTTAGATGATCAACATAAATTCCAAAAAATAGAAGCAATCGAAGTCAAAAAATGTGACTTTAAAGATGATTTATATATAGAAGGTATTACATCATATGACAATGAGCGCCATCACTTTAACATTGCTGAGACGGCCTATTTCGTTGAAAATGGAAGCTTAATCCAAATTGCACCACGCCATCGCCAATTTGCACACAAGAAACCATTACCAAAATTTTTAACATTATTTGCAGGACCTTTGTTTAACTTTATATTGGCTTTGGTTTTATTTATTGCATTAGCTTATTTCCAAGGTACACCTACTACTTCAGTAGCGCAATTAGCTGATAACTACCCTGCACAACAAGCAGGATTAAAAGCTGGGGATAAAATTGTTCAAGTAGGTCCGTATAAAACAAAGGATTTTGATGATATACAATCTGCTGCGAATAAAATTAAAGATAACAAAACAACGATAAAATTTGAAAGAGATAATCAAATCAAGTCAGTTGATATAACACCTAAGAAACAAGTAATTAAACAAACGAAATTAAATTCTGAAACGACATACATTTTAGGTTTCCAGCCGGAAAAAGAACATACATTAATTAAACCAATAGCTTTAGGGTTTGATCAGTTTGTAAGTGCGAGTACGTTAATATTTAAAGCAGTAGGTACAATGATTGCAAGTATATTTACTGGTCAATTTTCATTTGACATGTTAAATGGTCCAGTGGGTATTTATCATAATGTCGATTCTGTTGTGAAACAGGGTGTTATTGCATTAACGTATTACACTGCACTGTTAAGTGTTAACTTAGGTATAATGAACTTGTTACCAATCCCAGCACTAGATGGTGGTCGAATCTTATTCGTACTTTATGAAGCCATCTTTAGAAGACCAGTGAATAAGAAAGCTGAAACAATGATAATAGCAGCTGGTGCTATATTTGTCTTAATTATCATGGTTCTAGTAACTTGGAACGACATACAACGTTATTTCTTATAAATTAAGGAGGAGTAAGTGATGAAACAATCAAAAGTTTTCATTCCAACAATGAGAGATGTACCTGCTGAAGCAGAAGCATTAAGTCATCAATTATTATTAAAAGCAGGGTTAATTAAACAAAGCACAAGTGGTATTTATAGCTATTTGCCACTCGCTTCTCGTGTCTTAAATAATATTTCTAAAATTATTCGTGAAGAAATGGAACGTATAGATGCTGTTGAAATTTTAATGCCTGCGCTTCAACAAGCAGAACTTTGGGAAGAGTCAGGTCGTTGGGGTGCATATGGTCCAGAACTTATGCGATTAAAAGACCGTAATGGTCGTGAATTTGCACTAGGACCAACGCATGAGGAAGTAGTCACTTCTATCGTGAGAGATGAACTTAAGTCATATAAACAATTACCATTAACTTTATTCCAAATTCAGTCTAAATTCCGTGATGAAAAGCGTCCACGTTTCGGGTTATTACGTGGTAGAGAGTTTATTATGAAAGATGCTTATTCATTCCATGCTGATGAAGCATCACTTGATGATACGTATCAAGATATGTACAACGCTTACGGTCGTATATTCAAACGCGTTGGTATTAATGCACGTCCAGTAGTTGCAGATTCAGGTGCAATTGGCGGTAATCATACACATGAATTTATGGCGCTAAGTGAAATTGGTGAAGATACGATTGTTTATAGTGAACATAGTGATTATGCAGCTAACATTGAAAAAGCTGAAGTTGCATATTATCCAAATGAAAAACATACTGAAGTTGCAGCACTTGAAAAGATTGAAACACCTAATGTTAAAACTGCTCAAGAATTAGCAGACTTTTTAAATCGTCCAGTGGATGAAATTGTGAAAACGATGATATTCAAAATTGATGGTGAATTTATCATGTTCTTAATCAGAGGTCACCATGAGTTAAATGATGTCAAAGTTAAAGCGTACTTCGGAACAGATCATGTTGAGATGGCAACTGAAGATGAAATTATTAATTTATTAAGTGCAAGTCCAGGATCATTAGGACCAATTCATGATAAAGAAATTAAAATTTACGCTGATAATTTTGTTAAGGATTTAAATAATTTAGTTGTAGGTGCAAATGAAAATGGCTACCATTATGTAAATGCCAATATTGGACGCGACTTTAATGTTGATGAATATGGTGATTTCCGCTTTATCTTAGAAGGTGAACCATTAAGTGATGGCTCTGGTGAAGCAAAATTTGCTGAAGGTATTGAAGTTGGTCAAGTATTCAAATTGGGAACAAAATACTCAGAAGCAATGAACGCAACATTCTTAGATAATCAAGGTAAAGCTAAACCATTAATCATGGGATGTTACGGTATTGGTGTATCAAGAGCATTAAGTGCTATTGTCGAACAAAATAATGATGAAAATGGTATTATTTGGCCAAAATCAGTAACACCGTTTGATTTACACTTAATAACAATAAATCCTAAAAAAGATGAACAACTTGAATTAGGTAATCAATTGTATGAAACATTGCAACAACAATATGATGTACTTTATGATGACCGTAAAGATCGTGCAGGCGTTAAATTCAACGATGCAGATTTAATTGGTTTACCTATACGAATTGTCGTAGGTAAAAATGCAAGTGATGGTATCGTTGAAGTCAAAGTGCGTCAAACTGGTGAGAGTGAAGATGTTCATATAAATGATTTAAATGACTATATCGCCACATTATACAGTCAATTATAATATGGTGAACGCTTAGACGTATGATTTAAGTGTCTTAGTCATTGCTGAGTTAATATAGCAATCAATGCACTTATCGAAATGAGGTTAGGACAATTTCATAGTTGTCTAAGCCTCTTTTTTATTAAAAGAATTAAACGCAGCAAATGAAATGCATCACTCAAAGTAGTATAATAGATATCAAGTTTGTAGTTAGAACATAACACTTTACGTTAAAACAAAATTGAGAAAAGAGTTAAATATAAGGGTGGTTATCTGTCATGGCAATGACGAATCAAGAAAAATTTAAAGTACTTGCGGACCAAATTAAAGTTTCCAATCAACTTGATCAAACAATTATTGAACAAGGTGAATTAACGCGAGTGGATGTGTCAAATAAAAATAGAACGTGGGAATTTCAAATTACATTGCCATATTTTCTATCACACGAAGATTATTTAATTTTTACAAATGCAATTACTGAAGAATTTAAAGACATTGCCAAAGTCGATTGGCATTTTACAATTCAAGATACAAGTAACCAAGATGAACATGCCATTAAATATTTTGGTCATTGTATTGAACACACTGCATTATCGCCTAAAGTGAAAGGTCAACTTAAACAGAAACGTTTAATTATGTCAGGTAACGTGCTCAAAGTAATGACCTCAAATGACATCGAAAGAAATCACTTTGATAAAGTGTGTAATGGTAGCTTAGTAAAAGCATTTCGTAAATGTGGTTTTGATATAGATAAAGTCGTATTTGAAACAGATGACTCAAGTTCTTATGATGATTTAGCCTCACTAGAAGCGCATATTCAAGAAGAAGATGAGAAGAGTGCGCGTGAAGCTACCGAAAAAATCGAAAAAATGAAAGCTGAGAAAGCGAAACAACAAGATAATAACGAAAGCAATGTTGAAAAATGCCAAATTGGTAAACCAATACAAATTGAAAATATTAAACCTATTGAGTCAATTGTTGAAGAAGAATTCAAAGTTGCAATTGAGGGTGTTATATTTGATATTAACCTTAAAGAATTGAAGAGTGGCCGTCACATTGTTGAATTAAAAGTGACAGACTATACGGACTCTTTAGTGCTTAAAATGTTTACACGAAAAAATAAAGACGATTTAGATCACTTTAAGGCACTTAGTGTTGGTAAATGGGTTCGTGCTCAAGGACGTATTGAAGAAGACACATTTGTCAGAGATTTGGTTATGATGATGTCTGATATTGAAGAAATCAAAAAGGCGCCAAAGCAAGATAAAGCAGAAGAAAAACGAGTAGAATTTCATTTGCATACATCAATGAGCCAAATGGATGGCATTCCTAATATAAGTGCGTATGTTGATCAAGCTGCTAAATGGGGACATAAAGCGATAGCAGTTACTGACCATAATGTCGTGCAAGCATTTCCCGATGCGCATGGCGCAGCTGAAAAAAACGGCATCAAAATGATTTATGGTATGGAAGGTATGCTTGTAGACGATGGAGTACCTATTGCTTATAAACCTACAGACCGAGATCTTAAAGAAGCTACATATGTCGTGTTTGATGTTGAAACGACAGGACTGTCAAACCAATATGACCAAATTATAGAATTGGCTGCTGTTAAAGTAAAAGATGGAGAAATTATTGATAAATTTGAACGTTTCAGTAATCCACATGAGAAATTATCAGAAACGATTATAAATTTAACGCATATTACTGATGATATGTTAACAGATGCGCCTGAAATTGATGAAGTACTAACAGAATTTAAAACGTGGGTTGGCGACGCTATATTTGTAGCGCATAATGCATCATTCGATATGGGCTTCATCGACACAGGATATGAAAGACTTGGGTTTGGCCCATCAACGAATGGTGTCATTGATACATTAGAATTATCACGTACGATTAATACTGAATATGGTAAACACGGTTTAAACTTTTTAGCTAAAAAATATGGTGTAGAACTAACTCAGCACCATAGAGCCATTTATGATACTGAAGCTACGGCATATATTTTCATTAAAATGGTCCAACAAATGAAAGAATTAGGCGTAACAAATCACAAAGACATCAACCAAAAACTATCGAATGAAGATGCATATAAACGTGCACGACCAACACATGTAACATTAATTGTTCAAACACAAGAAGGTCTAAAAAACTTATTTAAGATTGTAAGTGCTTCTTTAGTTAAATATTATTATCGTACACCAAGAATTCCACGATCATTATTAAATGAATATCGTGAAGGTATCTTGGTAGGAACTGCATGTGATGAAGGTGAATTATTCACAGCTGTTATGCAAAGAGATCAGTCGGAAGTTGAAAAAATTGCTAAGTATTATGACTTTATTGAAGTCCAACCACCAAAACTTTATCAAGATCTGATTGATAGAGAGCTGATTAGAGATACAGAAACACTATACGAAATCTATGACCGTATTTTGAAAGCTGGAGAAAGTACTGGTATTCCTGTTTTAGCAACAGGTAACGCACATTATTTATATGAGCATGATGCCATTGCACGTAAAATATTGATTGCCTCACAACCCGGTAATCCTCTAAATCGCTCAACATTACCTGAAGCACATTTTAGAACGACAGATGAGATGCTAGATGAGTTCCACTTCTTAGGTGAAGAAAAAGCATACGAAATTGTAGTTAAAAACACCAATGACTTAGCAGACCGAATAGATAAAGTTATTCCGATTAAAGATCAGCTATTTACACCACGCATGGATGGTGCGAATGAAGAGATACGTGAATTAAGCTATACAAATGCTAAAAAATTATATGGTGAGGATTTACCACAAATTGTAATTGATCGACTTGAAAAAGAACTTGCAAGTATTATCGGTAATGGATTCTCAGTTATTTATTTAATCTCTCAACGTCTTGTGAAAAAATCATTGGATGATGGCTATTTAGTAGGTTCACGTGGTTCGGTAGGCTCAAGTTTTGTGGCGACGATGACAGAAATTACTGAAGTTAATCCGCTTCCACCTCACTACATTTGCCCTAATTGTAAAACAAGTGAGTTCTTTGATGATGGTTCTGTAGGTTCAGGATTTGATTTACCTGATAAAAAATGTAGTACTTGTGGTGCCGATCTTATCAAAGAAGGACAAGATATTCCGTTCGAAACTTTCTTAGGATTTAAAGGGGATAAAGTGCCTGATATTGACTTGAACTTTAGTGGTGAATATCAACCTAACGCACATAACTACACTAAAGTGCTGTTCGGAGAAGACAAGGTATTCCGTGCTGGAACAATAGGTACTGTTGCTGAAAAGACAGCGTTCGGTTATGTTAAAGGCTATTTAAATGATCAAGGTATCCATAAACGTGGTGCTGAAATCGATCGCCTTGTTAAAGGATGTACAGGTGTCAAACGTACAACCGGCCAACACCCTGGTGGTATTATTGTTGTTCCAGATTATATGGACATTTATGATTTTACGCCAATCCAATTTCCAGCAGATGATCAAAGTGCTTCTTGGATGACGACACATTTCGACTTCCATTCTATCCACGATAATGTGTTGAAACTAGATATACTTGGACACGATGACCCTACAATGATTCGTATGCTACAAGATTTATCAGGTATAGATCCAAAGACCATTCCGGTCGATGATAAAGAAACGATGCAAATCTTTAGTAGTCCGGAATCATTGGGTGTAACTGAAGAAGATATTCTTTGTAAGACAGGGACATTTGGTGTGCCTGAATTCGGAACAGGGTTTGTTCGACAAATGCTGGAAGATACTAAGCCAACGACGTTTTCAGAATTAGTTCAAATCTCAGGATTATCTCATGGTACCGATGTATGGTTAGGTAATGCACAAGAATTAATCCGAACAGGTATTTGTGATTTATCAAGCGTTATAGGCTGTCGTGACGATATAATGGTTTATTTAATGTATGCAGGATTAGAACCCTCTATGGCCTTCAAAACGATGGAGTCAGTGCGTAAAGGTAAAGGGTTAACTGATGAAATGATAGACGCTATGAAAGAGAATGATGTACCAGACTGGTATTTAGATTCTTGCTTGAAAATTAAATACATGTTCCCTAAAGCCCATGCGGCTGCATATGTATTAATGGCAGTGAGAATTGCATACTTTAAAGTGCATCATCCACTTTATTATTATGCAGCATACTTTACAATTCGTGCTTCAGACTTTGATTTGATTACGATGATTAAAGATAAAGAAAGTATTAAGAATACAGTGAAAGATATGTATTCAAGATACATGGACCTCGGTAAAAAAGAGAAAGATGTGCTTACTGTGTTAGAAATCATGAACGAAATGGCGCATCGTGGGTTCCGTATGCAACCGATTAGTCTCGAGAAAAGTCAGGCATTTGACTTTATTATTGAAGGGGATACGTTAATCCCGCCATTTATTTCTGTGCCTGGACTTGGAGAGAACGTTGCTAAACGTATTGTAGAAGCACGAGAAGATGGTCCTTTCTTATCTAAAGAAGATTTAAATAAGAAAGCTGGATTATCTCAAAAAATCATCGAGTACCTTGATGATTTAGGTTCGTTACCTGACCTACCTGACAAAGCACAGTTATCTATCTTTGATATGTAAACGAACTTATGTTGTGAACATTTGATTTCATTTCGATATTCCTATTGACACAGTGAGTAGACATTTGTTTAAGGAATTAAAGTGTGATATACTTATTGTGCGTAAAAAATTAGACTCAGGCAGAAAGAGTGGGCATATACCCGCTCTTTTCTATTTGCCGAAAAAGGAGGCCTGTATGAGTAAAATCACTGAGGAAGTAGAAACAATCATAACTCCTGTTTTAGACGAATTGAATTTTGAATTAGTAGAAGTTGAATACACTAAAGAGGGGAAAGATCATTTCTTAAGAATCTCAATTGATAAAGACGGCGGTGTCGATTTAAATGATTGCACACTTGCCTCTGAAAAAATCAGCGAAGTAATGGATGAAAATGATCCAATTCCAGAAATGTACTACTTAGACGTTGCATCACCAGGTGCAGAACGTCCAATAAAAAAAGAAAAAGATTATCAAAATGCAATTGAAAAACCAGTGTTTGTATCATTATATGCGCCAATTGAAGGCGGTAAAGAATGGCTCGGTATTTTAAAAGCTGTTAATGATGATGTAATTACGATGGAAGTTAAAGAAAAAGCTAAAACAAAACAAATTGAAATACCAAGAAATAAAATTGCAAAAGCACGTCACGCTGTTATGATTTAACGTGATGAGGAGGGATAATTGTGGCAAGTAATGAACTTTTATTAGCAACTGAATATTTAGAAAAAGAAAAGAAAATTCCAAGAGAAGTATTAATTGATGCGATTGAAGCAGCTTTAATTACTGCATATAAAAAGAACTATGATAGTGCTAGAAACGTACGTGTAGAGTTAAATATGGATGAAGGTACATTTAAAGTTATTGCACGTAAAGATGTTGTCGAAGAAGTATTTGATGATAGAGATGAAGTAGATTTAAGTACTGCATTCGTTAAAAATCCAGCTTATGAAGTTGGCGATATTTACGAAGAAGATGTTACACCAAAAGATTTTGGCCGTGTTGGTGCACAAGCAGCTAAACAAGCTGTAATGCAACGATTACGTGATGCGGAAAGAGAAATTTTATACACTGAATTTATTGACAAAGAAGACGATATTTTAACAGGTGTTATCGACCGAGTTGATCATCGTTATGTATATGTAAATTTAGGTAGAATTGAAGCGGTTTTATCTGAAGCTGAAAGAAGTCCGAATGAAAAATATATTCCTAATGAACGCATCAAAGTTTATGTTAACAAAGTAGAACAAACAACTAAAGGACCACAAATTTATGTTTCTAGAAGTCATCCTGGCTTATTAAAACGTTTATTTGAACAAGAAGTACCTGAAATTTATGATGGTACAGTGATTGTAAAATCAGTAGCTCGTGAAGCCGGTGATCGTTCTAAGATTAGTGTTTATTCTGATAATCCAGACATTGATGCAGTAGGCGCATGTGTAGGTGCTAAAGGTGCACGTGTTGAAGCTGTAGTTGAAGAACTTGGTGGAGAAAAAATTGATATTGTTCAATGGAATGAAAATCCAAAAGTATTTGTACGTAATGCTTTAAGTCCTTCACAAGTATTAGAAGTTATCGTTGACGAAGAAAATCAATCTACTGTTGTTGTTGTTCCTGACTATCAATTATCATTAGCTATTGGTAAAAGAGGTCAAAATGCACGATTAGCTGCGAAATTGACTGGATGGAAAATTGACATTAAATCTGAAACTGATGCGCGCGAAGCGGGAATTTATCCTGTGATTGAATCAGAAGCATTAGCAGATGATATTGTTTTATCTGATTCTAATGATGAAGATATTGAAATTGATGATGTTGATTTAGAAGAATCGAATTTAACTACTGCAGAATTAGCAGCAGAAATCGATCAACCTTCTGAAAATATTGATGAAGTAGACAGTGAAGACAAAGACGTATAAGCAAATAATTGGGGTGAGTGATTAAGTGAAGAAGAAAAAGATTCCAATGCGCAAATGTATTATTACAAATGAAATGCGTCCCAAGAAAGATATGATTCGCGTTGTTATTAACAAAGAAGGCGACATTTTTGCTGATGGTACTGGCAAACAACAAGGTAGAGGCGCTTATGTTTCAAAAGATGTACACAGTGTAGAAGCAGCTCAAGAAAAGGGCGTACTTGAAAGATATTTCAATGCAGATTCTGCAAAGCTAGACCCTGTTTATAAAGAAATTATACGTTTGATTTATAGAGAAGAGATTCCTAAATGAATAAAGAACAAATTTTAAATTTTTTAGGTTTAGCAATGAGAGCGCGTAAAGTGAAATCTGGCGAATCTGTATTGCTTACTGAGATTAAGAAAAATAATATTAAACTTGTTATCATGGCATCGGATGCCTCAGAAAACACTTTGAAAAATATAAAAAATAAATGTGAAACGTATCATGTCCCATTTAGGATTTTTAGTACAAGAGCAGAATTAGGACAATCTTTAGGTAAGTCGGAACGTGTAAACATAGGAGTGATAGACTCTGGGTTTGCGTCTAAGCTTACGTCGATGATAGATGAATATTGTAAGGAGTGATTATATGAGTAAAAAAAGAATTTACGAATATGCGAAAGAATTAAATGTTAAGAGTAAAGAGATTATAGATGAGTTAAAAAGTATGAATGTTGAAGTTTCTAACCATATGCAAGCGTTAGAGGACGATCAAATTAAATCGCTTGATAAAAAGTTTAAACCACAAGAAAGTGGTAATGATACGAAACAAAACACTCAAAATAATCACCAAAAACAACAAAACAATAACAATAATAAAAATAATAAACAAAACAACAAAGGTAACGCGAATCAAAAAGGCAATCATAACAACAAAAATAACAATAACAAAGGCAATAACAAAAATAATAAAAACAACAAGAATAACAAGAACAACAAAAATAATAAAGGTAACAAAAATAACAAGCCGGCAGCAGAACCAAAAGAAATGCCTTCTAAAATCACATATGAAGAAGGTATCACAGTTGGCGAATTAGCTGATAAACTTAATATTGAATCATCAGGAATTATTAAAAAGTTATTCTTATTAGGTATTGTTGCTAATATTAACCAAGCGTTAGATGAAGAAACATTAGAATTAATTGCCGACGATTATGGTGTTGAACTAGAGAAAGAAGTCGTAGTGAACGAAGAAGATTTATCAATTTATTTTGATGAAGAAGAAGATGATCCTGATGCAATTGAACGTCCAGCGGTAGTTACTATTATGGGACACGTTGACCATGGTAAAACAACATTACTTGATTCAATTCGCCACACTAAAGTAACAGCAGGAGAAGCAGGTGGTATCACACAACATATCGGTGCTTATCAAATTGAAAATGCAGGCAAAAAAATCACATTCCTTGATACGCCAGGACACGCTGCATTTACTACAATGCGTGCGCGTGGTGCGCAAGTAACAGACATCACAATTCTAGTTGTTGCAGCCGATGATGGTGTAATGCCACAAACAATTGAGGCAATTAACCATGCTAAAGAAGCTAATGTTCCTACAATTGTAGCAGTGAATAAAATTGATAAACCAACTGCAAACCCTGATCGTGTAATGCAAGAATTAACAGAATATGGTTTAATTCCTGAAGATTGGGGCGGTGAAACAATCTTTGTTCCACTTTCAGCATTAAGTGGTGACGGTATTGATGATTTATTAGAAATGATTGGTTTAGTTGCTGAAGTACAAGAATTAAAAGCAAATCCTAATAAACAAGCGATTGGTACAGTAATTGAAGCAGAATTAGATAAATCTCGTGGTCCTGCCGCTTCATTATTAGTTCAAAATGGTACTTTAAACGTTGGAGATTCTATCGTAGTAGGTAATACATTTGGACGAATTCGTGCAATGGTTAATGATTTGGGCCAAAGAATTAAATCAGCTGGTCCTTCTACGCCTGTTGAAATTACAGGAATTAATGATGTACCGTTAGCCGGAGACCGCTTTGTTGTCTTCAAAGATGAGAAACAAGCGCGTCGTATTGGTGAAGCGCGCCATGAAGCTAGCGTTATTCAACAACGTCAAGAAAGCAAAAATGTATCATTAGATAATTTATTCGAACAAATGAAACAAGGTGAAATGAAAGACCTTAATGTTATTATCAAAGGTGACGTTCAAGGTTCAGTTGAAGCACTTGCAGCTTCTCTTATGAAGATTGATGTTGAAGGCGTTAACGTGCGCATTATTCATACAGCAGTTGGTGCAATTAATGAATCAGACGTTACATTAGCTAATGCGTCAAATGGTATTATCATTGGTTTCAATGTGCGTCCTGACGCAGGTGCTAAACGTGCTGCAGAAGCTGAAAATGTTGATATGAGACTTCATCGTGTTATTTATAACGTTATTGAAGAAATTGAATCAGCTATGAAAGGTTTACTTGATCCTGAATTTGAAGAACAAGTCATCGGACAAGCTGAAGTACGTCAAACATTCAAAGTGTCTAAAGTTGGTACAATTGCAGGTAGTTATGTTACTGAAGGTAAGATTACTCGTAACGCAGGTGTACGTATTATTAGAGACGGTATTGTGTTATTCGAAGGTGAATTAGACACATTGAAACGTTTCAAAGATGATGCTAAAGAAGTAGCCCAAGGTTATGAATGTGGTATCACAATTGAAAAATTCAATGATATTAAAGAAGGCGACATTATCGAAGCATTCGAGATGGTTGAAATCGAAAGATAAAACGATGAGTTATGAAGTGGACTGAGTCTGTGACATAATTTCATCAAAATAGCAAAATAGCCAGTAAATGAGTTTTTATAAATTCATTTACTGGCTTTTTCATTTTACAATACCTCGTATGATAGGCGCGCTTGCCCAATTTGTTTAGTTTGTGAAATCTCTTTTCAAGATTTTTTATATTGGAGCTCGCGTTCAACGACATTTCATTATCATTTAGATTTAATTACTTAAGTACTAGTGTGCTTATTTTCATGAAGTTAATGCTCCTGAAAAACAGTCTCGACAAAATGCTTCTTTATGCATAGACAAAATCTAAGTTCTCAAATCTCAAAATAGAAAAATCACTTTAAAACTTTCTTATCTATTTATATTTTAAGATAAAAAAGTAAACAAAAAAGAAAAAGTTATATAATAATCAAAATGAAAATTTTGATATTATATATTCATTATAAAAAATAAAAATTTTGAGATTTCAAAGGGGAAAACTATGAAAAAAATTGCAAATTTAACAATAGGCTGTTGCTTGAGTGGGGTTATACTATTATCAGGATGTAGTTCTGTAAAAGCTGGAAAAGAAGGTGGAATGTTAACTTCATATAATGCAACATCACTTGATAAAAAATTAAATAATCAAGATGTGCACGTCGGGACAGTAAAATTTATTGATAAAGACACTAATGATGGATATGTACGCGCGTTTGATCAATTAAATCCAATTATAGTAAATGAGAGTAATAAAGATATTAAAGAAGTGACTGTAGCAGTAGCAGCATGGGATAAAAACGGCTTGCCGGTTAAACCTGAGTTTGCTATGGCTCTTAGTGGTGAATCTTATATTAACAATTACATAGATGAAGAAATTAATTTGACCGGCCATGAAGATAGTAAGAAAGAAATATTTAATTTAAAAGATGATAAAGATATTGAAACATATAAGTTTATTGTTTCTGAATATAAAGATTTTGAAGGCCACACTTGGAAGAATCCACTTTATGATAAATTTGAGAAAATTTATGGTCAAAAACGATTAAAAGATATTAAAGGAAGCAAAAACACAACGATTTCAATTGAAAAAGAACATTAGAAATTTTGTTTTTAGCGCCAATAAGATATAATGAAATAATGAATAAATTTTTATGATAAATTTAGTTTCTATGTCTTTACGAGCATAGTTATAAGGGTATAATAAAAAGACAAATTTTTTAAAGAGGTGAAATATCCATGAGTAACATGAGAGCAGAACGCGTGGGCGAACAAATGAAGAAAGAAATTATGGATATCGTAAATAATAAAGTTAAAGATCCTAGAGTGGGCTTTATCACAATTACGGATGTTGAATTAACAAACGACTTATCACAAGCTAAAGTGTACCTTACTGTGTTAGGTAGTGAAAAAGAGGTTAATGATACATTCAAAGCATTAGATAAAGCAAAAGGATTCATTAAATCTGAATTAGGTTCAAGAATGAGACTACGAATTATTCCAGAATTATTCTTTGAATATGATGAATCAATTGAGTATGGTAATAAAATTGAGAAAATGATTCAAGATTTGCATAAGCAAGATAGATAATTATCTATTAACTAAGTTATAGCAATAAACTTAGTTATTTTATTGCCATTACAAACACAAATTGAACGAGAAATAGAGTAAACACTAATTTTTAAGCTATTCAAAATAATCGTCGCTTATACGGGGGTGGGACAATAAATTCAAATCGAATGATGTTCCACTCCCGTCTCATTTTGAGTTTCAAGGGAATATTGATGGTATGTGAAAAGTGTGATTTGCTAAGTCAATTTAAGTTATGACAATTAATTTTCATAACACATATTCAGTCAGATAAGTTATGATACATAGAGGTAGTTAAAATGAAGGACGTGAAAAAATGTATAACGGTATTTTACCCGTTTATAAAGAACGTGGATTGACGAGTCATGATGTCGTCTTCAAACTAAGAAAGATTTTAAAAACTAAGAAGATTGGTCATACTGGAACCTTAGATCCTGAAGTGTCAGGTGTATTGCCTATATGTATTGGTCCTGCAACGCGTGTAAGTGATTATGTCATGGACATGGGTAAATCCTATCATGCTACTATTACATTAGGAGAAAGTACTACTACTGAAGACCAGACGGGTGAAGTTATAGATAAAGTTGAGGTTCTTGAAGATGAGATTAATACAACCGACATAGATGACGTTTTGAAAACTTTTGAAGGTCTTATAGAACAAATTCCACCCATGTATTCATCTGTTAAAGTCAATGGGAAAAAATTATATGAATACGCAAGAAATGGTGAAACAGTTGAAAGGCCAGTGCGTCAAGTGAAAATTGATTTGATTGAGCGTACATCTGATCTCCAATTTGAAGATAAAAAATGTCATTTTAATATTAAGGTGAAATGTGGTAAAGGAACTTATATTCGTACACTCGCTACGGACATCGGTAAACAATTAGGTTATCCGGCACACATGTCTTTATTAACACGAACGAATTCAGGTGGTTTTGATGTTGAGAATAGTCTCACATTAGAGCAAATTTCTCAATTACATGAGCAAGACGCATTACAATCGCAAATTTTTCCTATAGAATATGGTTTGAAAAGTTTGCCAAAAATCAACATTTCTGATGAGAATATGAAAAAAAGAATATTAAATGGACAAAAGTTTAATAAAAGACTTTTTAATCAAATCATTGACGAACAATTAGTTTTTGTTGATTCTGAAACTCAGAAAGTAATGGCAATTTATGTTCAACATCCAGATAAAAAATATGAAATAAAACCTAAAAAAGTATTTAATTAAAGGAGTCAAAAGTTATGAAAGTGATAGAAGTAACCCATCCAATTCAAGAAGATCAATTGATAAAAGAAGACGTTGCGATGGCATTTGGCTTTTTTGATGGCATGCATCGTGGTCATCATAAAGTGTTCGAAGCATTGGATGAGCGTGCTGCAGCGAAAAATCTAAAAAAGGCAGTTACAACATTTGATCCTCACCCTTCTGTCGTGTTAAATCCAGAACGTAAACGTACGGACTATTTAACACCACTTTCAGATAAACTTGAGATGATTGAACAACATGATGTAGATTATTGTATTGTAATCAATTTTTCATCACGTTTTGCGAGTGTAACCGCAGAAGAATTTGTCCAAGATTATATTATTAATAATCATGTGCAAGAAGTAGTTGCTGGATTTGATTTTACATATGGTAAATTCGGAAAAGGTAACATGTCTGTATTAAATGAAATGGATGAATTTAGCACAACCATTGTTGGTAAACAAGAGATGGAAACCGAAAAAATTTCTACTACAGCGATTAGGGAAGCTTTGAAAGAAGGTAATTTAAAAAAAGCCAATGAGCAATTAGGTTATCTTTACAGAATTAAAGGGACAGTAGTACAAGGGGAAAAACGAGGTCGTACTATTGGATTCCCAACCGCAAATGTTCAACCAAGTGATGACTATGTATTACCTAAAAAAGGTGTTTACGCTGTAAGTATGGCAATTGGTGCCGAAAATAAAATCTATCGTGGTGTCGCTAATGTTGGTGTGAAACCTACTTTCCATGACCCATCAAAAGCTGAAGTAGTAATTGAAGTTAACATTTTTGATTTTAATGACAATATATATGGTGAGCGTGTCATAGTATATTGGCATCATTACTTGAGACCAGAAGTGAAATTCGATGGTATCGATCCTTTAGTTGAACAAATGAACAATGATAAAGAAAAAGCTAAATACCTACTATCGGTTGATTTTGGTGATGATGTATCGTATAATATCTAAAGTTGAGTTCTAAGAAATGGAATTCACTACTATTATTCCTTTATCTTGGCGGGTTGAGACTCCGACGCCTAGCTCAGATTAAGGTGTATACAAATTTTAGGAGGAATTTAATTATGGCAATTACACAAGAACGTAAAAACGAAATTATCAAAGAATATCGCGTGCACGAAACTGACACTGGTTCACCAGAAGTACAAATCGCTGTTTTAACTGCAGAAATCGCTGCATTAAACGAACATTTACGTGAACACAAAAAAGATCACCATTCACGTCGTGGATTATTAAAAATGGTAGGTCGTCGTCGTCACTTATTAAACTACTTACGTAGTAAAGATATTCAACGTTACCGTGAATTAATTAAATCATTAGGTATTCGTCGTTAATTCTAATATATTAAGAGGAAAGCACCATTTAGTTTGGTACTTTCCTTTTTTTATCGTTTAATATTAAACACTAATATAAAATTTTAAAAATAAATGATATGATGTAGTTAATAGATTTCAGAGAGGAGATTCATAATGTCTCAAGAAAAAAAAGTATTTAAAACTGAGTGGGCTGGAAGATCGTTAACGATTGAGACAGGGCAACTAGCTAAACAAGCTAATGGTGCAGTGCTAGTACGCTACGGAGATACTGTCGTATTATCAACTGCTGTTGCATCTAAAGAACCACGTGATGGTGACTTTTTCCCATTAACAGTTAACTATGAAGAAAAAATGTATGCTGCTGGTAAAATTCCAGGAGGATTTAAAAAACGTGAAGGTCGTCCAGGAGATGAAGCAACATTAACAGCACGTCTAATCGATAGACCGATTCGACCACTATTCCCAAAAGGATACCGTCATGATGTTCAAATTATGAACACGGTGCTTAGTGCAGACCCAGATTGTTCACCAGAAATGGCAGCAATGATAGGTTCTTCAATGGCATTAAGTGTTTCAGATATCCCATTCCAAGGACCAATTGCTGGTGTGAATGTAGGTTATGTAGATGGTAAATATGTCATTAATCCTACTGTCGCAGAGAAAGAAGTTTCGCGCCTAGATTTAGAAGTTGCTGGTCATAAAGATGCAGTAAACATGGTAGAAGCTGGTGCAAGCGAAATAACTGAGAAAGAAATGTTAGAAGCCATCTTCTTTGGTCATGACGAAATCAAACGTTTAGTAGCATTCCAAGAAGAAGTGATAGCACACATTCAACCAGTTAAGAAAGAATTCGTGCCTATAGAACGTGATGAAGCATTAGTATCAAGAGTTAAAGCATTAACTGAAGAAAAGGGTCTAAAAGAAACTGTTTTAACTTTTGATAAGCAACAACGTGATGAAAATTTAGACACGTTAAAAGCTGAGATTGCAACTGAATTTATTGACGAAGCAGATCCTGAGAATGAATTGTTAATTGATGAAGTTTATGCAATTTTAAATGATTTAGTTAAAGAAGAAGTGCGTCGTCTTATCGCTGATGAAAAGATTAGACCAGATGGACGAAAACCAGATGAAATTCGACCGCTTGAATCAGAAGTTGGATTATTACCACGTGCACATGGTTCAGGGCTGTTCACACGTGGACAAACTCAAGCTTTATCTGTGCTCACATTGGGTGCCTTAGGCGATTATCAATTAATTGATGGTTTAGGACCAGAACAAGAAAAACGTTTCATGCATCATTATAATTTCCCTAATTTCTCAGTAGGTGAAACTGGTCCAGTGAGAGCACCAGGTCGTCGAGAAATTGGACATGGTGCTTTAGGTGAAAGAGCATTAAAATACATTATTCCAGATACATCTGAATTCCCATATACTGTTCGTATTGTAAGTGAAGTATTAGAATCTAATGGTTCATCATCACAAGCATCTATTTGTGGTTCAACATTAGCTTTAATGGATGCAGGTGTGCCAATTAAAGCACCTGTTGCTGGTATAGCTATGGGGTTAGTAACACGAGAAGATAGTTATACAATACTTACAGATATTCAAGGCATGGAAGATGCCTTAGGCGATATGGATTTCAAAGTGGCTGGTACGAAAGATGGTATCACTGCGATTCAAATGGATATTAAAATTGACGGTTTAACACGTGAAGTCATTGAAGAGGCTTTAGAGCAAGCTAGACAAGGTCGTTTGGCAATTATGGATCACATGCTACAAACGATTGATCAACCACGTAAAGAACTAAGTGCTTATGCACCTAAAGTGGAAATCATGCATATTAAACCTGAAAAGATTAGAGACGTTATTGGACCAGGTGGTAAGAAAATTAACGAAATCATCGATGAAACTGGTGTTAAATTAGACATTGAGCAAGATGGTACAATCTTTATTGGTGCAGTTGATCAAGACATGATCAATCGTGCGCGTGAAATTATTGAAGAAATTAAACGTGAGGCTGAAGTAGGTCAAGTTTATAACGCAAAAGTTAAACGTATTGAAAAATATGGAGCATTTGTTGAATTATTTGCTGGTAAAGATGCGTTACTACACATTTCTCAAATTTCAAAAGAACGCATTAATAAAGTAGAAGATGTATTGAGTATTGGAGATACAATCGAAGTTAAAATTACTGAAATTGATAAACAAGGTCGCGTTAACGCATCTCACAAAGTATTAGATGAAAATAAATAAACAGTAAAGTGCTTGTTAGAAACGCATTTTTAACTTAGTCAATACCTGTTATTTTACTAGTATGAGCGTCTAGGATATAAAAAAATATAATAATGCTATTTTGCAAATTCAAAGTAGCTGACAGAACTGAGAAGGCATTTAGATCAAGTTTTTCTCTGTTCTAGTCATCCATACGGGGGTGGGACACGAATTGAAGAAAAATTCTGTCCCACTTTCTTTTGTTTTGCGCGATTTAATAAATCAATCCTTATTTTTTATTAAATACTAAATTCAATCATGACTATAATGCCCTGAGAAACACTTTAATAGTGTACATCCAACATAAATTAAATTATAATAAATTATGAGTTTATATGGACGGGGATTTTTATAATAGGAGGTAACATTTTGAGTTTAGTGAAAAAAAAGAATGACGATATTCGTATCATTCCACTTGGTGGTGTGGGCGAAATCGCAAAAAATATGTATATCGTTGAAGTAGACGATGAAATGTTTATGTTAGATGCGGGGTTAATGTTCCCAGAAGATGAAATGTTAGGTGTAGATATCGTTATTCCTGACATCCAATATGTCATTGATAATAAAGATAAATTAAAAGGAATCTTTTTAAGCCATGGTCATGAACATGCTATCGGTGCGGTTAGCTATATTTTAGAACAAATTGATGCACCTGTGTATGGTTCTAAATTAACGTTAGCGCTTGTTAAAGAAAATATGAAGTCTCGTAACGTTAAGAAGAAAGTTCGTTATTATACAGTTAATCACGATTCAGTTATGCGATTTAAAAATGTTAATATTACGTTCTTTAATACTACACATAGTATTCCTGATAGTTTAGGTATTTGTATTCACACGTCATACGGTTCTATCGTATATACTGGTGAATTTAAATTTGACCAAAGTTTACAAGGACACTATGCACCTGATATCAAACGTATGGCTGAAATTGGTGAAGAGGGTGTCTTCGCATTAATTAGTGATTCTACAGAAGCTGAGAAACCAGGCTATAATACACCTGAAAATGTAATTGAATCGCATATTTATGATGCGTTTGCGAAAGTGAAAGGTCGTTTAATTGTGTCTTGTTATGCTTCTAATTTTATTAGAATTCAACAAGTATTAAATACAGCAAGTAAATTGAACCGTAAAGTTTCATTTTTAGGTCGTTCATTAGAAAGTTCTTTTAATATTGCACGTAAAATGGGATATTTTGATATTCCTAAAGACTTACTAATTCCAATTAATGAAGTAGGAAATTACCCTAAAAACGAAGTAGTAATTATAGCTACTGGTATGGAAGGCGAACCTATCGAGGCATTGAGTCAAATGGCGCAACATAAGCATAAAATTATGAATATCGAAGAAGGAGATTCTGTATATTTAGCGATTACTGCATCAGCGAATATGGAAGTAATTATTGCTGATACATTAAATGAATTAGTGCGTGCAGGTGCATATATTATTCCTAATAATAAAAAAATTCATGCATCTAGTCATGGTTGCATGGAAGAATTAAAAATGATGATTAATATCATGAAACCTGAATACTTTATCCCTGTTCAAGGTGAATTTAAAATGCAGATTGCACATGCTAAATTAGCTAATGAAACTGGCGTAGCACCGGAGAAAATTTTCTTAGTTGAAAAAGGTGACGTTATACACTACGACGGTAAAGACATGGTATTAAACGAAAAAGTTAATTCTGGCAATATTCTCATCGATGGTATCGGTGTAGGAGATGTTGGTAATATCGTTTTAAGAGATCGTCATTTACTTGCAGAAGACGGTATTTTTATCGCAGTTGTTACATTGGATCCGAAAAACAGACGAATTGCTGCTGGTCCAGAAATTCAATCACGTGGATTTGTATATGTCCGTGAGAGTGAAGAATTAATGAAGGAAGCAGAAGAAAAGGTTCGTGAAATTGTTGAAGCAGGTCTTCAAGAAAAACGTATTGAATGGTCTGACATTAAACAAAATATGCGAGATCAAATCAGTAAATTGTTATTTGAAAGTACGAAACGTCGTCCAATGATTATACCAGTTATTTCTGAAATATAAGATATATACAATCAAAAAGAGGTCGGGACAACATCACAGTTGTGTAATAATTTTAAAGGCAACGTTTGAGAATAGCCTTAATTATTCACTTTATTTTATGACGCTTTGAGTCTAAATGTGGTATGTATTGTTCCAACCTCTTTCGTACTTTTAATAATATTAATAATACATATCGGAAAAATGAGAATTAGATGTTTTACAAAGAGTTACTAAGTGAGAAATAAAGAAGGTGTACGATTTTGCCACAAACTAAGAAAAAAACTACAACCCGTAAAAAGGGCGCAACAACCCGTAAATCGACTAAAAAAAAGCAACAGAAGAAGGACAGTTCTTTACGCTATGTTATTGCAATCATAATAGTCATTTTGTCGATTTTAGGAATGTTCCAATTAGGCATTGTGGGTCGAATGATAGATAGCTTTTTCAATTATTTGTTTGGAATGAGTCGCTATTTAACATACATATTACTCAGTTTAATTACGGTTTATATAGCAATGCAAAAGCAATTCCCTAAGACAAGACGTACTTTCGGATTGATATCGCTACAATTTGTGTTATTGATTACAACACAAATTATTTACCATTTTCAAAAAGGGGCGGTATCTCAAAGAGAACCAGTTCTATCTTATGTCTATAAGGCTTATGAACATAGTCATTTTCCAAATTTCGGTGGGGGTTTAATAGGATTCTATTTACTTAAAATATTTATTCCACTTATTTCCATTGCAGGTGTCATCATCCTCACATTAATCTTATTAAGTTCAAGTATTATACTATTGCTTAAACTTAGACATAGAGATGTTGTCAAATCTTTAATTGATAAAATGAAAAATTCGAGTCAAAGTGCGTCATCTAATTTGAAAGAAAAAAGAGCACAAAATAAACTCAAAAAAGAAGCGCGCCAACGTGAAAAAGAAGTAGAGCGTGAGCGTCAAAGACAAAATGAATTTGAGCAAGAACAACTTGAGTCAGAGCAAATTAAAGATGTAAGTGATTTTCCAGAAGTTAATCCAGAACCGGAAGACATTCCTATTTATGGTCATAGTGAGTCGCAAGAAAATAAGCAACCTCCTGTTAACAAGCGCAAGAAAAGACAATTTGGTATTAATAACGAAGATCATGCTAAAGAAGTAAATCAAAATAACGAAAAGCATCAACGCCATAATACAAAGTCAGATTCAGCTTCTAATGATGATCATCAAATGAACGGTTCAATTTCTGAAGCGGGAGAAGAGGCTAATGCTGCATATCACATTCCGCCATTATCATTACTTAATCAGCCAGCTAAACAACAAACAACTTCTAAGGCTGAAGTTCAACGTAAAGGCCAAATACTTGAATCTACAATGAAAAACTTTGGTGTTAATGCTAAAGTGAAACAGATTAAAATTGGGCCAGCCGTAACACAATATGAAATTCAACCTGCTCAAGGCGTTAAAGTAAGCAAAATTGTGAACTTACATAATGATATTGCACTTGCATTAGCAGCAAAAGATGTACGTATTGAAGCGCCAATACCTGGACGTTCAGCAGTAGGCATTGAAGTGCCAAATGATAAGATTTCATTAGTTACCCTTAAGGAAGTGCTTGAATCTAAATTTCCAGCAAGTAACAAATTAGAAGTAGGTCTTGGTAGAGATATTTCTGGTGAACCAATTACAATTCAATTAAATGAAATGCCACACCTTCTTGTTGCCGGTTCAACAGGTAGCGGTAAGTCTGTATGTATTAACGGTATTATAACTAGTATTCTATTAAACGCTAAACCACATGAGGTCAAGCTCATGTTGATTGACCCTAAGATGGTAGAATTAAATGTGTATAATGGGGTGCCACATTTATTAATACCAGTAGTGACCAATCCACATAAAGCCTCTCAAGCCTTAGAAAAGGTAGTGGCAGAAATGGAACGACGCTATGATTTATTCCAACATTCGTCTACACGTAACATTGAAGGGTATAATAAATTTATACGTCGTCAAAATGAAGAACTCGATGAGAAACAAGCAGAATTACCATATATCGTAGTTATTGTAGATGAATTAGCTGATTTGATGATGGTTGCAGGTAAAGAAGTTGAGAATGCCATTCAACGTATTACTCAAATGGCCAGAGCAGCAGGCATTCATTTAATCGTTGCAACACAAAGACCATCTGTAGATGTAATTACTGGTATCATTAAAAATAATATTCCTTCACGTATTGCATTTGCCGTAAGTTCTCAAACTGATTCTAGAACAATTATTGGCTCTGGTGGAGCCGAAAAGTTACTCGGCAAAGGTGATATGCTCTATGTAGGTAATGGAGAGTCATCTCAAACGCGTGTACAAGGTGCTTTCTTAAGTGACCAAGAAGTTCAAGATGTTGTTAATTATGTGGTTGAACAACAAAAAGCGAATTACGTGAAAGAAATGGAACCAGATGCACCTGTAGACAAATCAGAAATGAAGAGTGAAGATGCTCTGTATGATGATGCCTATATATTTGTTATTGAGCAACAAAAAGCAAGTACGTCGCTATTACAACGACAATTTAGAATTGGCTATAATCGTGCTTCTAGATTAATGGATGATTTAGAACGAAACCAAGTTATCGGACCACAAAAAGGTAGTAAACCAAGACAAGTATTAGTAAATTTAGATGATGAAGAGGTGTAAATGATGACAGAGATAAATGCAGCTTTTAAAGTTAAGGAGTATATTCTAAAGCAAATTAAAGAACAATCTTTAAAACCTGGTGATAAACTACCTAGCAATTTATCTATTGCCAGAGAATTGAATGTGAAAACAGACGATGTCTATGATGCAATTGGTGAACTTATTACTGAACAAGTTTTGACTGATAACTTTGAAGAAGGACCAAGTGTAAAGTCATTACACCCCTTCTTCTATCCATTAAATAAATTATTCAGCATAAACGATATGATTCAAGAAGCAGGTTACCACTCAGGAACTGAATATTTGAGTTTAGAGGAACAACCTGCCTCCATATTAGATGCACAAATGTTAGGCATTGAAGATAAACAACCAATTACAATTATTGAGCGTCTACGCACTGCAAATCATCAGCCAGTTATTTATTGTTTAGATAAAATTTCAAAAGATTATCTTACCTGTACTGATTATCAAATCAGTGATGGTTCCATGCTAAATGCAATTGAGACGAATACCGGTCATAAAGTTGCTTCTGCTGAAACAGAAGTTGAAGCAATTAGTTATGAGCCACATATTTCTGATATTCTGAACGCTTCTCCACATGAAGGTTTAATGTTATTAAAGGTTGTACATTATGATGAATTGGGTAAACCTATTTTATATTCTTTAAATTATGTGAAGAGCAGTTTAGTTAAATTTAAACTGACACGTACAAAAATATAGATTTGATATTAAGGAGTGTGGATGAATGTTAGAACAACAAATCAATCAAGATCAACACATACATATCGATGTGTTACCTACAGATAAATTTAAGACAACTATGATTACTTTCAAATTTATGGCACCTTTAGATTACGAAACCATCACAGCACGATCTTTACTTAGTAAATTATTAGTTCGTGCTACACAAAAATGGCCAACTGATAAAGCGTTTAGTAAACAACTGTCAGAATTATATGGTGCTTACATACATAGTTTTGTTTCTAAATTTAAAGATAAACATGTGATCACTATCTCATTAGAAATTGTTAATGAACGTTACCTCAAAGATTCAACACCACTTTTTGAAAAAGGATTGAATGTCTTATATGAAGTAATCAATCAACCACTCATTGAAAATAGTGCGTTTAATGAAACATTTGTCAATCAAGAAAAATCTCTACTAACTAAAAAAATTGAAGCTATTATCGATAATAAGGCGCAATATTCATTTTTAAATTTATTAAAATACATGTTTAAAGATGAACCGTATCGCTATTTAGCGACAGGACAAATTGAGAAAATAAATACAATTACACCTAAAAGCTTATATCATACATATCAAAATATGATTAACAATGATCAATGTTCGGTTTATGTTGTTGGCAATGTAGATGAACAAGAAGTTAAGCAATTAATTAAGTCGAAATTTATAATTAAACCATTTGAAATGACGCAATCTAATGAACCGTATTTAATGGATTCAAACTCAGAACCACAATATATTGTTGAAGAGGATGAAGTGGACCAAGCAAAATTAAATATGGGCTATCGCTTTCCAACGCGTTTTGGGGCACAAGATTATTATGCATTAGTAGTATTAAATACGATGTTTGGTGGGGACCCATCATCCGTTTTATTTAATGAAGTACGTGAAAAACAAAGTCTAGCCTATTCAATCCATTCACAATTAGATGGTAAAAATGGTTATCTCTTTGTATTAAGTGGTGTATCAGCAGATAAATTTGAACTTGCTAAAGATACAATTTTGGAAGAGTTTGATAAATTTAAACGTGGTGAATTTGACGAAAATAAATTAGAACTCGCCAAAAAAATTATCATCTCCCATAGACATGAGATTGCCGATCGACCTAAAAGTATTATCGAAGTTATGCAAAATCAGTTACTTTTAGAACGTTTGCAAACAGATGAAAACTATATTAATCACATCCAAAAAGTTACTAAAGAAGATGTGGTAACTATGGCCAATAAAGCTAAACTTGATACAATTTATGCACTTACGAAGGGTGGTCATTCTTAATGAAAGAAACATATTATGAACTCATTGATGAGCGTGTATTTGAACATGAATTAGCTAATGGGTTACGTTTATTCGTTATTCCAAAAAAAGGGTTTCAAAAAACATTCGTAACGTATACGACTCAATTTGGCTCTCTAGACAATACTTTTAAACCACATAATCAAGATGCGTTTGTAACTGTACCAGATGGCGTCGCTCACTTTTTAGAGCATAAATTATTTGAAAAAGATGACACTGAAGATTTATTTACTGCATTTGCAAGTGATAATGCGCAAGTCAATGCATTTACTAGTTTTGATCGTACTAGTTATTTATTCAGTGCCACAGATAATGTTGAAAGTAATATTCTAAGATTATTAGAAATGGTAGAGACACCATTCTTTTCGAAGGAAACGGTTGATAAAGAAAAAGGGATTATCGCTGAAGAAATAAAAATGTATCAAGAACAACCTGGCTATAAAATTATGTTTAATACGCTACGTGCGATGTATCAAAATCATCCAATTAAAGTGGATATAGCTGGTAGCGTAGAGAGTATCTATAATATTACAAAAGATGACTTATATCTATGTTATGAAACATTTTATCATCCATCGAATATGGTGTTATTTGTAGTTGGCGATGTGAATCCAGAAAATATACGCGATATTGTTGAAACGCATGAAAATAAAAGAGATAAAACGAATCAACCTAAAATTGAAAGAGCAACTATTGATGAGCCAACTAAAGTGATAACACCATTTGTAACTGAAGAAATGAAGCTACAGTCACCTAGGTTAATGTTAGGATTTAAAAATGAACCAACTAAGGCATCGCCACAACAATATGTACAACATGATTTAGAAATGACGCTATTTTTCGAATTAGTATTTGGTGAAGAAACGGATTTCTATCAAACATTATTGAATGAAGATTTGATTGATGAATCATTTGGCTATCAATTTGTGCTCGAACCTACCTATTGTTTCTCAATCATTACGAGTGCGACACAACATCCAAATAAGTTGAAAGAAGTGTTATTAAATGAACTCAACATGCATCGCGGTAAATTGAAAGACCAAGAAGCATTTGATTTATTGAAAAAACAATTTATTGGTGAATATATTTCAAGTTTAAATTCTCCTGAATATATAGCGAATCAATATGCTAAATTATATTTTGAGGGTGTCAGTGTGTTCGATATGTTAGATATTATTGAGAATATAACATTAGATAGTATTAATGAAACAGCATCTAAGTTTTTAAATATTGATAATATGGTTGATAGTCGTTTGGAGCTTAAATCTTAATGAGAGCATTAGTACTTGGTGGCTCAGGAAGTATTGGTACAGCAATTGTAGAACGGTTATTAGAGGAAGGTAACGAAGTCATTGTTCAATATTTTCAATCTGATATAAGTACGTTACAAGCTAAGTATGAAGGAGAAGCTGTTGAATTTATACAAGCTGATTTATCACAAGATATTGATTTGGAAGAAACTTTTGGCCATGTGAAACATATTGATTGCTTGATTTATAGTAGTGGTACAGCTTTGTACGGCTTATTACAAGATATGTCTGATGAAGATATTGATCATAGCTACAATATTCATGTTAAGCAATTAATTCGATGTTGTCGTTATTTTATAGATACAATACGTCATAGTGAATTTGGTCGAATTATTGTTATTTCGTCCATTTGGGGGGAAACAGGTGCAAGTATGGAGACCATTTATTCTACAATGAAGAGTGCTCAAATTGGCTTTGTTAAAGCGCTAAGCCAGGAATTAGCAATGACGAATGTCACTGTCAATGCAGTTACGCCTGGTTTTGTAAGTGGTAATATGGCACAATCATTTAATTCAGAAGATATGTCGTCTATTTTAGCAGAGTTACCACAACAGCGAATGATAACTCCTGATGAAATTGCTCATACATGTGCTTATTTGTGGAGTCCACTTGCAAAAAGTGTTACTGGAACAATTCAAAAAGTCAATGGTGCTTGGTATATCTAATTTGAGACAGATTGAAAACGCAGAATGAAAAAATTAGTGTTTGTATTAAGTTCTAAATGCTATAATATGATTACTAATTTTTAATATTCCAATGGTAGGTTACCATTTAAAACAAGGGGCGGATATTGATGACAGTAGCCGAAAAAAAAGAATGGTATCTTGAGTATGAAATCACGGTTAACCGAGCAGGGTTACTAGGTGATATTTCAAGTTTACTTGGCATGTTAGGCATAAGTATTGTTACGATTAATGGGGTAGATCAAGGCCGACGAGGTTTGTTAATTAAAACAGATAGTCTCGAAAAAGTTAATCGCTTTGAACATATAATCAATGAACTGAGTGAAATAGAAATAACCAAATTAAGAGTACCTGAATTGCGTGATAGATTAGCTGTAAGGCATGGACGTTATATTGAACAAGATGCTGATGATAAAAAGACATTTCGTTTTGAACGTGAAGATTTAGGATTATTAGTTGATTTTTTGGCTGAACTTTTCAAAGAGGAAGGTCATAAGTTGATTGGTATCAGAGGGATGCCACGTGTAGGAAAAACAGAATCTATAGTAGCTGGAAGCGTATGTGCTCATAAACGTTGGTTATTTATAAGCTCTACTTTAATTAAGCAAACTGTTCGCAGTTCACTTATTAAAGGGGAATATGATTCAAATCATGTCTATATTATTGATGGCGCTGTCACTGCTAGAGAATCAAATCCTAAGCATCAAGAATTAGTTCGTGAAGTCATGACATTACCATCAATTAAGGTGGTTGAACATCCTGATTTATTTGTAGAATCAGGGAACTATAGCATGGATGATTTTGATTATATTATTGAATTGAGAGAGAATGAAAATCAAGAAATTGAATATGATCAAATGAAGCAACAAACAGTTAAAAGTAAAAATTCGCTAGACTTTGGAGAAGACATGTTTGGCGGAGGTTTTGGATTTTTTGAATAGTGGTTGTGGAGGCTTTTGAAAGTGAAGACAATTGGTGAAACATTGAAAGGTAGACGCGAAAGGTTAGGTATGACTTTAGCAGAGTTAGAAGAGCGTACTCAAATTAAACGTGATACGCTTAAATTAATCGAAGAAAACCGCTTTGATGAATTAGCAAAAGTGGACTATGCAGAGGGATTTATTCGCCGTTATGCGAGTGTAGTAAATATAGATTCATATCAATTGATACAAGCGCATCGTGAGGAAATACCGGATAGTCAACATCAATTAAATGAACTTCTGAACAGATACCATAACGATGAAGCACCTACATATCGCACTAAAGATAAAGAACCTCTACAATTAATGATATTAATTGGCGGTATCATTGTAATTACGTTTATCTTATGGGTCTTAGCTGTGTTACTATTATAAAGTAAGAGATAAAATTAGAAATGAGGCTTTAACATGAATATACCAAATCAAATCACGATTTTTAGGGTAATATTAATTCCAGTTTTTATTTTATTTGCTCTAGTGAACTTTGGATTTGGCAATGTATCTATTTTAGGTGGATTTGACATTCGCATTGAGCAACTTATTGCTGCAATTATTTTTATTGTAGCTTCTTTAAGTGACTTTCTTGATGGATACTTAGCTAGAAAATGGCAACTTGTAACGAATATGGGTAAATTTTTAGATCCTTTAGCTGACAAATTACTTGTTTCAAGTGCATTAATTGTTATGGTCCAATTAGGACTTACGAATTCTGTCGTAGCCATTATTATTATCGCACGTGAATTTGCAGTTACAGGATTACGATTATTACAAATTGAGCAAGGTTTTGTAAGTGCGGCAGGACAATTAGGCAAAATTAAAACTGCTGTGACTATGGTTGCAATTATCTGGATTTTAATGGGTGATTTATTAGCAACTTGGATAGGCATTCAAATAGGTCAAGTATTACTTTATATTGGTGTTTTATTTACGATTTTATCTGGAATTGAATACTTTTATAAAGGTAGAGATGTTTTTAAACATTAAATTAGTGAAAATATAACCAAGAATACTAGTGAATAGAAAGACAACGCTATTCCTAGTTATTCTTGGTTTTTTAAGTTCAAATTTTAGAATAAGCGTCATTCGATGCATTATAATAATAGATGTCGTGTAAGAATTATCACTATAGGGAGAAATGAACATGAATATTTCAATTATTGCTGTAGGTTCAGAACTTTTATTGGGTCAAATTGCCAATACAAATGGACAATATTTATCAAGATTATTTAACAGTATTGGAAAAAGTGTCGTTGAACATACGGTTATTGGAGACAATCCGCAAAGATTAGAACGTGTGATTAAAAACGGGTTAAAACGATATGACACAATTGTGTTCACTGGAGGATTAGGACCTACGAAAGACGATTTAACAAAGCATACTGTTGCAAAAGTGCTTGGTAAAAATCTAGTAACTGATGCTACAGCATTAGAATATATAGAAAATTATTTTAAAGAACAAGGTCAAGAAATGACGCCGAATAATAAACAACAAGCGTTAGTTATTGAAGGTGCTAAAGTATTACAAAATCACTATGGAATGGCACCAGGTATGTTAGTGGAAATAGAAGATAAGAAAGTTATTTTGTTACCTGGTCCGCCAAGTGAAATGAAACCAATGGCCAAAAATGAATTATTACCTTGTTTAATGGATGATGATAGCGTTATTTTTTCAGAACAATTGAGATTTGCTGGAATTGGAGAATCTAAAGTTGAAACTGAATTAATGGATTTAATTGATCATCAAGATAACCCAACCATCGCACCATTAGCTGGTACGCATGAAGTATATATAAGATTGACTGCCAATGCCGATACGAAAAATGAGTGTAAAAACTTAATTGAACCTACTAAGAATGCAATTCTTGATAGAATTGGTAAATATTATTATGGTTCAGATGATATTGTAATTGAACAAGCACTAATGAATGCTATGGATACACGCTTTAGTCTATATGATGGTGTGACTAATGGCGCACTGTACACACGATTAAAAAATTATGATACCAATCATCTTCTAGAGGGACAATTACCAGATTCACGTGTCTTTATCTCTGAGATAGATAATATTGAAGATAAACTTAAATACGCAACACAATATGTAAAAGATTTATATAAAACTAAATTGGGTATAGCGTTATTACATGATCAAGAGCAAGTTTATCTTGGGTATAGCGATGAACGTATATTTAAATTTGAAACATTTAAAATGCCGTTAAAACGAAATATATTACAAAACAGAAGTCAAAATTATGCCATGATAAAATTATTAAATTGGTTTAAATAATGTTTCTTTTTGAAAATATGAGCGCTTATTGAGTACATTTGTTCGATTTTGTGATAAGACACTTCAATAAAAGCGAACAAATATTCGCAAAAAACTTGTAATTAGATTCAAATGAATGTATAGTATTAGTTAAGATATTAATACGAGGATTAACTCATTAATAGGAGGTTTCGCTTTGGATAATGATCGTCAAAAAGCTTTAGATACAGTTATAAAAAATATGGAAAAATCTTTCGGTAAAGGTGCCGTTATGAAACTAGGCGACAACAAAGGACGTCGTGTTTCAAGTGTATCAAGTGGCTCAGTTACTTTAGATAATGCACTTGGTGTAGGAGGTTATCCTAAAGGTAGAATCATTGAGATTTATGGTCCAGAAAGTTCTGGTAAAACTACAGTAGCTTTACATGCTATTGCTGAAGTACAGAAGAATGGTGGCGTTGCTGCATTCATCGATGCCGAACACGCATTGGATCCAGTATATGCTGAAGCACTAGGTGTAGATATTGATAATTTATATCTATCACAACCAGACCATGGTGAACAAGGTTTAGAAATTGCCGAAGCTTTTGTTCGAAGTGGTGCAGTAGATATAGTAGTAGTTGACTCTGTTGCAGCATTAACACCTAAAGCAGAAATTGAAGGTGAGATGGGTGATACACATGTGGGACTTCAAGCCCGTTTAATGTCACAAGCACTACGTAAATTATCTGGTGCCATTTCGAAATCGAATACTACGGCTATATTCATTAACCAAATACGTGAAAAAGTTGGTGTTATGTTTGGTAACCCTGAAACTACACCAGGTGGACGTGCGTTAAAATTCTATAGCTCTGTACGTTTAGAAGTTCGTCGTGCTGAACAGTTAAAACAAGGACAAGAAATTGTTGGTAATAGAACTAAGATTAAAGTCGTAAAAAATAAAGTTGCACCTCCATTTAGAGTTGCTGAAGTAGACATCATGTATGGTCAAGGTATCTCTAAAGAAGGTGAACTGATTGATCTTGGTGTTGAAAATGATATCGTAGATAAATCAGGTGCATGGTATTCTTATAACGGTGATCGCATGGGTCAAGGTAAAGAAAATGTAAAAACGTATCTTAAAGAAAATCCACAAGTTAAAGAAGAAATTGATCGTAAATTACGAGAAAAACTTGGTATTTTTGATGGTGATGTTGAGGATAAAGAAGAAGATGCCCCTCAAACATTATTTGATGAAGAATAGCGTTTAAAACTTTAATTTTGAATTAAACACATGTATATTAATTTACTTGAAACGTATGAGTAAACAAAACGATTCATTTAAATAGTTGCTTGAAACATGAAAAGAGTCTTCTACATTTGATAAGCTATTTTCGTTATGGACAATGAAAAAAGTGTCAACAGAAGTAGTGTATCAGTGAAAATGTAGTAGACTTTTTTGTTATATAAAAATAGAACTTTCAATGAATACATAGTTTGAGAAAGCGTTATAAATAGTGATAGCAATTTGCTGTATGGCATTGAATTTAGCAAACACTTAAATAAAATGAATTCAATTAAATAGATATCCCGGTTGTATATGACCCAACACAAGAAATCACACCAAGAAATTCAACAAGCAAAGCAAGGTGGGGATCGGGGCTTGGAATGAATGAACACCACACCAGTGGAATTTCATATCTTGACACTAACAAGTTAATAAACGTACAATTGATATGTATAATTATTATACATTCATAAAAATCATGAAGAGATTTTGATATACAAAGCAAATACCTAGAAAAAGGAGGTGTTTATGTGAATTTATTAAACCTCCTACTCATTTTGCTGGGGATTATTCTAGGGGTTGTTGTGGGGTATATTGTAGCCCGAAATTTATTGCATCAAAAGCAATTACAAGCTAGACAAACTGCTGATGATATTATTAAGCAAGGTCAAAAAGAAGCTGATAATATCAAAAAAGAAAAATTATTAGAGGCAAAAGAAGAAAACCAAATCATAAGAGAACAAACTGAATCAGAACTACGTGAAAGACGTGGTGAGCTTCAAAGACAAGAAGCCCGACTTCTTCAAAAAGAGGAAAATTTAGATCGAAAATCTGATCTTCTTGATAAAAAAGATGAGATTTTAGAACAAAAAGAATCTAAACTTGAAGAAAGACAACAACAAGTAGATGCAAAAGAGAGTAGTGTTCAGACATTAATAATGAAGCATGAACAAGAATTAGAACGCATCTCCGGTCTCACTCAAGAAGAAGCTGTAAATGAACAACTTCAAAGGGTTGAACAAGAACTGTCACAAGATATTGCTGTACTTGTTAAAGAAAAAGAAAAAGAAGCTAAAGAAAAAGTTGATAAAAAAGCAAAAGAATTATTGGCTACTACCGTACAACGTTTAGCTGCTGATCATACGACAGAATCAACAGTTTCAGTAGTTAATTTACCAAATGATGAGATGAAAGGTCGCATAATTGGTAGAGAAGGTAGAAATATTAGAACTTTAGAAACATTAACAGGTATTGATTTAATCATTGATGATACACCAGAAGCAGTCATTTTATCTGGTTTTGATCCAATTAGACGTGAAATCGCGCGTACTGCATTAGTTAATTTAGTCTCAGATGGACGTATCCATCCAGGCAGAATAGAAGAAATGGTTGATAAAGCTAGAAAAGAAGTAGATGACATTATAAGAGATGCTGGTGAACAAGCCACATTTGAAATTAATGTTCATAACATGCACCCAGACTTAGTTAAAGTTTTAGGTCGTCTTAATTATAGAACAAGCTATGGTCAAAACGTCTTAAAACATTCAATTGAAGTAGCGCATTTATCAGGAATGTTAGCTGCTGAACTAGGGGAAGATGTCAGCTTAGCCAAACGTGCTGGATTGCTTCATGATGTAGGTAAAGCCATCGATCATGAAGTTGAAGGAAGTCACGTAGAAATTGGTGTTGAACTAGCTAAGAAATATGCAGAAAATGACACTGTCATTAATGCAATTCATTCACATCACGGTGATGTAGAACCTACGTCAATCATATCTATTTTGGTAGCAGCTGCTGATGCATTATCTGCAGCAAGACCAGGTGCACGTAAAGAGACATTAGAGAATTATATTCGTAGATTGGAACGTTTAGAAACACTTTCTGAAGGTTATGATGGTGTTGAAAAAGCATTCGCAATCCAAGCAGGTCGAGAAATAAGAGTCATTGTATCACCTGAGGAAATAGACGACTTGAAGTCACACAGGTTGGCTAGAGACATTAAATCACAAATTGAAGATGAACTACAATATCCTGGTCACATCAAAGTGACAGTTGTAAGAGAGACAAGAGCAGTAGAGTATGCGAAATAATTTTTAACAGATCCAATTTTTGGATCTGTTTTTTTATGCCTTTAAAGTGTCATTTAATAGTTAAAAATGAGGCCATACCGTAAAAGAAGTATCAGGTGAACTTTAATATATGAAAGGGAGAACTTGAAAATTAAATGACCATTTGTCATACTTCAATTTTAAGAAATAAAAAGGAGCAAGATAAATTTCTTTATCTCACTCCGAGCCAATGATTGAACATTAATGTAAATGAACAACTTAACACTTAAAATTCAATCGCTTATAATAATTGTTAAATGTAAACTTAAAATATTTTTGTGTTTTACTTAATTGATGATTTAATAAATTATTTAAGTTGTAAATCAGTTTTTTTCAATTCAGAAATAATTTCTGCTGTATCATAACAATTAGTAGCAATATTTGAGTATCTTTCCGCTAAACGATAAGCATTGATGTATAATTCAAGACTTTCTTTAGCAATGTCTTCTGCATCTTCTGATTTAGACGGATTAGATTTTACCACTAATTCTGCAAACTTCTCTGGATCAATATTAATTGACATGTAAATTTTACAACTCCTATTATTTTTGTTAAATCTATCTTAACATATGTTGTATACATGCTAAAGTAAATAGATATCTAATTTAAAAAGAGTGAGAATATCCTCTTTTATTATAGCCCTATATGAATTAAACTATTTTTATGAGAGGATGAACATTCAATGAGAATATTATTTATTGGCGATATCGTAGGAAAAGTTGGAAGAAATGCGATTGCTGAATATTTACCTAAAATTAAACAATCTTATAGACCAACTGTAAGTATCGTTAATGCTGAAAATGCAGCACATGGTAAAGGTTTAACTGAAAAATTGTATAAGCAATTATTAAGAGATGGTGTAGATTTCATGACAATGGGCAATCATACATATGGACAACGTGAAATTTATGATTTTATTGATAATGCAAATAGAATGGTTAGACCAGCAAATTTTCCTAGTGAAGCACCTGGTGTAGGTATGAGATTTATTCAAATTAATGATATTAAATTAGCGATTATAAATTTACAAGGACGTTCATTTATGCAAGATATAGATGACCCTTTTAAAAAAGCTGATCAACTAATTGAAGAAGCTAAAAAAGAAACGAATTACATTTTTGTAGATTTCCACGCGGAAACGACATCAGAAAAAAACGCAATGGGATGGTATTTAGATGGTAGAGTCAGTGCGGTAGTTGGAACGCATACACATATTCAAACATCGGATGAACGTGTGCTTCCTAATGGTACGGGTTATATCACAGATGTAGGTATGACAGGGTATTATGACGGAATACTCGGAATTAATCGTGATGAAGTCATTGAACGATTTATCACAAGCTTGCCACAACGTCATGTTGTGCCGAATGATGGCAGAAGTGTTCTTTCAGGTGTTATTATAGATTTAGATAAAGAAGGAAAAACTAAGCATATTGAAAGAATACTCATCAACGACGATCATCCTTTTAATAAATAATTTGAAACCATTCATAGACGATTGGATATAGTCCATTAGTATGAATTTAAATAATTGCCACTGTTGTCATAGTAAGACGGTGGTTATTTTTGTTATGATTTATTATGAATTAATTCCACAGGAGGCATATGATATGAAATCACAAATATCATGGAAAGTGGGCGGACAACAAGGTGAAGGTATCGAATCGACAGGAGAAATTTTTGCCACAGCGATGAACCGTAAAGGTTATTATTTATACGGATATAGACATTTCTCAAGCCGTATTAAAGGCGGACACACTAATAATAAAATTAGAGTATCCACTACACCTGTACATGCAATTAGTGATGATTTGGATATTTTGGTGGCTTTTGACCAAGAAACAATTGAATTGAACCATCATGAAATGCGTGAAGATAGTATTATTATTGCTGATGCAAAGGCGAAACCGACGAAACCTGAAGCGTGTCGTGCTCAACTTATTGAATTACCATTTACTAGCACAGCTAAAGAACTAGGTACTGCACTTATGAAGAATATGGTTGCTGTTGGTGCAACGTGTGCCATCATGGATTTAGATACAACTACATTCGAAACGCTTATAACAAATATGTTTACTAAAAAAGGTGAAAACGTTGTAGCAATGAATATTGAAGCTTTAAATCAAGGTTATGCATTGATGAAAGCACAAATAAATGATTTACAGTTAGATTTTAAATTGCAACCAACGGATAAAGATCCTCATTTATATATGATTGGTAATGATGCAATAGGGTTAGGTGCTATTTCAGCGGGCTCTCGTTTCATGGCTGCCTATCCAATTACACCTGCATCTGAAATAATGGAATATATGATTGCGAACGTACCTAAAGTAGGCGGTACAGTAGTACAAACTGAAGACGAAATTGCTGCAGCTAATATGGCAATTGGTGCTAATTATGCAGGTGTTAGAGCATTTACTGCCAGTGCAGGACCAGGTCTTTCACTTATGATGGAAGCTATAGGCCTTTCAGGTATGACGGAAACACCATTAGTAATTATTAATACACAACGTGGTGGACCATCAACGGGTTTACCAACTAAACAAGAACAATCTGATCTAATGCAAATGATTTATGGTACGCATGGGGATATACCAAAGATTGTAGTAGCGCCTACCGATGCTGAAGATGCTTTTTATTTAACGATTGAAGCGTTTAACTTAGCTGAAGCATATCAATGTCCAGTAATCGTATTGAGTGATTTACAATTATCATTAGGTAAACAAACGGTTGAACATCTTGATTATAATAAAATTCACATTCAACGAGGCGAATTATTGCAATCTGATATTGAACGTGAAGAGGATGACAAACAATACTTTAGAAGATATGCGTTAACAGGAAATGGTGTATCACCTAGACCTATACCTGGAGTTAAAGGCGGTATACATCATGTAACTGGCGTAGAACACAATGAAGAAGGTAAACCAAGTGAAGCGGCTGAAAATAGACGTCAACAAATGGACAAGAGAATGCGTAAAACAGCAAATCTATTAATTGAAAAACCAGTTGAATTAAATGAACAACACGAAGAAGCCGATATTTTATTTATTGGATTTATATCTAGTAAAGGTGCGATTCAAGAAGGTGCTGAAAGACTTAATGCGCAAGGTTTAAAAGTGAATACTATGCAGATTCGTCAACTTCATCCTATGCCGAAAGATGTTATTCAATCAGCTATTAATAAAGCATCTAAAGTCATTGTTGTTGAACATAATTATCAAGGACAACTTTCAAATATCCTTAAAATGAATACAACAATTCAAGATAAATTGATTAATCAAACTAAATATGATGGTACACCTTTCTTACCTCATGAAATTGAATCTAAAGGGCAAGAAGTAGTAAGTGAAATTAAGGAGTTGGTATAATTGGCTACATTTAAAGATTTTCGTAATAATGTGAAGCCAAATTGGTGTCCAGGTTGTGGCGATTTCTCAGTTCAAGCAGCTATTCAAAAAGCAGCTGCCAACGTCGGATTAGAGCCTGAGGAAGTAGCAATCATTACTGGTATTGGCTGTTCAGGCCGATTATCTGGTTATATTAATTCATACGGCGTACATGGTATACATGGACGCGCATTACCACTAGCACAAGGGGTTAAAATGGCGAACAAGGATTTAACTGTCATTGCCTCTGGTGGTGATGGTGATGGATACGCTATTGGTATGGGACATACTATTCATGCATTAAGACGTAATATGAACATGACGTATATTGTTATGGATAATCAAATTTATGGCTTAACTAAAGGGCAAACCTCTCCATCATCTGCAGTAGGTTTCATAACAAAATCTACGCCTAAAGGTAATATTGAGAAGAATGTTGCACCACTTGAATTAGCATTATCATCAGGTGCAACATTTGTAGCCCAAGGGTTCTCGAGTGATATTAAAGCGTTAACTAAGCTCATTGAAGATGCGATTAATCATGATGGCTTTTCATTTGTAAATGTCTTTTCACCTTGTGTAACTTATAACAAAGTAAATACGTATGATTGGTTTAAAGAACATTTAACAAGCTTAGATGACATAGAAGGCTATGATACGTCTGATAAACAATTAGCTATGAAGACTGTTTTAGATCATGAGTCTTTAGTAAAAGGTATCGTGTATCAAGACACTGAAACCCCGTCATATGAATCTCAAATAGAAGAACTAAATGAAAGTGCATTATCTAAGCGAGATATTCATATAACTGAAGAAGATTTCAACAACTTAACTTCTCAATTTGTATAAAAATTTAATTCACTCACTTCTAAACAACGAATGTTTGGAGGTGAGTTTTTTGTATTATGATTTATTCATTATATATATATATATTTTGAATCGAACATTAGAGTCAAGTCCAGACTCCTGT